>CALHXW010000206.1 GCA_938040325.1 uncultured bacterium | reverse complement strand
GTCCGCTGGACGAAGGCGATGCGTGCATCGTCGAGCTTCAGGTGAGCGAAGCGAACGCACGGACGTCGCTGGCGAGGGCATCGCCAAAGCCGCAGCCGGAAAGAGCGCTTGTTTTGGGGCTAGTCCTAAAACGAGCGCTAGTTTCGAGCGAGGCGAACGAGGTGCGCCTCACAGCGGCGTCGGGCGGACGACGGCGATGCGCGCACCGTCGAGTCCGAGTGAGCGCAGCGACCGCCCCGACGCCGCTGTGGTGCGTAGATCGAACGCCGCAGCCGGAAGTAGCGCTTGTTTTCGGGCTAGTCAGCAGCAGCCACTGCGACGGCACTGATCTCGACGCGAACGTCCTTCGGAAGTCGACTCACCTCCACTGTCGCGCGTGACGGCTTATGGCCTGCGAGCGCAGCCTCGTAGTGCGTGTTGACGGTGTTGAAGTCGTCCATCGAGGCCAAAAAGATCGTGCAGCGCACGATGTCGGTTGTGGCGTGGCCGGCGGCGTGCACGACCGAGAGAAGATTGGTCATGACCTGACGTGTCTCGGCGGCCACATCGCCGTTGCCGACGAGCACGCCTGTGCTTGGATCGAGCGCGATCTGGCCGGAGCAGAACGTCATGTTGCCTGCTCTAACAGCTTGGGAATACGGGCCAATCGCTGCTGGTGCGGACTCTGTCTTGATGATCGTGTGGGGCATTGTATCTCCGAGGTGAAGCCTGTCGCGGCACAAAGCGGCGCACTTTTTTTGACCGAGAAGGGGACCCAACTTAGGCTCTGTCCCGTCGCCAGTCAGCGACAACTTCCTGTAATTGAAAGGAATTGACCATGATGTGGATGCGGAATACCGCGGCGCAGACGAGCGCCCGCACACTGACCGACGATCCCCGCTGGGCACGAGGCTACCGCCTCACTAGCGCCGCGCTCAAGCAGAGTGCTGAGCCGGCCGCTCCTGCCGACGCGAACGTGGTCTTCCTCATGGCGACTCAGCGGCCTTCCGACAGCTGAGCCAGGCATTCCATAGAGCTGCGGTTGCGTTCGATTTCCTCCCCGACACTGACTCGCGACCGCAGCTCTTGGAATCTCTTAAGAGAGAGGGCAGATGGCACCATGGCAATCCAGTGATGAAGCGGTACTGAGCCTCGGTCGATGGCAGTGCACCGCCCTGGTGCTCGGGATTGGCGTGCTGATGGCCCTCGTGTTTGTCGCTGGCCTCAAGGTCGGCGAGCAGCGTGGCGCGGACCACTCGGTGGCCGTCGCGTCCCTCGTGCCGCCCGCGGCACCAATGGAGCTGGGCCCGCGCTCGCCGCGATCGCGCAGCAAGGCCCTGTCGTCGGTGTCCCCAGGGACACGCTCCGTCGATAGCGACCTGACGCGTCCCCACAAGATGTTCGTGTCACGAGACCCGACCGATGCTGCTCGTATCGAGACGCACCGGCAGCTGGCCGCCACGCGTGCGCTTGGTATCGCCGGTATCGATGGTCCGACAGGGGCCCCGGATGTGCTGGTGACGCCCAACGCAGTGCCAAGCGCACAGGTCGGCAACGAGTCTGGCTTTGCGCTTCAGGTCTCCGTCTTTGAAGAAGAGCGGACGGCGAAGCTGGTCGCCGGCGAGCTTGTCAGCAGCCAACAGCCTGCCCGCGTGCGACGCGTCGTCTCAGCCGGTCGGACCCTCTTCCGGGTTGAGGTCGGACGCTTCGACACACCCGCGCAAGCGTCGGTCTTCCAGCGTGACTTCGAGCGCGCGTCTGGCTACTCGACGGTCTTGGTCGCGCTCCGCTAGGGCCGTGTGGGGCCTTTCGCTCCCAAGGTGTCGCGAGCCACGGACTGGACCGCGCGGACATGCTCGTGCGACGGCATGCGTCGGCGGCCGCGCGTCTCTAGCAGGCTGCTGAAATTCTCCCGTCGTGGGCGATACCTGAGGGACTGCGTCCCCCAACCCGCGTTGAGCCCGCGTTCTTCATCAACGCGGGTCAAGGGACGCAGTTCCTTTCCGATATGCTTCTTCCACTCGGTCCGAATTTCAGCAGCCTGCTAGCGGAGTGCGCTGCTGAGGCTGGCGACAAAGTCGTGCGCCGCGGTGGCGGGATCGCTTGATTGCTTCATGGCCTCGATCAGCGCCGTTCCAACGACGACGCCGTCCGCGAACGTCGCCACCCGTGCAACGTCATCGGGCGTGCGGATGCCAAAGCCGACCGCGACCGGTAGCTGCGAGATGCTTCGGACGCGCTCTACACGCTCCGACACTTGGTCGAGGGCTGCGATCGCGTCACCGGTGGTGCCCGCGGTCGACACGTAGTAGGCAAAGCCCGTTGCGCTGGCCGCGATGGTGGCGACGCGTGCGTCGTTCGAGGTCGGCGTGAAGAGCCCGATGAAGTCCAGCTCGCGAGGGCGCAGGTGGTCGGTGAGCTCGTGCGCTGCCTCTGGCGGGAGGTCGACGACGAGCACGGCGTCTCCACCGGCGCTCGCTAGGTCGTCGCTGATCGCCTCAAACCCGCGTTGAAAGAGCGGGTTGACGTAGCCGAAGAGGACCACAGGCGTGTCGTGGTTGGCGCGAAAGTCCGACAGCGCTCTGAGCGTGGTGTCGAGCGTAGCGCCAGCCGCCAGCGCACGCTCCATGGCGAGCTGGATGGTCGGGCCGTCGGCCATCGGGTCCGAAAATGGCATGCCAAGCTCAATGATGTCCGCGCCACCTTCGGCAAGAGCCGCCAGGATGTCGGTCGTCTTGGCGGGACTCGGATCCCCGGCGGTGACGTATGGAATGAGCGCGGTACGGGAGGCGGCATGCAGCGCGCCGAAACACTGAGAGATGCGAGACATGGTCCAGGGACCTAACCCAAACGGGCCCTGCAAGACAACCGCGTCGAGGCAGCGGACGCCGGAATCGGCAGCCTGAGCCGTCGGGTCGAAGGCATGAGGGAGGCCGGGCTGACAGGCCGCGAGCCGACGGTCTGCGGCGGCGACGTGCGAGCGGGCTTTGGGAAACGCGAGGCGTTTGCGTTTGCGTGCGCTCCGTAACAGGCCGGCATCCGAGCCGTTTGCACATCACAGCTCCTGTCGCGTGGGCATCGTGTGAAGACGTGTGCCGAAATTGGGCGACGATCGGCTGCTCGAGATGAACCGGACTGTCTCCGTGGGATTGACTCCGTTTGAAAGCCCGTGCTACCCGAGACGCCGTGGCTGAGGCCGCGCTTGCGAGCAAAGCACAGGAGAATGCTCATGACACCGACCGAAGTATTTGCCGAGATCGAGACCCGTATTTCCGCAGATCCCGACAAGACCAAAGCTGACCTTGATGGCATCTTTAAGTTCGACGTTGCCGGCGATGATGGCGGCATCTGGATCGTCGACTGCCGCGAAGTCAAGGTGACGAAGGGCGAGGGCGAGGCGGACGTGACGATCGCGCTCTCCGCAGAAGACCTCGTCCAGTCGTCGGAAGACCCGTCGCACGCCATGACTGCGTTCATGATGGGCAAGATCCAGGTCGAAGGCGACATGGGACTGGCGATGAAGCTCCAAGAGATCTTGGGCTAGTTGTAGAGATCGGAAGTTCGTTCCTTTCTCGCAGCGCCTCACCGCCGATGTCGGTGGTCCGCCTCTTCGAATTGTCCTGACAGTCCGTCGTCGTCGGATCTTGACCTCGACGGCGGTCCGCAGCGACCTCGGAACGAACTTACGGCATCTACAGCTAGCGCACGCGCATGCCTGCTGACACGCGCCACGGTGCCGCTCACGCGGTGCCACCGCGATGCGTTCCCGCAGGCCTGCACACAAGTCTCGAGAGGCCGCCCTTTGTGCGGTCTCTCTGTGTTTGAGGGAGGGCGCGCATGACGACCGGGTTTCGACTGGATGGCCTGAAGGTGGTCGACTTCACGCGACTTCTGCCCGGTCCCTACGCGACGCTTGTCTTGGCAGACCTTGGCGCCAAGGTCATCAAGATCGAGGCGCCAAAGGGCGGCGACTACATCCGTTGGATGCCGCCGCTGACCTCGTCGAAGGTGGGCTCTGCGTTTGCCGCGCTCAACAGCGGCAAGCGGAGCGTTGCGCTCGACCTAAAGGCGCCCAAAGGACGCCAGATCGCCGCTGATCTCTGCGCAAGCGCCGACGTGGTCATCGAGTCGTTCCGACCGGGCGTGATGGCGCGGCTCGGGCTCGACTACGAGACCTTGCGGGCCACCAACCCAAGCCTCGTTTACTGTGCAATCAGTGGCTACGGACAGGACGGTCCGCTCCGAGAGCGTCCCGGGCACGACCTGAACTATCTCGCGCTCTCAGGTGCGCTTGGTTTGGCGGGGCCTGCGGACGGCCCTCCCGCATTGCCGCCAATCCAGGTCGCTGACATCAGCGGGAGCCTGTGGTCGTTAGTCGGCATCCTTGGAGCGCTCTACCAGCGGAGCGCAACGGGGGAGGGGGCGTTTTTGGACGTGTCGATGACCGAAGGCGCCATGGGGTTTCTGCAAGCAGCGTTTGCCACGATGCTTGGCGGCGGAGCAGCGCCACCCCAACGGGGTAACGAGACGCTCACTGGCGGGCAGGCCTGCTACGGCGTCTATGAGACCAAAGACGGGGGCCACTATGCGCTCGCGGCGCTGGAGCCGAAGTTCTGGCTGGCGTTTTGCAACGCTGTCGAGCGACCTGATCTGATCGCGCGCCAGTTCAGCAATGACACCGCCGGAGCTGTCGCGTCGCTCTTTCGTGAGCGCACGCGCGACGAGTGGCAGGCGATTCTCGATGGCGCAAACGCGTGCGCCGAGCCGGTGCTCACACCGGACGAAACGGTTCACCACCCGCTTCACCAGGCGCGCGGCAACATCGTGACCGACCAGGATGGCGTCGCTCGCCTCCGAACGCTCTTTCAGGCGCGCAACGCGAGCCCCGAAGCGGCGCCGCCTCTTGGCGGGCACACGCGCGAGGTGCTCTTGGAGCTTGGCGTTTCGGAGTCGGCGATTGCCGAGCTGATCGCCGCGGGCGTTGTTGTGACGCCGGGCTAACGGCGTGATGTTTCCGCTACGAGTCATCGGTCGAGCACTCAAGATTGCGGTCTTGAGCCTGTGGGCGCTGTCGGCTTGGCTCTACTCGCGGCTTGGCATCCGTCGGGCGGTCTGGTGGCTCGTGTTGCGGCACCGGCCCTACGAGCCGCTCACGAACGAGCGTATCGTGCGCCTCGGCTTCGAGGCGATGGGGCCTACGTTCATCAAGCTTGGCCAGGTGGTTGCGTCCAGTCCTGGGCTCTTCCCCAAGCGCTACTCCGACGAGTTTCAGCACTGCTTGGACCGCGTGCGCCCCATGGCGGTCGCGCCGGTCATGGACCGCATCGCCGCGGCCTTCGGTGAGCCGGTTCATGCGCTCTTCACAGCGTTTGAGCCAAAGCCGCTCGGGTCGGCCTCGATCGCCCAGGTCCACGCCGCCACTCTGCCGACGGGTGAGGCGGTCGTCGTCAAGGTTCAGCGGCCCGGCATCGAGGCGACTGTCGATGCTGACCTATGGTGGATGCGCAAGGGCGCATGGATCTGCGAGAGGCTTTTTTTGGGCGCTCGTCTCGCCAACATGTCCGGGGTGATCGCGGACTTTGACCGAACGCTGCACGAAGAGATCGACTTTCAGGTCGAGGCCGCCAACCTACGCGAGTTCAACGAGCTCATGGCGCGCTACGGGATCGACGACGTGATGGCGCCCACGCCGGTCGACGGGCTCGTGACCCGCGACGTGCTGGTGATGGAGCGCTTCTACGGGCTCAAAGCCGACGACGTGGAAGGGATCTTGGGCGCCGGGATGGATCCCGAGTTCTACCTCCGCAAGGGCCTCAAGGCCTGGCTGATGACCATGATGCTCGACGGCTTCTTTCACGGCGACGCGCACGCTGGAAACCTCATGATGATGCCTGACAAGCACGCGGTCGGCCTGCTCGACTTCGGCATCATCGGCCGCTTTAACAGAGACCAGCGCCACTTCGTCATGCGCTATGTCCTAGCCTTCTCGGCACGCGACTACGCTGCCCTTGCCGATGTCATGCTTGAGATCGATGCGGTCGACGCGGACGCCAACCGTGACCAGCTGGTGTCCGACCTCGCACGCGTCTACGGCCCCCTGGTCGACATGGCCATGGCCGACATTCACTACGACGAGATCCTGCCCGACCTGATGCGCGTCGCCTATCGTCATGGCATCCGGCTGCCGAGCGAGTTCCTGCTCATCCTCAAGCAGCTTCTCTTCTTTGACCGCTACGCCAAGCTTGCCGCGCCAAACCTCAACGTGTTCAGCGATTTCTATCTGGTCGACTTCCTGTTTGGCCCACTTGCGCTCAACGCGGGCCTCGACTTCAACGTGCTCGCACCGCTCCTCAAGACCATCCAGGAGCAGCACCGTGACGCAGGCGCTGCCTGAAGCAGCCGTCGAACAAGGACTGCGTTTATCCCGGTAAACTCCATCGTCGCTCCTTCGCTGCGTCCCAGAATCCGCATTCCCCGAACGCTGCTAGAAGGCGACGACGTCGTCGATCGACGATGCATCCGTCAGCACCATCACGAGTCGATCGATGCCAAGGGCGATGCCGGCGCTCGGCGGCATGCCGCTGGCAAGCGCTGCGAGAAAGTCCTCATCCAGCGGCATCTGGGCCTTGCCGAGCTCGCCTCGCTCGGCGTTTTCGTCCAGACAGCGGCGGCGTTGTGTGTCTGCGTCGGTCAGCTCGCCAAACGCATTGGCGAGCTCAAGGCCGCCAAGGTAGAGCTCGAAGCGCTCCGCGAGCTCCGGTGCGCTCGGCTTGGGCCGTGCAAGCGACGCCAGCTCGATGGGGTAGTCGGTGATGAAGGTTGGACGCGCCGGGTCGAGGTGGCGCTCCACGTCGGTGGCGAACGCGGCAAGCGCGTCGTCTGCCGACATGCGCTCGGGGTTGGCAACCCCCGCGATCGTCTGCAGAGCTTCGTAGAAGGGCAGGCGCGGCCAGGGGGGCTTGAGGTCGATATCGACACCGACAAAGCGGACCTGCCCAGCAGGAACGAGTGCGTTGATGAGCCGCTCACAGTCGGACATCAGCGTCGTGTATCGGTCCCATGGGCGATACCACTCGAGCATCGTGAACTCTGGGCGATGGTTGCGACCGCGCTCCCCATCCCGAAAGACCTTCGCAAGGGTGAAGATAGGCCCCGAGCCGCACGCCAAGAGCCGTTTCATCGACAGCTCTGGAGACGTGATGAGGTACCGTGGCTCGCGCGGAGCGCCCGCATGAGGCGTCAGCATCGCGTGGACCGGGTCAACATGGACCTCGGTCCCGGCGGACTGAACCAGCAGCGGCGTGTCGACCTCTAGAAAGCCGTCCGTCTCGAAAAACGTGCGGATGGCCGAGAGTAGCTCAGCACGTCGCTCCAGCCGGCGCCAGAGCGCTGGCCCGAGTCGCCGATGGTCCGCCGTCGCAGGATAGTCGTGCGGGTGGCGTGTGTGCACCACGGTGACCGCCAGTGGCGTCGATGCACCCGTGCTGCGAACTCTGACGAGATCGCCGACGGATGGGTCGCGGTCCCGCACGCCCTCGACCCGGAACACACGCCGAGCCGAGCTGAGAACGAGCGTGTCCTCGTCGATGGCGAGGACACGTCCGTGGTGCGTTACTTGGACTTTCGGCCCTGGTACTCGCCAGTTCGGGTGTCGATCTTGATGATCGTGCCTTCCTCGACGAAGAGAGGGACCTGGACGGTTGCGCCCGACGCGATGGTCGCGTTCTTGGTCGCGTTCTGGCTGGTGTTGCCCTTCACGGCCGGCTCGCAGTAGGTGATCTCGATCTCAATGAAGTTCGGCACTTCCGCAGTGATTGGGCGGCCTTCGTAGAAGAGAAGGTGGCAGTTCATGTTGTCGACAAGCCAGCGGGACGAGTCGCCGAGAACTTCTTGGCTGACAGGGAACTGGTCGTAGGTGCTGTTGTCCATGAAGACGTAGTCCTCGCCGTCTTTGTACATGAACATGGCTTCACGGGTCTCGACGTCGACCGGCTCCAGCGTCTCGCCGGACCGGAAGTTTCGCTCGATGACACGACCGGTCTTCAGGTTGCGAAGCGTTGTGCGGGTGAATGCGGTGCCCTTGCCAGGCTTGACGAAGAGGAACTCGACGACCGTCCACGGCGCGTTGTCCATCTTGATCTTGAGGTTCTTTTTGATGTCAGAGGTCTGGTACATGCGTTCACCGCCGTCGCTAGATGTAGATGCCGGAAGTTCCTAGCGCGTAGTCGTTTGGCCTTGAGGCGACACGAGGTTCGGAACGACGTTCCGATTGCTACAACCAGGGACGGCGGCCACTTACCATGGTAGGCGGTGGCCGTCACGCGATAGCCAGCGCCGCCCCGTCACCGTGGACGGTGGCCGACACCGCAAGGAAGCAGGCATGAGCAGCGAAGTCAGCAGGCGACAAGCCCAGGAACGGATTGCGGCCCTCCGGCAGGCGTGGCAGGCGGAGCGCCGCGAGCATATTCGACGCGCCGAGGAAGCTGGGACCGAGGTCCGCGAGCTACTTGACGTCGCGATCGATGAGGCGCGCCCGGCCGCTGGTGACCGAACGTGGCTGTGGCTGGTCTCGCGGGAGGGCGTTCTGGCTCGTGACACGGTTCGTCTCCGCTCGGGAGATCCCGTGCGTCTCGTGACCGGCAACGAGGTGACCCCAGCGGTGGTTGCTCGCTGGGGCCGACATCGGCTCGGCGTTGTCATCGAAGGTGGGGCCTCAGGCGCGCTCTGGAGCGGGGGCTTTCGCGTCGTCCGGGACTTCCCAACGACCACGTTCGATCGCGGTGATCGCGCGATGCGCTTGCTGGCGGAGGCCGAGGAGGCGTCCGACTTGGGCCGCTTGCGTGCCGTGGCCTACGGCGGGAGCGCGCCGACCACGGCCGAGCCGATGGCGACGCCGGTCCTGTTCGACACCGCGCTGAACGGTCCGCAGCAAGAGGCGGTTCACTTCGCGATGAGCACGACCCCGGTTGCGCTTGTCTTCGGCCCTCCCGGGACCGGCAAGACGCGGACGTTGGTTGAGATCGTGCGGCAGCACCGACGAGCGGGCCGTCGTGTCCTTGTGTCGGCGGCCAGCAACGCCGCCGTCGATAACCTCGCCGAGCGTCTCATCGCCCACGGTGTCGACGTCACCCGCATCGGCCACCCAGCACGCGTTCTCGCGTCGGTCGAGGCCCACAGCCTCGACGCGAAGCTCGACGACCATCCGTCAATGCAGCTCGCTAAGCGCTGGTTTCGCGACGCGCTCGCTGCCAACGCCAAGCTCAACAAGCGCATCGCCCGCGGCAAGATCCCCTATGCGGAGCGCCGGATGGCCCGCGCAGAGGTCCACCAGCTCTTTCGAGACTCTCGGCGCCATCAGAAGGGGCTCGCGGAGGGGTTGCTCGAGCGCTCTCAGGTGGTCTGCGCCACCCTCGCTGCAGCGGATGGGAAGCTGCTTTGGGGCCCGCAGGGGAAGTTTGATGTGGTCGTCGTAGACGAGGCCAGCCAAGCGGTCGACCCGCTGCTTTGGTGTGCGCTCCAGCGCGCTCCGCGGGTCGTGCTTGGTGGCGACCCCCAGCAGCTGCCACCCACCGTCTTTGACCATGGCGCTGCGCGCGCTGGGCTCGCGCGCTCGCTCTTTGAGACGCTTGAGAACGCCTACGGCGAAGCGGGGCGCCGGTTGCTCACGATTCAGCATCGGATGCACCGCGATCTCATGGCCTACGTCTCCAAAGAGCTCTACGGCGGACGTCTGCAGGCCCATCCCGCGGTTGCTGACCATCGCGTGGCCGATCTTGAGGGCGTGGAGACCGATCCAGGACGTTCGACACCGCTCGTGTTCGTCGACAGCGCAGGGAAGGGCTGGGCCGAGGTCACCGGAGACGGCGAACGCGACGTCAGCAGGTGCAATCCGGAGCTCGCTGCTCGGACCGCTGCAGAGGTACGCCGGGTGATCTCGCGAGGCGTCCCGCCTGGAGACATCGCTGTGATCTCTCCCTACGACGGGCAGGTGCGCGCACTGATTGGGGAACTGGGCGCACTCCGCGATGATGGGCTAGAGATCGGCACCGTCGATGGATTTCAGGGGCGCGAGAAGGAAGTGGTGGTGGTCGACCTTGTTCGGTCCAACGACGATGGTCAGATCGGCTTTTTGAGTGACGTTCGGCGGATGAATGTTGCGCTCACCCGAGCGCGTCGACTGCTGATCGTCGTCGGCGACAGCGCCACGCTCTCGGGCCATGACCTCTACGCTGGATTCATCGGTGCGGCCGAGGAGTTGGGGGGCTACGTGAGTGCATGGTCCGACGACGCAGAGCCGCTCAACGCATGAGCTGAATCTGTTCACCTTGATGCCTTGACCTGAGACTAAATCGAGCGGGTGTAACCGGCGGTCTACGTGTAAGACCCTGGGATTGGGGCGGTTTCCTTGATTCGCCAAGGATCGGCTGTGTTGACGGCGCGGGGTGGAGCCAGCCATACGTTTAAAACGTCTCGCAGGCCGGAGGAGAGATCATGACCAAGTCCCAGCTCATCGAGGCTGTCGTTGCAAACGGCGGCTACCCGAGAAAGGCTGTGGAGGTCGCTGTGAATGCGATGTTCGACGAGATGGTCGACGCCATGAAACGCAGCGAACGAATCGAGATCCGAGGATTCGGCAACTTCACAGTGCGACCGTATAAGGCTTACACGGGGCGAAACCCGAAGACCGGCACCAAGGTCGAGGTCGACGCCAAGCTCATGCCACGCTTTAAGGTCGGCAAAGACCTCAAAGAGCGCATCAACAACGGTTGAGCGTGTTGCGCTCGGTCTAAGGCCAGCCCGGCCTTCCGACGAAGCGCCTGGCAGAACGCTCTGCTAACGGCCGTGACCGGTACGCCACAAACCGTGGTCTCGACGCCTCAGACCGACGTCGGCGGTACGCACGCGGCACATATCGCCGCGTCTTGTTGCAAGCGCCGGTGAGGGGCCACGTCGACGGAGCGAGTGCCAGTCGTGCTCGTTCACCGCGTAGGTAACTGAGTCGGAGTGAACGGCGCGCTCGCACCGATGCCCGGAAATGCGGTCTCTGCGGCGCGCAGAGAGGTGCGCCGCAAGCGTGATGAACGAAGGAACCCAACCCGGGTTGGAGGGACGCAGTCCCTGAGTGATCTCAAGATCAACAGGAGCTGCGTCCCTGGGACCCGCGTTAAGCACATCGCAAAGTCATCAGATTTGCGTTCCCGGCAACGCCGCTAGCGTAGCCAAGCGTGCGTGTGTGCTCCGAGAAGCTGGACTGGCCGGTCAACTGAGTGCCCTGCGGGCCACCGCCGCGGACTCAGCGGTCAAGTCGACGTCCCGTTGAACCGCTTACGCGTGCTTGTGCTCGGCAAGTGCGCCTCGTCCAAGGCGCTCGAGGCCAACCACGAGCACGATGCCGACCACGATCAAACCGATGAGGAGGCCAAGCTGACCGTCGGCGTTGTTGGGCGTTGTGGCTTGCAGTGCTCCCTCGGCGTTGGTGGTGACCCAGGGCCAGAGCTTTCGCAGCGAGCCAGCCATGATCCCTACGAGAGCGGCGAGCGTCACGTCTCGGTGGTTTTTGAGCAGCCAGTTGACGAGCCGTGCAAATGACACGATGCCGATGATGAGGGCGGCGACAAACACAAGCAGCACGACGAGCGCGTCCCCATCACGCTCGTAGACGAACGCGCGAATGTTGAAGAAGACGTAGTTGTAGAGGCCAAGCATCAACAGGATGAACGAGCCAGAGATGCCAGGCAGCACCATGGCGCTGATCGCGATCATCCCGGCGATAAACACGAACCAAAGCGCGGGATCTGAGCCGCCTGAGGTGGGGGCTGCTTGCGTGACGGTCGTGCCTTCGGGAAGTCCAGCGCTCGCGACAAGACCACCCGCTGGCAGGTTCGCGATGTCGCCAGTCAGCCGGGCGACGACGGCGATCGTGGCGGTTGTCTCGCCGGCGGCAATGACGGTTGGTGCGGTCGGCAAGTACGCAACCTCACGCTTCTTGTCGGTGCCGCCGACACGGTTGGTCATGAAGACCGTGGCCTCGCCAACCGGTGTGATCAAGACATCGGCCTCGGCCGGAGCGGGTAGCGTCACGGTGACGCTGCCTGTGGCCTTGTCCGACTGGTCGATCGGGAGCGCGACGAAGAAGAACGTCGCGGCCGCGAAGATCGCGAACACCACGACGTGGACGCCGTTGCGTGTCCCCATCATACGGAAGGGGATCACGATCGAGGCGATGACCAACCCGAAGAAGAAGGCGTTCATCTTGGCGGGGTGCTCGGCGATGAGGTCAGGGATGAACTTCGCGCCGACGACGATGGCGGCGGCGATGCCGAACACAAGAGTGGCCAGAAAGAGCGCGTGCCGCGCGTAGTCGGCGACAGGGTCTGTGGCTGCGTTCGTCTTGAGCGTCGCAGGGGAGGTCACGCCACCGACGAGGTGGCCCCAGAACGCCTTTGAGAAGACGGCCTTGAGCATTCCTGGGCCAATCGCGCTGATCGCGGCGATGAACCGCTCATAGATGCCGAGGATGAGCGCCACGGTGCCGCCGGACACGCCTGGGATCGCGTCGGCGATGCCCATGCAGATGCCGCAGAGAACGTTTTTGAGCCACGTGATCATTGACTTCCTCTTTGCTCAGCGGCGTCCAAGCGACGTCGCGCAGATGCGTTTAGCAGTGAACTCGCGCTTCCGCGACACAATCGATCGGAGCGGCTGCTGGCCCCCTTTGGGGCAAGGCGCTGCGCTCCCAGGAGCACGGCGTGCGGAAGGGCCCGTGCAGGTGCCCCGTCCGCTGCCGTGTCCTCGGTCTAAAGCCGCCGCGCGTTGAGCAGCCCAGTCCTTCATTTAGGCGATGGTCGCATTGGCGTGACGCTGTGCGGTGTCTATCTTGCCGACCAACGCAACACGCGGAGGGAACATGGGCTGGATCATCTTGGCGGCATTGATCGGCATACCGCTTGTCGAGCTGTGGCTCCTGATCGAGCTTGGCGGCCAGATCGGTGGCTGGTGGGTCGTGGGGATCTGTTTGCTCACAGCTGCGATCGGCTTGTCGATTGCACGCCTGCAGGGTGGTCAGATCCTTGGGAAGGTCGTGCGCGACCTCCGCGCGCGGACAGCGCCCACACGGCCGCTCTTTGACGCCGTTTGCATTGTTGGGGCGGGCTTCATGCTGCTGACGCCAGGCATGATCACCGACGCGCTTGGCCTGTTGCTCTTGGTGCCGCCGGTGCGAGGCCTTGCGTTTCGGCTGGTCGGCAACAGACTTGGCGCACTACGCGCTGCCGCCGCCGACCCCCGCTTCGCCGACTACGCGGCGCGTGGCGCTGACGGCACGCCTCATCCGCCACAAGGGGCGGAGATCGCGCCGGGTGTCGACCTGTTGCCGCCTGGAGCGGTCTCTGTCCCGCCCGCACGCCGGCCTCCGACCGTCATCGACGTGGACTGAGCTCGGCGGTCGAAAGGTCTAGTCCCAAATCAAGCGCTGTTTTCGAGCGAGGCGACGGCGATGTGCTTGCCAGCGGCGTCCGCTGGACGAAGCCGATGCGTGCATCGTCGAGTTCAGGTGAGCGAAGCGAACGCACGGACGTCGTTGGCGAGGGCATCGCCAAAGCCGCGGCCGGAAATAGCGCTTGTTTTGGGACTAGTTTAGCAGGTCCCGGTCGCCACGGCCGCCGGGTAAGACCTCAAGCTTCGGCCCCTTGCGTCCTGCCCGACGCTTCCGCTTGGCATCGATGCTCTTGAGGCGCAGCTTGTCGCGGAGCAGGCTAGGGCGCCAGTTGCCGGTGACCAGCAGATACCCAGCGATCGCGCCGCCGATGTGGGTCTGGACGGCAACGCGGCTTGTCGTGGGGTTGGACGCGAAGAAGAAGAGGATATCGAGTCCGAGCGCAATCCAGATGAAGTTCTTCGCTTTCATCGGAAGAACGAAGAACATCAAGACTTCGCTGTTGGGCTGAACGAGTCCAAACGCTACCAGCGCAGCCATCAGTGAACCCGACGCGCCGACGATATGGTCGCCAAACCACTCGGGGATGAGCAGCCCCATCAGGACCGAGAAGAACCCGGCGAAGATGCCCGCGAGGACCCAGAACTTCAGAAAGGCCCGACCGCCCCAGCGTCTCTCCAGCGGCGGACCGAAGAAGAGCAGAAAGAGCAGATTGAAGAGCAAGTGCATCGGCGACTGCAGCTCATGCAGCCACATATAGGTGATGGGCTCCCAGACAAAGCCGCCCGGAATCACATGGGTCGCCTTGAGCGCGAGGTACTCCTGCACCAAGGATGCGGCGCTCTGCATCGACGCGAAGTTGATGAGCACCGCAAAGGTGAACCAGATAGCGAAGAGCACGATCATGAGGCGCAGCACGACTGGCGTCGGGCGCAGATCAAACATCAGCTGTGAGCGGCCTTGCATAGGGGACCTTGTGTGCGGAGCGCCGGCGAACCAGCCTACCCGCCATCAGAACAAACAAGAAAGGGCGCCCGCCGAGACTCGGGGGCGCCCTCAAAGTAATCATCTCGCCAGCAACTTCAACGCGTGCTGCGCGAGCGGCTGAGCTATCGTGCGTTGAGGGTGGTCAGCACGTCCTCGGTGATGTCGTGGCTCTTCTTGGTGAAGAGAACGCCGTGCTGGCTCTTGTTCATGATGAGGTCGAAGCCACCGGACTCGGCCTTCGACTTGAGAACACCCTCGAGGCTCTTGAGGATGGGCTTCATGAGCTCCACTTCACGCTTGGCGAGCTCCTGCTGGTTCTTCATGAAGGCCTCTTGCAGCTTGAGCAGACCCTGCTGGTACTGGACAGCCATGGCGCGCTTTTTGTCCTGCGGCATCATGTCGCTGGGGTTCTCCAGCTGCTTCTTCATCTCAAGCAGCTCTTTCTGCTTGCCGTCGAGGTCGCGCTGACGCTTCTCGAACTCGGTCTTGAGCTTTTTCTTGGCGGCCATTCCCTTCTTGGACTTCACGATGACGTACTCCACGTCGATGACGCCGACCTTGAAGTCAGCAGCCGACGCGGACGCGCCGCTCAGAAGCAAGAAAGCAAACGAGAGTAGAAGGATGGAAGCGCGTCGCATGAGGGTCTCCTGAGTTCGGGGCCGGTCGAATAACGCCGGTCGTTGGGGGTGTCAACCACCCGTCTCGTGTGGGCATTCCTTCGTGGCGCGGCCAACACGACCGACTGGCACGTCGAGGCATGCGTGGCCGCGGAAGTTCTTTCCGTGTCGATGGGTTACACAAGCCGGTCTGGGTGCGTGGCTCGTGCGGCTCAACGCGGCGCAGCCTGGCGCTGTGCACGGATGTCTTGCGCCAGCTGACGGGCGGAAGTCGCGGAGCGGCCGCGCCTGCCTCTCTCCGGGGAGAGTCGTTTCAGGCAGACCGCTCGCGCGTGTCCAAGGGGCAACTCGGGACGCTAGAAGGAGTTGCCGATCGTGAACTCGAAGACCATGGGCTCTTCGCCCTCCTGCGGGTCGATGGGGAAACCCCACTCGAAGCGCAGCGGTCCAACGGGGCTGTTCCAGCGGAAGCCGAAGCCGAGCGACGTGCGCAGGTCAAACGGGTCGAGGGCCTCGGTCTGGCCCCACGCGTTGCCTGCGTCGAAGAAGAGCACGCCGCGAATCTGAACTTCCTCGAAGATGGGGAACTCAATCTCGGCGTTAAAGACGAACTCTTTGTCGCCACCGATGTTGATGGCACCTAGGGAGCCGTCAGGCTGGCTTGTGAGGTAGAGTTCTTCGCCGATGCTGTTGCGGTCAAACCCGCGGACCGTGAAGATGCCGCCGACAAAGAAGCGCTCGAAGAGGGGCACAGGTTCGCCTTCAGGCGATGACACCCAGCCGGCCGTTCCGTTGAGTCGCAGCACGAACTTCCAGAAGAGCGGGAAGTACCAGCGCGTCCGTCCAATCACGCGGACGAAGTCGTTTTCGCTGCCGATGAGCTCGGAGGCCCACTCCAGCGACAGCGTCGAGTACTGGCCCGTCGTTGGGAAGAGGCGGTTGTCCCGGGTGTCGTAGGCCAGCGTGCCACGCAGCGAGCTTGTGAGCCCCTCTTGGCGTAGCTTCTTGATGTCGATGTCCGTGCGTCGCAGCGTCGCGTCGACGTCCTCAAGGGTGTACGTCAGCGAAAACGACAGGTCATCGGTCAGGCGGTAGCCGAGCGAGATGTTGCCGCCGGTCCGTAGGCGCGTGAAGTCGACGAAGTCTTCCTGGAAGTTGAACAGGTCGAACGCGAACGTCAGCGGCGTGTCGAAGAAGTAGGGCTCAAAGAAGCTCACCGAGTAGAGCTGGCGGACGGCGCTGAGCGTGAGCTGCGCGGAGAGCGTCTGCCCGCGGCCAAGGAAGTTTTCTTTGGAGACCTGGGCCGTGAGGATGAACGAGTCGAGGCTCGAGTAGCCGGCACCCACCTGGAACGTGCCGGTCTGCTTCTCGCGCACCTTCACGAGCAGGTCGATGCGGTCGGGGCGGCGCGTGGGTCGCGGGGTGATCTCGACGCCGTCGAAGAAGCCAAGCACGCCGATGCGCTGCCGCGAGCGGCGAATCTTCTTGCCGCTGTAGAGCTGGCCCTCATCGATCTTCATCTGACGCCGGATGACCTTGTCCCGCGTGGTGCGGTTGCCAAGGATCTCGATGCGCCGGATGTAGACGGGGTCGCCTTTCTGAACGCGGAAGACCACGCCAAAGGTGCGCCCGTTGGGGTCGACCTTTGGCTCGGTGCTGACGGTCGCGTTGGCGTAGCCCCGATCTTTGTAGGCGCTTGAGATGCGGTCCACGTCGAGCTGCATGACGCTGTAGTCGAAGCGCTCGCCCGGCTTGAGCGTGAGCTTCTCGAGCAGCTCCTCTTTTTCAACGACCCAGTCCCCATCCTCCATGGTGATGTCGAGCTCACCCGTGTTGAAGCGAGGGCCCTCGTTGACGCGAATCGCGATCGACATCGAGCGCTTGTCTGGCGACAGCGTCACGATCGGGTCATCGACACGGACCTGAACGAAGCCCTTCGTTAGGTAGAAGTACTGGATTCGCTGAATGTCTTTTTCGAAGAGCTCACGCTTGAACTCGCCCGACTGCGAAAGAAACGAGAAGTAGCCACCTTCGCGCGTGGCCAGGACGTCCTTGATGTCTTCCGCGTCGACGTTCTTGTTGCCGATGATCTCAACCTGGTTGACCTCGACTTTCTTGCCCTCGCGCACAATGAGGGTCACCCGGACGCCATTGTTCGCCTCTGGGGTGAGTCGGTAGTCGGAGTCGACGAGGAAGTGGCCTTCTTCCGTGTAGAGGTCCTCGATCTTGCTCAGGTTAAAGCGGATCCGCGCTTCATCTAGGATCGAGAAGCGCTTGAGGTCGATGACGCCCTTGATGTCGGACTCGTCGACGGCGGTGCCGTCGACGTCGAGGTCGATGGTCACGACGGTGGGGCGCTCGATGACACGGAACACGAGGGTGATGCCACCGTCGGCAGCAGGCTTCTCCGCGACCTGGATGTCTTCGAAGAAGTTCATCGCGTAGACGCGCTTGATGTCCTCGCTAAGGCGGGACTGGTCGAGCGGGCGCCCGATCTGCGTGTAGATCTTGGAGCGGACCCCTGCGCGATCGATGCGCTGAAGACCCACGATCTCAACGCCCCGCACCACCGGGGGATTGGTGCGGATCATGAAGGGGGCAAGCGGGTCCTTCGACTGACCCAGCGGTGGGGGCGACTGGGCGCCGAGCTGAGGGGCGACCATGCCGAGGGCGACCAGCGCAAGCGTGGCGCATGCAATTCGTCGAGCTGCAAGGGTCATCGGTTATCGCCGCCGCGCTTCGGGAGAAACTCTTCGGGTGCTTCGTCGTCGTTCAACTCTCGGACATCCCCAGCTTCTAACAACAGGTGCCGGTCGAGCAGCCAAGCCAGCCTCACGTTGTGGGTCACGACGACAAACGCCGTCCTCAGCCGCGCGTTTAGCTCGACGAGGAGACCGTGTATCTCATCGGAAGTCTTTGTGTCTAGGTTCCCCGTGGGCTCATCGGCGAACACTACGTCCGGCTCCATCACGAGGGCACGCGCGATCGCGACCCGCTGGGCCTCGCCACCGGAAAGCTCTCCCGGCTTGTGGCTGGCTCGGCTCGTGAGCCCGACCATGTCGAGGTGCGCGGCAGCTACGTCGCTCGCCGCTTTTTGGGACTTCCCAGCGATAAGCTGGGGCAGCATGACGTTTTCGAGGGCGGAGAACTCAGGAAGCAGGTGGTGGAACTGAAACACAAAGCCAATGTTGCGGTTACGGAAGCTGGCAAGCTTCGTCTTGGAGAAGCCAAAGACGTCCTCACCGGAGTAGTGCAGCCCACCCGCCGTCGGGACATCGAGCGTCCCCAGGATGTGAAGCAGCGTCGACTTGCCGACGCCCGATTGTCCGACGATCGAGACCATCTCCCCGCGCTCGATGGTGAGGTCGATCGAGCGCAGCACTTCGATCTCACGCGTGCCGTCGCCGCGGCCCGGGACCTGGAAGGTCTTGGAGATCCCCCGGCACTCAAGCAGTGGTCCATCAGCCATGGAGTCCCTCCGACGGGCTTAGTTTTGCGGCCTGCATCGACGGGTAGATGGTCGCGATCAAGCAGATAGCGATTGCCGAGACAGCGATCAGCGTGATCTGAAACGGCTCGATCTCCACCGGCAGCTTCTCGATGTAGAAGACGTCGGGTGGCTGCAGCCCTTTCCAGACGAGGACCTTGCAGGTGACCACCCCGAGGGTGGTGCCGGCAAGGGCCCCCATGACGCCGATGAAGCTGCCGATCACGATGAATGCCCTGACCACGCTCTTGTCACTGGCGCCAAGCGCCTTGAGCAGGGCGATGTCCCTGACCTTCTCGACGACCAGCATCACGAGGGAGCTGACGATGAGGAGGCTCGACACGAAGATGATGAAGACCAGCAGGACAAAGATGATGACCCGCTCGAGCTCAAGCGCGGAAAAGAGGGTCCGGTTTCGTGCTCGCCAATCGGATGCAACCATGCGCGCGGGCTCTTCGCCGCCGTCGATGACGCCGTTGAGCTGGGCCATGATGCGGTCGGTCTCGTCGACGTTGGCGATACGGGCTTCGAGCCGGTTGAGGTCCGGCCCGTAGTTGAAGAAGCGCTGAGCCTCGTCAAGAGCGATGTAGCCGCGCTTCTGGTCGAACTCGTACATCCCCGTGCGGAAGATCCCGGCGACGCGAAACGACCGGAGCTTTGGCCGCAAGCCCGTGGGCCCAACGTCGCCATCGGGGATGATGAGCTGAACCTCGTCGCCGACGTTGGCGTGCAGGCTGCGGCCAAGCTCTGCACCGATGAGCAAGCCGGGAAGCAGATCGATCGACTGCTTCGCACGGGGGACGAGCTTCTCCCTCTCACTACCCTCATCGTCTTGCTCCCGACCGCCGCCGAGCGGATACCGTTGGCGGTCGGGTATCAAACCCTCCGGCCGACGCACCCATTCCGCGCCGCCGGAGACCATCATATCCTTGAGCTGGAGCGAGTTCTGGAGCGCGTCCTCGTCCATTCCTTTGATGACGACGTTTACCGCGATGCCCGTCGGCGTCGATGCCATGACCTCGCCATGAATGAACGCGTGTGCTTCGACGACGCCGTCGATCGCTCGGAGCTGAGTCTCAAGATGCAGTGGGGCGTCGAGCACGCCGTCGGCGTTCTCGGGTTCCACGACGATGTGCGCGTCGGTGCTAAGAATGCGGTCGCGCAGGCCGCCCTGTAGGCCCTGCATGACGCCGAGCACGACGATGAGAGCCCACACGCCGATCGCGACGCCGACGATGCTGATGAAGGTCGGCACAGTCACCGCGCTCTTCGGCTTGAATCGCAGGAGCGCCGGCGCTCGACCGCCGCCGCGGTGGGCGATGCCCGCGACCACCGTGGTGATGGCTGAAGCCACGAGCAGCCCGCCGAAGCCGAGCAAGACGAGCTGCACCACCCGCGCGGAGATTGGGTTGGCTGCGTCTGCGATGGCGTTAAAGACCTGCGGGCGCTCGATTAGAAGCGCTGCGGCAACCAGCGCCACGCCCAGGGCCGCACGCGCTAGCTTCGGTCCGAGCGGCTTGCGGCCAGCGTCGGCGAACCGCTGCCTGATGCGCGACCACACCGTCGGGCGCAGCTTGTGGCTGCGCAAAAGGTTCCAGCCGATAAAGCGCGGTAGGCGCTTCGCTGCCAGGCGGTCCCCGACACGGTTGTTGAGGAGTCGGACGATCACATAGGTGATCAGGCTCGCCACAGCGACGACGACGAGAATCACCAAAAAGAGCACAGCGCTCGTGTCGGCGTAGTAGCGGGTCTCGGGGCTGACGCCTGACGTGCTAAAGAAGAACGCCAACAGCACGGCGCTGACGCCGGCCCAGATCCATAGGGCGCGCTTCATCGAGTGCTACGCTTGCTCAGGCCGCATGTGGGGGAAGAAGATGACTTCCCGAATGCTCTGCTGGTTCGTCATCAACATCGTCACGCGATCGATGCCGATCCCTTCGCCAGCGGCGGGCGGCATGCCGTACTCAAGTGCGCGGATGTAGTCGTGATCCATAAACATCGCTTCATCATCGCCGGCGTCCCGCGCGTCGACCTGAGCCTGGAAGCGCTCTTTCTGGTCGATGGGGTCGTTGAGCTCGCTGAACGCGTTGGCAATCTCCGCCCCGGCCGCGAAGAGCTCGAAGCGGTCGGTGAAGTCTGGTGCGGCTTCGTTGCGGCGGGCGAGGGGGGACGCTTCGACTGGAAACTGCGTGATGAAGGTTGGCTGGATGAGCTGGTGCTCGACCAGGACATCAAACCCGTGCATCAGCAGCAGGCCGAAGGGCAGCGCCTCATCGTAGCCAAGGTCGCGGGCGTCGAATGCGGCACGCAGGCTCTCTAGGTCCGCGACGTCAGCGTCGCTGAGTCCGCCGACTTGAACGAGGCTCTCCTGGACGGTCATGCGCGCGAAGGGGGCCTTGTAGTCGATGACATGGTCGCCGAAGGGGCGCGTCGTGTCCTCACTGCCGTTGAGACGCTTGGCGATCCCCGCAAGCATCTCCTCAGTCAGCGTGATGAGGTCCTCGTAGGTCGCGTACGCTTGGTAGAACTCAAGCATCGTGAACTCGGGGTTGTGCTTGGGGCTCACTCCCTCGTTGCGAAAGCTACGGTTGATCTCGAACACGCGCTCGAAGCCGCCGACAAGCAAGCGCTTGAGGTAGAGTTCCGGCGCGATTCGCAAGAAGAGCGGCATCTGAAGCGCGTTGTGGAACGTCTCGAACGGACGTGCGGTCGCGCCCCCTGGAATCGGGTGCATCATCGGGGTCTCGACCTCGACGAAGTCTCGACTGTTGAGGGTCTCGCGGATGTGCGCGATGACCTCTGCGCGCTGGCGGAAGACCGAGCGGACGCCGGGATTGACGATGAGGTCCACGTAGCGCTGGCGGTAGCGTGTCTCAACGTCGCTGAGGCCGTGAAACTTCTCTGGCAACGGGCGTATCGACTTTGTGAGCAGGCGAGCCTCACCCGCCATGATCGTGGTCTCGCCCGTGCGCGTCTTGAACATCGGGCCTTCAACGCCGATCAAGTCGCCGATATCGACGAGCTTTTTGAGGACGGCGTATGCCTCTTCGCCGACGTTGTCGCGGCGAATGTAGACCTGGAGGTTCTGGACGCCGTCTTCTTCGACGCCGACGGAGCGATCGCGCACGCGCAGGAACATCGCTTTGCCCATGTTGTTGCGCGCCATCACGCGGCCAGCCACCTTGAACGTGGTCGCGTCCTCGGCGATCGCGTTCATGTCCGGCGGGCCATCGCCTTCGGCAGCCGCTGCGACGACGTCGGCGCACGTCACGCTTGGCGTGAAGTCGTTGGCAAACGGGTTAAGCCCTTGCTCTCGGAGCGTCGCGAGCTTTGCAAGGCGTTCGTCTCGGATTCGGTTGCTGTCATCAGCCACGGTCGTCCACTCCTGCGTTGGGTGCGGCGGACCGTAGCAGCAATCTGCGGCCTTTCAAACGGCTCGATGCGGCTGCCAAGAAAACTTCGCCAGCGCGTACTGGCCGTCGCGGTCTGCGCCGCGTCACCGCACCTCAGGCTGACGAGGGCAGGGCAGCGGCAGCTCGGATGCTGGTACTGCTTAGCCATGCGCGACTCAATGAGCCGCATGTTGCAGAACTGGCGGAGCGCCTACGCGTCCACGAAGAGGTTGCTCGTCGTCTGCACGGTCGCCATCACCTCGCGCGTTGTCAGGACCCGGCGCGAGGCCTTTGCCGCGGCAAGCACCGATGCAACGAGTCCGGTCGTCGGCCGGAACCCGTGCTCTTCGAGCCACGCCCGTACGTTCGACTCACCCGACATTGGGCCGACGACAATGCGCTGCTCGAACCCAAATGCGCGGGCAGGCACCGACGAGTAGATGAGGTCCTCAAGAGTGAACTCGTTCATGGCGTTGACTCCATCTCGACGCCGCTCGTGCGGCGTCGGTCCTTTCTTCGGGCGTGAACGATTGCGGCGGCGTGAACGCCGGTCGCGGTGCGGAATGCGTCCGTGCCAAACACCGGGTAGTTCGGCGGGATCGACATGCCGAGGGTCGCCGCGGCCAGCGCGACGTAGCTCGTGAGCGCCTTGGGGTCGCCCACCGGGTAGTCGTCGAGGAAGAGATTGACCCAGAGCTGGTCGAGCGCGGCATTGCCAACACGCTCGCCGATGCCGAGGGCTGTTCCGTGGATCCGGTCACAGCCGGCTCGGAGCGCCGTCAGCGAGTTGACGACCGCGAGCCCTCGGTCGTTGTGGCCATGCCAGTCGAGGGTCACCTCGATGCCAAGCTTGTCGCACAGCTCACGTGTCCAACCGACGAGGCTGCGAACGCCGTCCGGCGTCGCGTATCCGACGGTGTCGCACAACACCAAGCCGGTCGCGCCCTCGTTGAGGGCGGCCTTGAAGAGGCGCTCGAGCGTCTCCGGCTTGGAGCGGGTGGTGTCTTCGGTCACGAACGAGACTGTGAGCCCGGCCCGAAGAGCGCGCTTGACCGAGCTAGCAACGCGCTGCTCAAGGTCGGTGATGGACCAGTCCGACGAGTACAGTCGGATCGGACTCGACGCGAGGAACGTGAGCACCTCGACGTTCCGATTCGTCGCCCGACTCACCTCGATAACCGCGTCGATATCGTTGGGGTGTGTGCGCGCTGCACAGGCGATCGTCAGGTCGAAGCCGGATTCTTCGATGTGCTTGGCGATCGCCTGACACTCGCGGCGGGCGCGGTCGCTTGCGCCAGGGAGCCCGATATCCACCGCATCGACACCGAGACGAGCCATCAGGTTGATGAGGGCCTTTTTGCTCGCAACGGGCGGGTCGATCGCGCTCGGCGACTGGAGACCATCGCGTAGGGTCTCGTCGAGAAGACGCGGCGCCTTGCGTGCTGAGCTCGGAGCAGCCTGCTCGTTCCATCGATAGAGAAGATCTCTCGGCGAATGGCTCATGACGCCACCGCCTCAAGGACCAGCGCGATGCCTTGTCCGCCGCCGATGCAGGCCGACGCGACACCGAACTGCCCGCCTCGACGCCGGAGTTCGTGCACAGTCGTTGCGGTGATCCGAGCACCGGTCGCACCAAGAGGGTGGCCCACGGCAATGGCCCCGCCGTTCACGTTGGTCTTGGCACGGTCGAGGCCAAGAGCGCGCTCAACGGCGATGTATTGCGCGGCGAATGCTTCGTTGACCTCGACGATGCTCATGTCATCGAGCGTCAGCTTCGCGGCAGCGAGAGCCCGCTGGATCGCCGGCACAGGGCCGATACCCATGATGGTTGGATCGCATCCGGACACGCCCCACGAGCGCAAGCGAGCCAGGATGGGCCAGCCCTTTTCCCGTGCGACCGCCTCAGACGCGATGAGGATCGCTCCAGCACCGTCATTGATTCCAGACGCGTTGCCTGCCGTCACGGTCCCGTCGGCTCTGAAAGCTGGCCGCAAGCGCGCGAGGGACTCTGCGGTGGTCGATGGCCGGTTGTGCTCATCGGAGGCTACGACAATGTCGCCCTTGCGGTGGGCAATCGTGACGGACGACAGCTCATCGGCGAGCCTGCCACTCGACTGGGCGTCCGCGAAGCGTGACTGCGAGAGCGCTGCGTAGGCGTCGCTCTCCTCGCGGCTGATGTCGTACTGCACGGCGAGTTTTTCGGCAGTCTCTGCCATCGGCGTGCCGGTGTAGGAGTCGGTCAGCGAGTCGCTGAGAAAGTCCGACATGGGCGCTTTGCCGTAGCGAATTCCGAAGCGCGCGTTCCAGAGGACGTGGGGCGCTTGGCTCATCGACTCGGTGCCGCCGCAGAGCACGACCTGGGCATGACCGCTCATGATCTCAAGAGCGCCGCTCACAACCGATTGAAAGCCTGAGCCGCAGAGCCGGTTGACCGTGAGGGCCGGCGCGGCTTGAGGGACGCCAGCCTTCAAGCCGATGTGCCGCGAGAGGTAGATCGCGTCAGGACTCGACTGAATCACGTTGCCGAACACGACGTGGTCGATGTCCGCAGCGGGGACGCCAGTCGCCTTCAGGACCGCGTTCGAGGCCTCGACGCCTAGATCGGTCGCGGTGAGGGTCTTAAGAGCACCACCGAACGCCCCGAAAGGAGTTCGCTTGGCGCCGACCACCACAATGTGCGTGTTGGAGGGTTGCATGTGGAGCCACGGCGGAGAGCGGCGGGTTAGAGTTGCACGGGAACTCAGCATAGCGGGTTGCGGCAAGAAGTAAAAGCACCGGCAGCCTATCCGAGACGTGCCAGCACCGCGCCTGTCACTGCCTGCGTCGAGGACTTGCCGTTAAGATCCGGTGTCTTAGGTCCAGACTTTGCGACTTCGTAGACCGCGTCTGAGACGCGACGGGCCGCGTCGTGCTCACCGACGTGATGTGCCAGCATGGCCGCCGTCAAGATGGCCGCAAGTGGGTTTGCGTGGCCTGTGCCGGCGATATCCGGCGCTGATCCGTGGACGGGCTCAAAGAGTCCGAGGCTTCCGTCGCCGAGGTTCGCGCTCGGGGCGAGGCCGAGGCCACCGATGAGGGCCGCACCGAGATCGCTGAGGATGTCGCCCACGAAGTTCTCGCAGACGACGACGTCGAAAGCCTCCGGCGCCTGAACGAAGCGCATCGCTGCGGCGTCCGCCAGCAGCTCGCGTGCTGAAATGTCCGGATACTCTGGGGCAATGTGCCAAAACGCCTCGCGCCAGAGCCCGTGCGAGTATCGAATGGCGTTGTGCTTAGACACCAAGCACACCTCACGGCGTAGGCGGGAGGAGGCGAGCTCGAAGGCTCGGCGAATGACCCGCTCAGTCTTGCTGCGGGTTGCCAAGATTGTGTCGTGCGCTTGTTCCTGTGGTGTCCCTTTGTCGGTCCATGCGCCTTGGTCGACGTACGCGCCTTCTGTGTTCTCGCGGACGATCACAAGATCAACGTTCTCATCACTCTTGAGCGGACTCACGCGGTGGTCGAACGAGCGAAGCGGCCGAATGTTGGCATAGAGGTCGAGGTTGGTCCTGGCCCCCAACAGCACGTCGCGTCCAAAGCTAGAGCCTGGGTAAGCCGGGTCGCCGCATGCGCCGAAAAGAATGGCGTCGTAGGCGCTGCGCCACCGGGCGAACTCTCCGGCTGGGAGCGACCGCCCATGTTGTGCGGTGTAGGCAGACGAGTACGGCAACAGGTCAAACTCGAACGCGCCAGGCGCAGCGCGTTCCAAGGCGCTCACGGCAAACGTGATGACCTCCGGCCCAATGCCATCGCCGCCGATAACGCCAACTCTGTGCATGACAAGCTCGTGGGGTAGTGGGTTGGAGAGCGGGCCTACGGTCTGCCGAGGAGCCGTTGTCCGCGCTGGTTTTGTGTATCTCACCTGACCGCACTGCTTGCAATCGGCGGCGGTCGGCAACAGCCGAAGCGCAACGGCTCCCGAAGCGCGTCCGGACCGACGAACTCGCATGAGCCTCGGCCACATGCGCGGTCCTGTTCGTTGATGTATAGACTCTGCGCTTGCGGGCAAAAAGGGGACGTACGATGACGACACCGGTTCTTGTTGGTGAGACCCTCACCATTGCTAACGTTGTCGCGGTAGCGCGTGGGGCGGCAGAGGCGACGTTGAGCGACCTCGGCCGGTCGGCGATGACGCGCGCCAATGCGGTGGTGGCCTCAAAGCTCGCATCCGACGGGCCGGCGACCTATGGGGTCAACACGGGCTTCGGCGCCCTTGCTGAGGTTCGGGTTGCGACCGAGGACTTGGCCACGCTCCAGCTCAACCTGGTGCGTTCTCATGCAGCGGGAGTTGGAGAGCCGCTCGCCGACGAGGTCGTTCGCGCGATGATGCTCCTTCGGGCGCAGGTGCTTGCGCTCGGGCACTCTGGGGCTAGGCCTCACGTGGTAGAGCTGATCCTCAGCGCGCTCAACGCCGGTGTTGTTCCCGTCGTGCCGCAACAAGGCTCGGTGGGAGCATGTGGTGACTTGGCGCCTCTTGCTCATATGGCGCTCGTCTGGATCGGTGAAGGCCGGGCGCGCTATCGTGGGGAGGTGCTGCCAGGCGGCGAGGCGCTGGCACGTGCCGGGCTTGAGCCGCTGGTGCTCGAGCCGAAAGAGGGCCTCAGTCTCATCAACGGAACCCAGGGCATGCTCGCGATTGGTGTGCTGGCTCTCGAGCGGGCCGAGACCCTCCTCGACGCTGCCGACGTCGCTGGCGCCATGAGCCTCGAAGCCTTGTTGGGGTCGCCGCGACCCTTCGATGACGCGATCATTGCCGCCCGGCCGCATCCAGGCGCGAAGGCATCGGCGGCTCGCTTGCGCGCATTGCTCGCTAACAGCCGAGTCGTCGACAGCCATGCGGATTGCTCGGAAGTGCAAGACGCCTACAGCCTCCGGTGCATGCCGCAGGTCCACGGGGCCGCACGTGACGCGGTTCGCTACGCCCGTAGCGTGCTTGAGGTTGAGATCAACTCGGTCACTGACAACCCGCTCGTCCTCGCCGACGGCCGCGTGCAGTCGGGCGGGAACTTTCATGGTCAGCCGGTCGCCCAGGCCCTCGACGTCATGAAGATCGGACTGGTCGACCTCGCCTCGATCAGCGAGCGGCGGGTTGCCCAGCTCGTGGACCCGCACCTCAACCGCGGGTTGCCGGCGTTTCTGGCCGCATCCAGCGGACTTCACTCCGGCTTCATGATGGCGCAAGTCACAGCAGCATCGCTGGTGAGCGAAGCCAAGTCGCTCGCCTATCCAGCCAGCGTCGACTCGATTCCGACGTCCGCCGATCGTGAAGACCACGTGTCGATGGGAATGACCGCTGCCCGCCTGCTAGAGCTCGTTATGGGGTGTTGTCTACGCGTGCTGGCGGTTGAGACGCTTGTCGCCGCTCACGGGGTTGACCTGCGAGGCCTACGACCCGGCGATGGCGTAGCTGCCGCTCACGCAAAGCTTCGAGGCGTCGCGCCTTTCGTGGAAGGCGACCGGGTGCTCGGCGACGAGCTTGAGGAGATCGCTGCGTGGCTCGCACGTGGCGGCTTTGGCGACGGTTGAGCTGGCTCGCATCGACGCGATCCTCGGCGTCAACGCGGAAACCTTGGGCTCGCTAGGCGACGGCTGCGGCGCCGTCACGCGGGAAGAGCCGATCGGCCCGCGCTAGCTCTTCGTCCATCTGACCGAGGACGATCTTGCGCCACATCCGAAAGTCGGCGCGAAGCGACCACGCTGGGTACGTAAACGTTGCCGGACGGTTCTTCTCAAAGAAGAAGTGGCCGACCCAAGCAAAGCCATAGCCTGCCACCGGCATTGCTGCCCAGAGGATGGGGGCTGCAAAGCCCGCCACGCCGATGCCCATAACGAGCGTCGTGCCGACAAAATGGAGCCGTCGGCTCGTTGGGTCACGATGCTCCGCAACGTAGTAGGGCCAGAACTCTTCGTAGGTCTTGAATCGTCGCTCTTCGGCCATGCTGTCCTCCGTCGTTGCCGCGTTATGCCTTCAAAAGGGCCCCTGCCGCAAGCTGCAGACAGCCGCCCGGCCTGGCTGCGGGCGGCGTTGGTCCGGTCGAAGCGTCGCAAGCGGCCTTAAGGCCTCCCCGCGAGTGACACGCTCAAAAAGCACAAACGGGGACCAGCAGTCGCTGGTCCCCGTTGCTGTTTTGCGTCTCCGCGGCGCTAGGTCGCGTCGAACTCTGCATCGATGACGTCGCCGTCGTCGCTGTTGTCGCCAGCATCGGCTTGGGCTGCGCCAGGGTCAGCAGCGCCCTCAGCGCCGGCACCAGCTGCCTTGTAGACCTGCTCGGCCAGCTTGTGAGCCCGCTGCTCGAGGTCTGCCTTCGCGGCCTCAAGTGCTGCCTTGTCACCACCTTCCAGCGCGGCGCGCGCACCAGCGATGGCTTCTTGGAGCGAGGCGCGATCGGCTTCCTCAACCTTATCGCCGAGCTCTGTGAGCTGCTTGTCGACCTGGTAGACCATCGTGTCGAGGGTGTTTCGCAACGTCGCCAGCTCAAGCTTCTCCTCGTCATCCTTAGCAGACGCTTCTGCTTGCTTGACGAGCTCTTCGACTTCCTCTGGGCTCAGACCGCTCGAGGCCGTGATCTGCACCGACTGCTCACGGTTGGTCGCCTTGTCCTTGGCGGACACGTTCACGATGCCGTTGGCGTCGATGTCGAACGTCACCTCGATCTGCGGCACGCCGCGCGGCGCAGCGGGGATACCATCGAGGTTGAACTGCCCCAGCGTGCGGTTGTCTGCGGCCATCTTGCGCTCGCCCTGGAGCACATGGACGGTCACTGCGGGCTGGTTGTTCTCGGCCGTCGAGAAGATCTGCGACTTCCGTGCTGGAATGGTCGTGTTGCGCTGGATGAGTGGCGTCATGACGCCACCCTGGGTCTCGATACCAAGCGACAGCGGAGTCACGTCGAGCAGCAGCACGTCGGTGACGTCGCCAGCCAACACGCCGCCCTGGACGGCCGCGCCGAGTGCGACGACTTCGTCGGGGTTAACGGTCCGGTTCGGCTCCTTGCCGAAGAACTCCTTCACAAGCGCCTGGACTCGCGGGATCCGCGTCGAGCCACCGACGAGCAGCACCTCATCGATCTTGCTTGCGGTCATGCCCGCGTCTTCAAGGGCGCGCTTGCACGGTCCAATCGTCTTCTTGAAGACGTCGTCGGCGAGGCTCTCGAGCTTCGCGCGGCTCAGCTTCACGACGAGGTGCTTGGGGCCTGTCTGCGGGTCGTGCGAGATGAACGGGAGGTTGATCTCGGTCTCAACGGCTGCCGACAGCTCAATCTTGGCCTTCTCCGACGCCTCGTGAAGGCGCTGAAGAGCCATCTTGTCTTGCTTGAGGTCGATGCCCTGGTCGCTCTTGAACTCGGTGACGAGCCAGTCGACGATGACGTTGTCGACGTCGTCGCCGCCGAGGTGGGAGTCGCCTGCCGTCGCCTTTACTTCGACCAGGCCGTCGCCGACCTCGAGGATCGACACGTCGAACGTTCCGCCGCCGAAGTCGTAGACAGCGACGATCTCGGCCTTCTCTTTGTCGAGACCGTAGGCGAGCGCGGCGGCCGTCGGCTCGTTGATGATGCGCTTGACGTCGAGACCTGCGATCCGTCCGGCGTCGCGGGTGGCCTGACGCTGGCTGTCGTTGAAGTACGCAGGGACCGTGATGACCGCTTCGGTGATGGTCTCGCCCAGGTAGTTCTCAGCGGCCCGCTTCAGCTTCGCCAAGACCTTCGCCGAGATCTCCGGCGGAGAATACGTCTTGCCGTCGACTTCGATCTGCGCGTCACCGTTGGCTGCCTTGACGACCGTGTAGGGCAGTCGGTCTAGCTCACTGGCAACCTCGTCGTAGCGATGTCCAATCAGCCGCTTGACCGAGTAGAGCGTCCGGGTCGGATTCACAACAGCCTGCCGGCGCGCGATCTGACCGACGAGGTTCTGGCCCTTGTCGTCAAAGGCGACGACCGACGGGGTCGTTCGTGCGCCTTCTTCGTTTGTGATGACCTGAGGCTCTCCGCCTTCCATGACGGCGACAACCGAGTTGGTGGTTCCGAGGTCGATTCCGATGATCTTACCCATCGAGGTAGCTCCTACTTGCGTGTACAGGGACGGATCCGGGCCGCGAATGCGCAAAGATGCGAACGGGGTTTGCGGCACTCGGAGGTGCGTCCGCGATAAATCCGCGCGTGGTACGGCGCGGCGAACCGGAACGTAAGCCCTTGGCCTGGATGGTCAAGCGCCATGTGCAATCGAACGCAGCTTGGACACGATTAGCGTCCCTTTGCCCCGGATATTGCGGTCGTCAGCCCGTTGTTGCGCTACGGCCGAACGCCGTCTTGCGCGCCGTCAGTTCGCGACCGCTTCGTTGAGCAGCCAGGTCGCTGTATCACCAGCACGAAGCACTCGGGTCTCGAGGTGGGTCACAGCACCGCCAGCTTCCCGTCTGGCCGACAGCACGCTCTCGCCTGGCGCCAGGCCCTCGTAGGTTGCGCTCGCACCGGCGGGGATGGTGCCAAGCGGACGGTCCCCCCGCCGAATCGTCAGCGAGCTTGCCGTTCGATTCGCGACGACAAGGCGGACGGTTGGTCGGTCGATCGGTAGGTGGATGGCATGACCCGCTTGGACATCGAGCTGGAAGCCCTTGGGATCGCCGTGGCCGACGCGCTCGATCTGAACGAACCGAGACCCGGCTGCCACAGGCAGCTGGGTCGACGCGACGCCGGCGTCGATACGCGCGATCTCGTCGCCATCCACCCGCACAAGCAGCTCTTGGCGAGCACGGTTGTCGACGACAACCACGCCCATCATGGGCTCGACGGTCAAGAGTTCGTCCTGCGCGCTATCGACATTGACCTTGAAGTCCCGTGCCTTGCCGCTGACCGTGCCAGTGACCGTGACAACGTGGGTGCCTGGCCAAACGTTCGCAAAGATTCTGCCAGACTCCGGCTCCACCATGCCGTAGGGGCGACTGTCGATGTCGATCGAGACCCGCTCGTGGGTGGCATTGTTGAGCACCAGCCGCCCAGGCGTCGTGTCGAGCGTCCACGCCAAGGGCTCGTCCCCCACAATCATGATGTGGTTGGTGAACACGCGCTCGGTCTTGAGCCCGACTGCTTGCAGCTTGTGAGCGCCGTGACTCAAGTCGTCGAGTGCGCGCGACTTGCCGCGCCCAAGCACGCCTGCAGAGTCGTCGTCGATCGTGAGCGCGAGGTCTTCGTCCAAGCGATTCCACACCACGACGACACCTCGGCGCGCCTTGATGGTCCACTCAAGCTCTGCGCCAGGTTCGACCGTGAACTCCCGCTTGTGAGCGGTTCCCGTGGTCAAATCCACAAAGAGGATGGTTCGCGTGCCGACCGGAACGAGGTACCGCTTCGTGCTTGCAACGCCGAGACTCGCAAGCTGTCCTTCCAGAAGCCCGGTCGCTCGGATCGGCCCGTCCGTCTTGTTGACCACCGTCAGCCAGCCCGTCGGGTTCGTGAGCGTCACAAGCGCTGCGTCGCGCTCGACGACGTCGACCTTGTTTCGCAAGACCTGGTTGGACTTTCCGCCGACCGCTTCAACAAGCCGCGGGCCGGTTGCAATGCCGGTGAACGTCAGCGAGCTGTCGCTTGCGACATCGCCAAGCCGCACGGCGTCGACGTAGACCTCGACGGGTTCAGGGCGTTCGTTGTTGATGGTCACAGCGCCCGTGTCGGCAACGATGGTCCAGGTTGTCGAGCCTGCCGCGCTCAGGTCGAGCTTGTCGGTGAAGCGAAAGCGCCCGGTCCGGTCAACGGCCTCTAGCTGGAACGGCCGGGTGGGTACCCGCCGGATGAGGCCCGTGGACTGGGCTTCGACCTCGCCGACTGGCCGACGATCCAGGTAGAGCGCCAGCCGGTGGTCGGTGTGATTGTCGACACGAACCGTGCCTTCGAGCGGCAGGATGGTCCAGGTTGCCTGCTGGCCGGAGCTTAGGTCGACGCGGGTTGTGTAGACCGCGCCGGACTCTCCCTGAGCGCTCACAGACACGACGCCAACCGGCAGCGGGTCGATGACGTGTCGCTTGCCCTTGCGCACGCTCGTCGGATCGCCGGTCGCGTCGCCGTTCGTGACCGCAAGCGTCACGCGCTCACCGGACCTGTTAACGACCAGGAGCGACGCCTGTCCGCTGGAGATACGCCACTCCGCCGGTGCGTCACCGAGCTCGATCAAGGTCTGGTACTGGCGGCGGCTCCGACGTGAGGTCGCCTCGACGAGGTGGGCACCGGCACGCTCTTCTGGCGACACGTAGCTACTACCCGCTTCGACAACGCCACGGGCTTGCCCATCGATCGTCAAGATGACCGCTTCAGCGCTATCGTTAAAGACGGTCAGCTGCGAGCCGCCGAATGCGAGCGTCCAGGTGGGCGCGGACGAGCCCTGCGCCGCTGTGACCGTCGCTGTGACCGCACGACCGTCGTCTGTTTGGGCGTAGCCCTTATGAGGCCCGACGGCGAGGTCGTTGAACATCAGCGTCTCGCCCGGCGCAATCGTTCGAGCCGGACGGTCGCCGATTCGCACCGCTGCGGGCCGCAATGACGTGTTCGTCACCGACGTTCGGCCCAGCTCTGCGGGCATCGGGCCTGCGTTGGGGCCGAGCGGGTCCCAGATGTCGAGCTCGGAGGCGCCGAGCGTGAGCCTGTCGCTCGTGACGCGCTTGCCGGACAACGGCTCGCTGACGTCCAGGCGCACGTCGCCAGGTACCAAGCGACGAAAACGAGCTCTCGACTGACCAGGGACCGTGCCTTCGACGCGACCGCGGATCGACACGTCAAGCTCGGCCTGGCCGCGGTTGATCACCTCAAGCGTGGCCCAGCGTGCGGGTTCGGTCGGGGCAGGGGGCGCAGTGCTGCAGGCCGTCACGATGAGCGGCAAGGCAGCCAGTGCCACGAGAGCACCGCGCCAACGGCTTTCCGTGGCGTCGCGAAGTTCCTCGACGGCGACGAGAGCCCGCCTGCCTGTTCGACCGGCAGGCCAACGATGTGCAAGGCGCTCTCTCAGAGGTCCAGCCCCGGCTCACCTTCGTAGGTGATCGTGATGGCTTCACCGGGCTCGGGAGCCCGGTTGAAGGCGATGGCCGGCAGCAACACGCCATCGCGCGCGCAGTCCTCGGCTCCTTCGACGATCTTGTACTGGTCGGGACCGTCGCCCTCTGTCACCGCCTCTGTCCCGTCGGCCGTCTGGCGTGTCACACGGAGGTCGTCTTCGATCTCCTTCGGCAGGCAGATCTTGTTGAGGACGGTGATGATGGTCGACGCAATCTGGTCAAGCGCCGGCTGGATGCCTTCGTTGTTGCAGATGTTTTCGAACACGCCGTTGGGGCCGAAGCTGTCGGTCAGCTCGCGGTAACGCCGTCCGTAGTCAGCTTTGCCGTTCTCCGACAGGCAGATGTAGGACTGATGGTAGCAGGTCTTCGGGTCGCCCTTTGAGGCGATGTAGGCCTCGCGGTCCGCTTCGACGTCAGCAGGTGCGCTCGCAACGCTGTCGCCAGCAATCGCCGCCACAATGACGCGTCCCGGATCCGACTTGAGCGACTTGAAGATGTTGACGTAGTGCGAAACGGGAACCAGCGGTCCGCCCTCGGCCGTCGTCTTGAGCAGCGCGCAGGTCTCGTAGTCGTCCTCTTGGATCGACTGGTCGTAGGCAACCGAGCAGTCATCCTCGTCGGAGATGAAGATGACCACGAGGTAGGCATCGTCGCGCAGGAAGGTCTCGGCTTGCGCTTTGAGCTGGTCGAAGAGCAGTGGGTCGTCGTTTTGCAGCCGTGCATCGGGCTTGAGCGACAGCAGCGCGCTGCGCATTCCCTGCTCGTACTTAAGGCACTTCTCTTGGTTCACGCCGACGGTCGCCAAGCAGCCGAAGAGGTCGAGGTTGTCGCCGGTCAGCACAGCAGGGATGTCAGCGGGGCACTCGCTCGTCTCCGGCGGTCGGATGCATCCCCAGTCGGACTGGGTCTGTGACGGCTTCTGGCACACGTAGCTCGGGTCGCTGAAGGCTTGCTGGCACTCGGAGTCCGAGGTGCAGCGTCGAACACACTGGGAGTTCTTCGTGCCGTTCGGATTGGTCAAGCACGATGCGGAGCTCGGTGCACGGCAGGTCCACTCGCCGAAGTCCGCCTCGCAGTTGACGCCGAACTCATCGCAGCCAGCCGACGCGCAGTCGCTGTCGTCGAGACACTCGAAGATGCGCCGCTCCTGGCACGGCGGCGGGAACTGTGCAGCGGGCCAGCGGTTGAACACGCCTTGTGCCGAGCTTGAGTCGGCAGCGCACTGGGCATCGTGCGTCGTCACGGCGACCCGCGGGTCGAGCTGAAAGAGCGACCCGAGCGTTGAGGTGAAGTCCGAGAAGCTGCGCGTGAGGGCAAGCTGCTCCTCACACATGGAGCTCGAGTTATCGACGACCCAAAGGAAATCGATTTTGATCGCTTCGTTGGTCCCAGAGCCGGTCTCGACGCGGATAGTCAGCGACTTCTCTAGCCCCGAGATCGGCGAATAGTTGCAGCTCGCAACAGCGGCGAGGCTAAACGCTGCGCCGATGAGTGCGATCTTTGAGAGCGGATGGGAGCTACGCAAGCTGGCCTCCAGCGAGATTCGAGAGCGGGCCCGGTCTACCACGCGACCGGAACAGTAGGCTATCGATCCAGGCCGTGAGTCTCAACCTCACAGCGAGCATCGTGTATTTTTCGCGACCGCCCTAGAGGCGCATGAGTGCTGCTGCTGACGCAACCCGCAGCGATTCGTTCGGATCGTCGGTCATGCCGAGCAGGAACGTCCGGGCGCTCGCGTCGCCCAGCTTGCCGAGTGCTTCGATCGCCGAGATCTTGATCCGCAGATCCTTGTCTTCGGCGAGCTCCTTGAGCACGTCGGTCGCTCGCTTCCCTTGAAGGTCGACCAGCTCTTTCATGGCGGCCAGTCGAAGCGCTTGGTGGCGGGAGGTCTTGGCGAGCATCGTGTATTGCTCGGCTCGCGTGCTCTTACCCATCGAGGAGAGCGCGGCGAAACCGGCAGAGCGCATCTCTTCGCGTGACGAGGCGATTGCCGCCTCGACGTGCTTGAGGACGCGCTCCTTCTTTTCCTCCGCCAAGTCCAAGACGAAGTCAGCGGGCGCCCAGCCGAGGGCCTTGTCGAAAGCAACCAGGTGCTTGTCGGAGTCCAGGTCCATCAGCGCCTGCAGCGCCATGCGTCGGAGCTCGCGGTCACGATCGCGCATCACGAGCTCCAGGTCTTTGACCGCTCGTTCGTGGGCGACGGACACCAAGGTCTTGACCGACGCAGCACGGATGTCGGCATCGCGGTCGGTCACGTAGAAGCGCACAACCGGGATGATATCCGCGTCTTTGATCATGCCAAGCGCCTCGATCAGGGCGAGCTTGACCTCTTTTTCCCGCTCGTTGCCCAGAGCATCCTGAATCTTGGTGATCGAGCCACGCTGAGCCAGGCGACCGACTGAACGCGCGGCGGTTGCACGAATGAGCGTCGGACCACTCACCATCGGCGCGTAGAGGTCATCGAGCGCGGCGCGTCCTTTCACATCACCGATGTAGTGGATCGCAGCTGCGCGATGCTGCACGTCCGTCGAAGTGAGCTTGCCCTCGAGGTGTGTCTGCAGCTTCTTGGAGCCGACCTTGACGAAGATGGCATAGGCCGACAGCAGCGACTCGAGGTCGGACGCGCGGTCCTTTAGGATGGGCCGCGCCACGTCGAACATGTCCTTCGTTGCAATGCCGCTCAACGCGCCGAGGGCGCGTCCCTTCTTGATGGCGTCCTCGCCTGCGACCGCGTCGGTGAGGATTTTCTTGCCAGCAGCGTTGCTGCGCTTGGCAAGCTCAACCGCGGCGCCGAAGGCTAGGTCCGCGTCCTTGGACTTCACAAGCGGCGCGAGGAAGTTGGCCTTCTTCAGCTCCGGGGCAGCTTCGACCCGCGCCAGGACCTTCTTTTGGGTCTCGGTCGACGACTTCTTGAGGTGCTTGGCAAAGACAGGTGCTGCCTCTGCGAGCGGAAGCTTCGCGAGCTGCGCCTCAAACGCGTCGCGGGCGGGGCCTTTCTTCAGCTTGAGGCCGGCGGCGAAACCTTGTGTTGCCCACGCGCCTCCCTTGCGGACCAGCGCGGTCACAAAGCGCTCGGGTCGAGGAAACTTGCTGCTCTTGAGTGACTTCGTGAGGAACTTCACACCCTTCTTCGGGCCGAGGTGGTCGATGAGCGGCATCACGCCAAAGTCGGCATCGACCTTGGGGTCCACCATCGCGTCGCGGACCGCTTTTTCCCACCCGCGCTTGTCCTTTAACGCAAGCAACGCCCGGATCGCGCCGCTACGAACGTTCCACTGCGGGTCCGACAGAGCATCCTTAATCGCCGGCAGCACGCGCTTCTTCGGGCCGTAGCCGAGCGCTTCTACGGCCATCGCTCGCGTTGCGAAGTCGGCAGACTTCGTCGCGCGCTCCAGGGTTGCGAGCGTCTTTTCGATCTCTTCCTTGGCCGGCTTCGAAGGCTTGGCGATGGCGGCTGGCGCTGCAACGAAAGCCAGCGCTGCCGTGAGCGTGAGCGCCAAAGCGGCGGCGTGGAGGCCTCGGTGGCGGGGGGTAGGGCGCACGGTCTGGGACATCATCAAAGCCTCCAAGAGGGGATTCAGCGCCACGCTTAAAGCGCTGTGAGCGCCAGCGTGTCAAGAGGAGGGCGGCCTTGCACCGTCGGCGAGGGCCCGCAGCAGCAAACACGACGCGGCCCGCGGCTCTTCCCGGCCTGCGGTACGGCCCGGCTCGTGTGTCGGCTTGTCGCGCCGCGCAGCCGCGCTTTGAGCCAGGTGGTTCGGGGTCCCGGTCCTGTGCCTGCGGGCTTTGACATCGACGCGCGGCGAGTGCTAACGGACCGCTCAGGGAATGGGTCAAGACGTCGGGAGGGACACCATGCGTGAGGTTGTCATCGCGAGCGCAGCGCGCACGCCAATCGGTTCGTTTCAAGGTGCACTCTCGTCGGTACCGGCGCCCAAGCTTGGCGCCGTCGCGATCAAGGCGGCCGTTGAGCGCGCCGGCATCGCTGCTGACCAAGTCGACGAGGTCCTGATGGGCTGTGTGCTTCAGGCCGGGCTTGGCCAAGCGCCGGCGCGCCAGGCGTCCAAGTTCGCCGGGTTGCCGGACGCGGTTGGCGCGACGACCGTTCACAAGGTCTGTGGCTCTGGCCTCAAGACTGTGATGCTGGCCAGCCAAATCATCCGTTCCGGGGACGCAGATATCATCGTTGCCGGGGGGATGGAGAACATGTCTCAGGCCCCCTTCCTCCTTCAGAAGGCCCGCGACGGCTACCGGCTGGGGCACCAAGAAGTGAAGGATGCGATGATCCACGACGGTCTGTGGGACGTTTACAACGACTTCCACATGGGCTGCGCTGCCGAGGTCTGCGCGCGCGACAAGAAGATCGACCGCGAAGCCCAGGACGCCTACGCGACAGAGACGTACCGGCGCGCCAACGCGTCGATCGCCGCTGGCCTGTTCGCAGCTGAGATCGTACCGGTCGAGGTACCTCAGCGGCGCGGGGACCCGGTCGTCGTCTCCCACGACGAAGAGCCAGGCCGCGGCAAGCCCGAGAAGTTCGCTCGCCTTCGGCCGGCGTTTGAGAAAGACGGCACCGTCACCGCAGCGAACGCGTCAAGCATCAACGACGGTGCGTCTGCCATGGTCGTGATGTCGCGCGAGAAGGCCGACGCACTCGGTATCAAGCCGCTTGCTCGCATCGTTTCGCACGGCAGCTTTGCCCAGGCACCCGAGTGGTTCACGACGGCTCCGGTCGGGGCGATGCGGCGTGCGGTCCAGTCCGCCGGGCTTGGCCTTGGCGACATCGACCACTTCGAGATCAACGAGGCTTTCTCGGTCGTCTCGCTCGCGGTTGCCGGCGAGCTTGAGGTGCCGCTCGACAAGGTCAACGCCCGAGGAGGCGCCGTGGCGTTGGGGCATCCGATCGGTGCTTCCGGCAACCGCATCCTTGTGACCCTCCTTCACACGCTCCGAGATGAAGGCAAGCGCTATGGCTGCGCTGGCATCTGCCTTGGCGGCGGCGAAGCTGTCGCGGTCGTCATCGAAGCCCTCTAGCAACCGCCGTGTATGCCGCGGTCTCGCCACCGAGGCGCGGACCGCACGCACGCCATCCGTCAAGGAGCCGACACACATGGCACTGATCGAGTTCGACAACCTGCTCTACGAGCGTGATGGCTCGATCCTAACGCTGACGATCAACCGCCCCAAGACGCTCAATGCGCTCAACCGGAAGACGCTCAACGAGCTGCATCGAGCGTTCTTTGAGTTCCGTCACGATGACTCGGCGCGGGTGATGATCCTGACGGGCGCTGGGCAGCGAGCGTTCGTTGCTGGCGCCGACATTGCCTACATGGCCGAGATCAACCAGCAGGAAGCTGAAGACTTCGCGCGTCTTGGCCAAAACCTCACGTCGGCGATCGAGTCGATCCCGAAGGCGGTGATTGCGGCCGTGAACGGGTTTGCGCTCGGCGGAGGCTGCGAGCTCGCCATGGCCTGCGACTTCATCCTGGCGAGCGAGAACGCCCGGTTCGGACAGCCTGAGGTCAACTTGGGGCTCATCCCTGGGTTTGGCGGCACGCAGCGACTGGCGCGAATCGTTGGCCGCGCGATCGCTAAGCAGATGATTTTCACCGGAGAGATCATCAACGCACAGCGCGCGCTCGACATCGGCTTGGCAAACCAAGTCTACCCGCTCGCAGAGCTTCACACGCGTGCCCGCGAGATTGCAGACACGATCGCGAGCAAAGGCCCACTCGCAGTTGGCGCCGCGAAGCGCTCGCTCAACCGCGGGTATGACCTTGCTCTCGAGGTCGGCATGGAGTTTGAATCGATGCTCTTCGGCTCGATGTTCAAGACGGAGGATATGCGGGAAGGCACCGCGGCCTTCCTCGAGAAGCGGACTGCCGAGTTCAAGGGCGTCTAGTAAACGACTGCCAACCAACAGGGACCGACTGAGATGAGCGCGACAACGACGACCGACGAGCTGGCTGGGGAGCGACCTGACGCGATCGCCCGCGCGCGCCGCGTGGCCAAGGATGTCGTTCGCCCGTCTGCGATCAAGCTCGACGAGACGGGCGGCTTCCCAACCGAGAGCTTCGGAACGCTCGCTGGCGAGGGCTTGCTCGGAATCGTCGTCCCGGAGTCGTACGGTGGCCTCGGCCTCGGGCCGCTTGAGCTCGTTGGCGCACTGCGCGAGGTTGCCACAGAGTGCGCATCCACCGCTGTCGGGATGAGCGTGACCAACATGGTCGCTGAGACGATCTGTCGGTTTGGGACCGCCGAGCAATGCGAACGCTTTGTGCCCGAGATCACATCCGGGCGAGCCGTGGCTGGCAGCTTCTGCCTCTCCGAGCCAGGCAGCGGCTCGGACGCTGGCAGCTTGAAGGCAACAGCAACCGCCGACGGCGACCACTACGTGCTCAACGGCACAAAGATGTGGATCACGTCGGGCGCCTACGCCGGCGTGTTCATCGTGATGGCGAGGACCTCCGGTCAAGGGACGCGTGGGATCAGCGCCTTTTTGATCGAGCGCGACCATCCTGGACTGAGCTTCGGCGCGGCCGAGCACAAGACCGGGCTGCTGGGTTCCAACACGGTCCCTGTGCACCTCGATGGTTGTCGGGTGCCAGCGTCCCAGATGCTCTCCTCGGAAGGCAGCGGCTTTAAGATCGCCATGACCGCACTCGACGGCGGTCGAATCACCATCGGTGCGATGGCCTGCGGCATCGCAAGGGCCGCCCTGCGCGGGGCCGAGCCCCACGCGAACCTCCAAGGGCAAGCGACGCTCTTCCAGCTCGCCGCTCGCGCTCGCGCTGCCGAAGCCCTCGTCGCTCAGGCCGCGCGCGATAAGGCAGCGTCGCTCGTCGACGGAACCCGTTATTCCAAGCGGGCGGCGATGGCGAAGCTCTACGCCACCGAGATGGCGCGCGAGGTCACGATGGGATGCGTTGCCCTGGCGGGGCGAGCGGGGACTCGGCGTCAAGCGGAGCTCGAGCGGCTGGCACGCGATGCGCGTGTGACGACCATCTTTGAGGGAACCAGCGAGATTCAGCAGCTCGTCATTGGCCGAGCAGTGCTCGCGGAGGTGTCATGAAACATCGCGTGTTGATCGGCAAACCGGGGCTTGACGGGCATGACCGCGGCGCGAAGGTCGTCGCTCGCGCCCTGCGTGACGCTGGGTTCGAGGTCATCTACACCGGACTTCACCAGACGCCGGCGATGATCGCTCAGGCGGCTGTCCAAGAGGACGTGGACCTCGTTGGCGTCTCGATCCTCAGTGGCGCCCACAACCACCTTGTTCCGGCCATCATGGATGCTCTCGCGGAACGTGGGGGCGGGGACATCTCGATCTTTGTGGGCGGGATCATCCCTGCCGATGACGCCCAGAAGCTCATCGAGCGCGGCGTCTCGAGGGTGTTTACGCCTGGCACGACGCTCAACACGATCGTCGAAGAGGTGCGGGCTCTGCTCGATACCCGTGGTCCCATCACGGAGACGGCATGAGCAGTCACGCCCAAGTCATCGACTTCGTGCGCTCGATGGTCAAGACCGAGCTCGCGCCGCAAGTGGCCTCATGGGAGGCTGCTGGTGGTCCGCCTAAGAAGGCGCTTGGGGCCTGGGGCGAGGTGGGCTTGTGGACCGCCACATGGGCGGAGGATGCAGGCGGCATCGGCATGGATCTCGCCGGTCTTGCAGACCTCTTGCGCGAGGTCGGTGGCGTCGCGCCTGTGTTTGGCTATCGGATGGCCAACCTCGCAGCCGTCGGTGCGGTGTTCGACGTTGAGGTGCTCGACGGACTCGCGCCACTCAGCACCGCATTCGCAACCGGAGCGCCCACCGACGAAGGGCGCCTAGACGCGGTATTTGTCGAGGGCGCAGACAAAGTTGTCTCGATCGGAGAAACGACGGCTGCGTGGGACCTAAACGCCTCGTTCGCTGGCCTCGAAGGCGGACTCGGTCTCGCCGGACTCGCCGACGGCGTCGTGGATGTAGGTGAAAACCCAGCCGCGGTCGCCGATGGCGGCAAGGCGATCCTGACTCGAGACGTCGCGGTCGCAGCGACGTGTGTAGGCCTTGGCGAGGCAGCTGTGCGCCTGGCAGCAGCGTACGCTTCCGAACGCGAGCAGTTCGGTCGACCGATCGCCCAGTTCCAGGCGGTGTCGTTCATGATCGCGCGAGCCGCTACGGAGGTTGAGGCGGCGTGGCAGCTGACACGGGAAGCGGCCGCGTCATCATCGCGGCAGCTGGCGCAGTGCGCTCGCTCCGTTGCGGCCGATGCTGCGGTGTTCGCCGCGGATCGCTCGCTTCAGGTGCACGGTGGCTACGGCTACACCAAAGACTACGCGATCGAGCGCCTGTGGCGCGACGCACAGACGCTGCGCGCCGTGGATGGGGCGACAGCCTTCCGCGCCGGCCAGGCGGCTGACATCACTCGAGTCTTTGAGGGGATGTGAGCGAGCCGACCGACCAGGAGCTCATGCGGCGGTACGTCGAGCGAGGTGACCGTGCGGCGTTCCAAGCGCTGTTCGCGCGCTATGCCGGCAAGCTCAAGGGCATGTTCATGCGGCACACCGGCGACCATGCCGTGTCCGAAGACATGGTTCAGCAGACCTTTTTGCACTTCCATAGGGCCCGCAAAGACTTCAGCCTCGACCGGGAGGTGCGTCCGTGGCTCTACACGATCGCGCTCAACGTCCGGCGCGAGTATTTTCGGCGTCGCGGGCGCAAGAAGGAAGTTCAGCTTGAGCCGATCGTGCACGGTGAACCGACCGTCGCGCCGTCGACGACAACCCGGTCCGATCGTCTGGTGCGGCGGGCGCTCGCGAACCTCACCGAGCAGCAGCGGGAAGTGATCCTCCTGCATTGGTACGAGGGGATGAGCTTTCCGGAAATTGCGTCGACCGTTGGCGCGTCGCTCTCGGCCGTGAAGGTCCGGGCCCATCGTGGTTACGAAAAGCTTCGCAGCCAACTGTCGGAGTCCGTGTAACCTTGCCAATCATCGCGCCATACTGAGACAAGACGGAGAAACACCACCGGAGATGACTGAAGTTCCCCCCATGGACACCCACGCCAGCGCCCTAAAGCACGAGTTGAGCTTGCTTGATGAGGACGCCACGATGTCTGCCGACCGGATGGACGCGGTCTTTGCCGGCCTCGCGGCCGACACGGTCGACAAGAAGCCCTCGCTGCGCGACCGGCTGCGCGAGCTGTCGACGCCTGTGCGCGTCGCGCTTGGCGTGTCGGGCGCGCTCGTCATGGTCGCGGTGATGTCGCTGACGATGGGCGTGAGGCCCGGCCTCGGTGGCGAAGCACTGCTTCGCTATGCCCTGGTGGTGACCTCGATCGCAGGACTGGTGGCGGCGTCGTTTTCCGTGAGTTTGCGCGGCCTGCATCAGCGGCAGTTGGGCGCAACGGGCTGGGTGATCATCTCACTGGCGCTGCTCGTGCCGCTCGCGCTCGCGCTCATCCCCGAGATCTGGTCGACCGGTGCACCCATGGCGATGATGGCCGGTGACGGCATGGACATGTGTTTGCCGCTGGGGCTCGCGACTGGCGCCCTTACAACAGCTGTCGCATGGGTCTTTCAGCGGCAGGACTTCCCGCTGATCTATCGACTGCTAGCGGCGGCGGGCGGCGGCGGGCTGACCGCGTTCGCGATGCTCCAGCTCCACTGCCCCGCAACGGATCCGACCCACTTGCTTGTGACCCACGCAGGTGTCGGGCTTGTGCTGGCTGCGGTGGTTGCTCTGGTCGTCGTGATCCGTCAGCGCGGCGCTCAGGCCTAGCAGCGCTGCTCGCAGGGTTTCATTCGGCCGACGCTACTGGCAGGCACATGCGCTCGCCTCGCTCGAAAATTGCGCTTGTTTTGGCAGCGAGCGATTCGCGCTGGTGCCGAGTGTGGCATCGCCCCACCTGCGCTTGCGCACGCCGTGGGTTGCTGCGTTTCGGGCCGCGCAGAGGCGTGGGCTTGAATCCGTCGGCTTGAAGCCTCATCATCCGGCCCTGATTCTGCCCGGAGGCCCAGCATGCGGAAGCTCACACTGCTCGTTTCATTCGTCGCCCTCACGTTCAGCGCTGGCTGCGGTGATGGTGACGACACCACGACCGACGGCACCGAGGACACGATCGCTACCGAGGACACGGCCAGCGACGACGACACCTCAACGGATGACGACACGACCGACCTACCGCTTGTCTGCAACCCGATCACGCAGACAGGCTGCGGCGACGCGGGCAACTGCACGTTTTCCGGCGAAGACGATAAGCCTTCATGCGCCGCGGCCGGCACAGTCGCCGCAGGTGATGAGTGTGGTGGCGCGAATACCTGTGTCGAGGGGATCTGCCTGTCGCTCAACGACACCGGGAGCCGCTGCTACAAGTTCTGCCAAACCCCAGTCCACTGCCCGGACCTCGGCGCGTGCCTCGATCTGAGCAACGCGGCCTTCAGCGTGTGTGAGGTCGGCGACATCTATGACAACTGCGACCTGCTGCAACAGAACTGCGATGGCGGCAAGGGCTGCTACGCCATCGACAACGAGCCCTTGCCCGTGTGTTTGCCGGCCGGCAGTGGTGTCGAAGACTCGGAGTGTGAGTCGGTCAACGACTGTGGCTCTGGGTTCGTTTGCGTCAACCGGCGCTGCAAGACCATCTGTGACCAGGGCGCTGCGCAACCATGTGGGACATTCGGCAACTGCTCAGCATGGGCAGGCAACGCCGGCTACTGCGACGAGTAGCGCGCGCAGCGACGATTGCAGCCGCGCAGGCCTCAGCGCGGTTCGTAGGCGCATGCAGCGCCCCCAGGTGCCCCGCCGATCGCCTCGTAGATGTGAATCGGGACGGGGCGGCGGTACTTGAGCTGCCGGTCGATGAACGTCTCACGAAGCCGGAACCAACGCCTCGCGGTCGCGTCGCTCTGCATGCGACGCTGTGTGAAGTAGCTGTTGGGTAGCGTGACGACGAACCGTAGGTTGTCGTTGCAGACGGCGGTCCAGAACGTCGCTTCGTCGAGCAGTCCCGACCGAAATCGCTTCGAGTTGGTGTCGACTTCGCCAGCTGCGAGGCGTCGCTCAGCGGCCATTGCGACCAGCGGTGCAACGGTTGATGCCCCGGTGATGGTGTCCTCTGGCTTCGACTCCGCTTGGATGAAGGCCGCGATCTCGTCGAGCGTGCCAAAGCGACGTGTCTTGTTCCAAAGGAAGTGGTCATGGCCTGAGGCATCGGCCCCTCGGAAGCGATGATCGTCCCAGAAGTAGGCATGCCCGATGTCCTGCGACACGGCGGGTCCGGCGTCAGGCAGCGTGTAGTCGTTGCGTGAACCAAGGCGCATCAGCTCGTCCTCAAAGATGAGGACGGCACGATGCCCTTGGCCGACATGGCGGACAAAGAGGAGCGCAAGCACGGCTGTGAGCCCAACGATGATCCAGCGGCTGCTAGAGCGCTCTCCGTCAGGGAGGTTATCGATGAGGAGCGTGGCGACTCGGACGACGACATAGCTGGTGAGAATCGCGAGGCAGGGGTGAATGAGCGTCCAGTAGAACGAGTGGAGCTCCCGAAAGAGCGCGTACTGGATGAAGAGGGCAAGCGCGACCAAAAAGGTCCAGCCAGCGAGGTGGTCGGCGCCGCTTCGTGTTGCGTCCCCTGAGGTGAAGAGTCGGCCGGGAGACAAGAGCGCGCGCCAGCGTTCGAGCGCGCCTTCGCTGCTAAAGAAGGCCGCTAGGACGACGAGCGGAACCAGCGCAAAGCTCGTCCAGAGGTGTGGGTGGTAGTAGAAGTCGCGCCGGAAGGCTCGGCCGTCGAGCATCACGTCGATGTTGTGAATGACGGAGCCGGGAAAGCCCTCGAACGGCGGCAACATGGCCGGGTCTTGGAGAGGCTTGAGTCCGTGGTAGGTGTAGACGCCCTCGATGAAGACGTCGCCGGCAGCGATGTAGAAGAGGAGGTTGATGCCGCCTGCGACCACCACAAAGCCTGCAAGCTGGCGCAGGCCCCACGACACCCGAGCCCAGCCAGAGGCGTCGGGTGATGTTGGCGGCCTGAACATGCCGAGCAAGAGCGCTGCACAGATCGCGGCCATCGCGTAGAAGCCGGTGGTCGCTGCCAGACCGAAGAGCACGCCCGCACGGAGCGCGTGCCCCGAGTAGGACGCCAGGAGACCGAGCATCAGCCACATGGTCGTGAGGTTGACGCCCGTCATGTTTGTGCTGGCTTTGAGCGTCTCTGCGGCAAAGAGGAACGCCACCAACGCAAGTGCGCCGCCGACCGCTGAGAGTCGTGGGCGCGCAAGCAACCAGACGGCGCAACCGGTCACGGCCGTTGCGGCGACGCTGATGAGCTTCAGTGTTGTCAGCGAGAGGTCTAGCACGGTCGTCGCTGCGCCAGGCAAGACGACGTGCAGGGGCGGGTGCGCGAAGAAGTAGTCGACGTATGGCCAGCGCCCGGTGGCCAGGTCCTGGGCCATGTAGAAGTAGATGTTCTCGTCGGTGCTGGTCGGCCCGAGTGTCAGGAGCTTCAGGGCGACGAAGATGCCAATGATGAGGAATGCCGGCAGCTCGCGGCTTGCGCGGATGACAACCGCGCGCTCGTTGGGCGGCAGAGGCGGCGTCGAGAGCAGTTCGCGGCCAAGGCAGGCAGCCAGGATCAGGCCGGTTGCGACCAAGAGTCCGGTCATGATGCCGGTGGGGCCAGTGCTCGTACCGAGCGGGTAGGCGAGGGTGGCAAACGCCAGGCACACGAGGCTCGTGATGACCAGCGCTCTGCGGTCCGGCAGAGCGACCGCGAGCCAACCCGAGAGGACCCCCAGCGCTGCGAGCAGGATGGCGATACCGGCAGGCCAGCTCGGACCCGAGAGGTGGCCGGTAGCAAGCTCGAGCGCCGACGACGACACGCCATAGAGGTTGCCGGGTGCGACCAGCGCACAGGTCGCCCACAGCAGCCCGGCGACACAAACAGCACGCGGTGCACCGACGAGACTGCGGCCTGCGCAGCTCAGTCCTGCAGCGAGCGCGACGAAGCCAAGCTCAGCTGGGATCCCAAAGAGCGCGTCGAACCCGCCGTGGAGGGGCGTCCGATGAAGCCAAAGATCGCGCCCGATGCCGGCAGCGAGCCCGACGGCAGCAGATACCACCGCAGCCCCTACCAGCCACGTTCGTGTTCCCGTTGCAGGAAGCGCGGACAAGCACGCTAGGAAACCGCTCGCCCCAAGCAGCCAGCGTGCTGCGTCCCAGACGCCAACGAAGTGAGTGACAGCGCTCTCCCCGGGAGCGAACGCCGCGACCACCGCGACCAACACGCCGAGCCCCGCAACGAACTTCGATGTTTGAGCCAGTGACGGCGGCGGGGCGGGCTCGGTCGCTGCAGGCGGAGCCGAGGGGCCGAGTAGGGGGGCGTCCCTTGGCGCTGCTGACGCAGGCCGACGTTCCGGTGCCGGAAGCGAAGCGCTCGCCGCAGCCTCACGCTTGGCGTCGTGCGTCTTCTGCTTTCCACCTGCCGCGCGCTTGGTGCGGCCCTTCGTTGGGCGCCGCTTAGCCACAGGCCAGCAGGTCTCGAAGCCAGCGACCGCTCATGAGTCCGTGCCCCGCGTGTCTCCCGTCTCGTCGAGCGCGGAGAACCCGAGGCTCTTGAGCAGCCTGTCCGCTTCGGAGTACGGGTCGGTCTCGCGGTCCACGAGGCGTTGGGCGAGCGACCTCTGCTCGCTCTCGTCGCCGAGCAGCTGCTGTACGTGTGCCAAGAGAGCCCCGACCACGCGTTGCTCAAGGATGTGGGTCTCGCGCTGCCTGGCCCTCTGCTGTAGAGCCTCGGTCTCGTGGCGGGCCTGATGAGAAGCGATCGCGTCAACGAGCTCCTGTACGCCCGATCCTGTGGTCGCGACGGTCCGGACGATCGGGGGACGCCAGCGTGCTTTGTCGGGATCGAGGCTCTGGAGCACACGGATGTCGCGTGCTGTGTGCTCGACGCCCTCGCGGTCAGCCTTGTTGATGGCGAACACGTCTGCGACCTCGAGCAACCCCGCTTTGATGGCTTGGATGTCGTCGCCAAGGCCCGGCACCACAACGACGACGCTCGTGTGCGCAAGCTTGATGACCTCGACCTCGTCTTGGCCAACGCCGACGGTCTCAATGATGATCGGGTCAAACCCCATTGCGTCCATCACAGCGACCACGTCGTGGGTCGAGCGGCTGAGGCCACCTAGGTGCCCGCGTGTTGCCATGCTGCGGATGAACGTGTCCGGATCGGTGGCATGGGCGTTCATGCGGATGCGGTCGCCGAGAATCGCGCCGCCGGAGAAGGGACTCGAGGGGTCGACGGCAACGATTCCGACGCGCCGCCCTTGGGCTCGGAAGTGAGCAATGAGCGCCGCGGTGAGCGTCGACTTGCCGGACCCAGGGTTGCCGGTGATGCCGATGGTCTTTGCCTTGCCCGTGTGAGGGAAGAGCGCCTTAAGCAGCGGGACCGAGAGGCGGTGCTCATCGTCTGCCCAGCGCATGGCGCGGGCGCCCGCCCGAGTCTCCCCAGCAACAATGCGCTCGACGAGCCCGGTGACGGTTGCCGCGTCGCTGGCTGCTTGTGCGCTACTCACGGTGGCGGTGCTCCTTTCCTCGGTTGATGTGGGGCATCTAGCGCGACTGTCCTAGCACGACGCTCGGGACGCTTGGACGATATTGCGCAGACGCTGGTGACAGGCATTCTGACCAGACTGCGGCCAAGAGCAAGGCGGGACATCCCGTGTCGCTGCCATCGGTGTGATGTGGTGGGCGCTTGACGGCGTCAGTGGCCGTCCCGACAATCCCGCCATGAGCAACTCGCCCCGTGTCCTCTTCGTCTGCCTCGGAAACATCTGTCGTTCGCCGCTTGCCGAGGGGGTGTTTCGGGCGAAAGCCGCGGCGCGCGGCGTCGATGTGGACGTCGACTCCTGCGGCACCGGAGCATGGCACGTCGGCAACCCGCCCGATCCGCGCAGCGTCGCAACCGCGGCGAAAAACGGTCTCGACATCAGTCGTCAACGCGCTCGACAGTTAGCCCCCGCAGACTACACGGGGTTTGACTGGATCGTCGCGATGGATCGCGACAACGAAGCGACGATCCGTCAGCGAGCTCCCGCAACGCAGACCGCACGCTGCGTTCGTCTGATGGACTATGTGGATGGCCATGGAGACGACGTTCCCGACCCCTACTACGGCGGTCCTGGCGGCTTCGACCACGTGTACAGGTTGTTGGTCGAAGGAACCGACGGCTTGCTCGACGACGTGGTCGCTGCGTCATGAGGCTGCCTGTCGTGGTCGCGGCAGGCCTCGAGCAGGTTCTTGGCGCTCCGGTTCACGATGCGCGCTACCTCGGCGGCGGCACGATCAACACCTCCGCGCTGGTGGCGATCGCTGGGCAGCGGGTGTTCGTGAAGTGGCACCAGGGCGCTCCCCCGGGGTTCTTTGCCGCCGAGGTGGACGGTCTAGCCCGCTTGCGCGCAACCGCGACGGTGCGTGTCCCGGATGTCATCGCCCACCACGACGGCGCGCCTGTTTCCTGGTTAGCGCTGCCTGCGGTGACGCCCGGGGCACGGACAGGCCCCATGTTTGAGGAGGCGGGTCGAGCACTCGCACGGCTCCACGCGTGTCGCGGCGAGCGAAGCGGCCTAGAGCGCCAGAACGTGATCGGCTCGATCCCGCAAGACAATCGCTGCGCAGACGGCTGGGGCTGGCGCGAGTTCTTCGTTCACAAGCGCTTGCGGGTCTTCGACGACATCCTGCCGACGCGGCTCAAGCGGAAGCTCGACCGTTTCGACTTCGAGCGCTGGCTACCCGAGCCCGATGGCGGACCTGCCTTGCTCCACGGCGACTTGTGGTCTGGCAACCTCATGGCCGATCGTCTCGGCTGTCCCTGGTTTATCGATCCTGCGGTCTACTTTGGGCACCCAGAGATCGATCTCGCGATGACGCGACACTGGGGCGGCTTCGACGAGCGATTCTATCGCGCCTACGCCGAGGTGGCTGGAGAGGCGCAGCCGGAGCAAGATGCACGCTTTGAGATCTTGAATCTCTATACGTTGCTCGTCCACGCGCGTATCTTCGGAGGGTACTTGAACGAGGTCGACACCGTTCTCACCAAGTATGGATGAGCAAGCGGAGCATGAGAGTAGCGAGGCGCGCAGGATGAAGGTCGCGAGCAAGCAACGAATGACGCGAGCGCTGACAACAGCGGTGGCGTTCTGTGTGGTGATAGCCGCTGGCTGTGGCGAGAGCGACGCGCCAGAGACGCCGGCACCGAGCATCACGGCTGTCACTACGATGCCGCCACCCATCACGATCGACAGCGCCCGCGAAGGGCTCTTGCTGCGTTACCTCGACCCCGCGTCCGGTGCCGTCGAGACCGCCGTGACGCTCGAAGACGTGCCTGAGGCCGCGCGGAAGCGGGTCGTGGCCTTTGATACAAACGCTCCACCGCCGGCAGGCTGGGACCATGTGGTCGACCTGTCTGGCGGACTGCCTGCAACGAGCAGGCCGCAGGCAGGGTTTTCGTTCAAGGTGCGAGCAGCTAGTAGCGGGGTTGCAAAGGGGCCGGGTGGGGCTGCCGGCGCAGACGTCGTCATGTTCTCGACCGAGTGGTGTGGACCCTGCAAGACCGCCAAGAAGTTCTTCGCGAAGCTCAAGGTCCCGATGGTCATCTACGACATCGAGAAGGAGCGCAGCAAAGCGATGCCAGAGCTTGAGCGCCTCGCCAAGAAGGCAGGCGTGCCGCGTTCGCAGCTACAGGGCGTGCCGATTCTCTTCGTCAACAACAGCGCAGTCGTTGGTTGGGACGAGCGCCGGGTCCGTCAGCTCCTTCGCATCTAGCAGGGTGCGGCAACCCATTGCGCGCGCTGCGAGTTCATCATCGCCACTCCGTGACGAGTGTCAGCCCCCGGATAGAGGCGTTGCCGTTCGAGCGACTGCAGGCGTCGTGCGCTCTCATACGGACGGCCAAAAAAAGAGCACCTGATTTTTGGACGGCCGATCCTGCGTCCCTGATGGTCGATGACGTCGAAGTCATTGCTCTGGGAGGAAGTATGAGTGTCGCAATTGCCGAGATCAGTCCAAGTGTCGCAGGAATCGGGGCACGGATCGTAGGCGCCCACCCACCGATCGAGGCCCACGCAACGCGCATCGGCTACCGCGGTGCGGTTCTCAACGCGGACACCGGCTTTGCCGAGGGCGACCACGTCTGGGTCGAGCTGAACACACCGCTGGGGATGGTTCGGCCTCTGGCAGAGGTCGTCGGCCTGGGGAGCGGTTGGCTCTCTGTGCGCTACGTGCATCTCTTTCCCGACCACCGCCGAACGCTTGAGTCGCACTTGGCGACCGAAGCGACAGCGTCGGGCTACTAGCCAAGAAAACAAACGCTTTTTCCGGCTGCGGCTTTGGCGTTGCCCTCGGCATTTTCCGGCACGCTGCTAGAGCGAGAGCACCGCTCAGCTTGCCGACGTGCTCTTGACGACCACCGGGATCTCCGCCCGCGGGCCCATCGCGAGCCCGTGGACCTGGCCGTCGATCGCGTCTGCCAAGGGACGCAGTCGCTCAGCGACCTCCGCTGGCCGGTAGAGCTGGCTGAAGTGACTGACCACGACGTGTTGGTTCTTGAGCACGCTGGCTCGCGGCAAGAGCTCGGCGAGGTGGATGTGGCCGCCTGCGCGCGCGTTCTCTAGTGACTTGCGGTCGTCGAGGAATGTGCACTCGATGAGCAGGACCTCGGCCTCGCCAATCTCCGGTGACTTGTCGAGGACCTCCGGCAGCGTGTCGCCGGTCACCGCAAAGCGCACACGCTCCGTTGCGACCGTGATGGCCTCGCCTGCAGCCTTCCGAGCGGCGATCTCGCGTCCGGGAAGCCCGAGCAGCTCGGGCTTGAGCTTGTCGACGACCTCCACGACCTTGTAACCGTTGGACGGCACCGGGTGGTAGGTTCGAAACGGCTCAACAAACGTCCCGCGCCGCAGGGGGATGCGTTCCCCCGCATGGGCTTCGATGATCTCGCAGTTCATCGGGTAGCGCTGGAGTGGCACCCAGGCGTCGAGCATGTCGCGTAGCGTCGTCGCCATCTGGGCGGGCACGATGACTCTGGGAGGCTTCATTCCGTAGAGCTGACGCATTGCGAGCAGGTACGGCAGTCCGCCGACATGGTCGAGGTGTGTGTGAGTGATCGCAATCGTGTCGGTCTTGAGGAGCGCGCGTCGCCCGCGCCCGACATCAAACGCAATCTTCCACTGGGGCGCGATGACGTAAGTCTCGATGCCGCCGAGTGAGAAGCCATCAAGCGTCACGTCGCCCGCTTGGAGGCGCGGCACTGGTGCATCCAATCCATCTTCCATGTGCGGAATCTCTCGCGCCGGGGATCGCGCGTCCACCGAAAAGGTTTCGCCCTTCGTGCCGGACCCGCCTGGCGCGTCTTGTAAGCCTCAGAGGCCTCATGGTAGAACGCTGCCGATGAAAGACTCGCGCTACAATACTGAATGGATTGCCCGCTACACCCACCATGCCCTCGCGGCGGCGCTGGTGTTGGGCTTGATGGTGAGCGGTTGTGACAACAAGCGCACAAACCTGAGTGAAGAGCAGGCCGAGAAGGGCCTCGGCTTGCCGACGTCTCACTCCGGTACGGAGAAGATCGACATCGATCCGCGTTGTGAAGCCAACGACACGATCGTCGACCCAACAGCGAACTCGCCGGAAGCCATCATCAAGGATCTGCTCGACGCGTCACAGATGGAGGACGCTGAGGCTGGCTTCGAGAAGTTCTACGCGCACTTCGACCAGACTAAGGTGAAGCGCGACTGGGCGAAGAAGCAGTACTGGCCCCGAGCACGTAAGCACGTGAAGAAGTACCTGGCGGCCGACCAAGCTGACGGCACGGTCTTTCGGGTGTGTGAGCGGCGCAAGAAGAACGATAGCGAGCTCAAGATCTTCATCCAGAGCAACGATCCGAAAAAATCGAACCCGCCCATTACATTTGGCAAGCAGGCGGACGGCAGCTGGAAAGTGATTTTCTACACGCCGTAAAAACATTGGCGCGCCGAGTCACGCGGCTTGGCACACTATGGCTCTCCCATGTTGGCGACACCGTCGACACTGGCTGAGCATGATCCGAGGAAATCGATGGTTAGTGCATTGAAAATGACTGCTTGGATGGGCGCTGTTGGGCTCATGTGTGTCGGGTTTGTGGGTTGCGACAACGACCCGCCGGCTGAGGCGCCTATGGGCTTCACGGTCCGCGCGCTGACGGGGACTGCTTGCGGCGACCCCACCACACCCATCCAGGGGACCAACCCGTTCACCGATATCTCTCGCGTGACCATCGAAGTGACCGGGCCCGACGTCGAGACGGGCGAGCAGACACGTCTCGCTCGCACGTCCCGCTCCCTCGACGGCGCCACGTCGCTCACGATTGCCAACGTCATCGAGGGGCCCGACCGTGAGGTCACGTTGCTCGCAAGCGGAAGCACCAGCGAGTGGCACGCTCGTCAGACCGACGTCACGATCCGGCGTAACACCGACAACAACGTCGACCTGCTGCTCACCAAGCGCGGAGCGATGAACTGCGTGCCGAGCCCGCAGACCATGACGAACACCATGTTCCCTGCGGCGGTTCGGCTCGGCAACGGCGACGTGCTCATCACAGGCGGCTTCACTGCGTCGAGCGCAACTGCGCTGAGCGCGCCGAGCGACCAGGGCTTCATCTTCGATTCCCGGACGGGCGCTATCCGGAGCGTGGGCAGCATGGGGGCGGGCGCAGGTCGTGCAGGCCACGCGATGGTCTACCTACCGAGAGACGAGAAAGTGCTCATCGTTGGCGGCATGACGGAGCTGGCGATCGACAGTGGCGCGGCGTTCCCGTTCGTGTTCGACGCGTCCAAGGCGCTCGATGACTACGTCGTGTTCGACACCGTGACCGAGACCTTCGCGCGCGGCACCGAGACGATGCGGCTTCCAAGGGCTTTCCCGAAGGCCCACGCGCTGACCGACGGCACGGCTGTCGTCACCGGTGGCGGTCCGTGGCCGATCTCGGACACGGACGTTGGGTACCGCGAGGTCGAGATCTTTGATCCCGAAGACAATGGCGGCAACGGTGGGTTGTTGGATCTTCCCGGCAACTTCGCCAGCTTCTACTACCGCGCCGGGCACTCGCTCACCTTCCTGGAGGAGACCGACGAGGGACTCAGCCGACTGCTCGTGTGGGGTGGTTCGGTGCCGCAGAACGAAGTCGGTAGCCCGCCGCGCTGGGCGGAAGTCTTCACCCAGTCCGGTCAGCAACGAGAGTCGGTTAACGGTTCGTTCGAGCGAGCTGTCTTCGGCGCGGCCGATGAGACCAACCTAACAGCGCCCGACTTCACGTACTTCCACGCGATGACGCCGCTCGGCAACAAGCGCTTCTTGCTCACGGGCGGCGCACCTGTCTCCGGTGGCGAGCTGAAGACGCCCGCCGACAACAGCGCCTACCTGTTGACGTTCATCGACGGGGACACGCCTCTCTTCACCTTCCGCCACGTGCCTGGTCTTGGGGCTGGGCGTGCGTTCCACACCGCCGTGAAGACCGGACCGAGCCACGTCTCGGTGCTCGGCGGGATGGTGGGGAGCGGCGCCGTCGCAACCAACAAGAGCATGCTCTTCGACTTCTCAGTCGAGCCTGCTGGCGGCTGGTTCCCATCGGCCGCTGATGCTGCGTTTGTGCCCCGTGTTGGGCATGCAGCTCTGGCGCTCACGAGTGGCTCGGTCATCGTCATCGGCGGCGAGACGATCGTCACCGATCCGCTTGGCGGCGGCGCCAACATCGAGATCTTCACCCCGTCCATTCTCCCCGTCCCTTAGGGCGCGAGGTCATGATGAACCTAATGTATTTTCGTCGTCGAACGCTCGCGACGCGGCTTCTCGTCGCAAGCATGGCAACACTCATGGTGCCGCTTGAGTGGGCTGGGCTGCCTAGTCTTGAGCTCGGCGCGCCAAGCGCCTTTGCTGCAGCGCCATCACGGGACAAGAAGGTTGCGCTCTTCGTTCTCTCCAGCAGCGGGCAGAACGACATTGCGGCAACGCTCGGCGAGGCCATGCGGGACATGGTCGACAACCTCGAAGGCGTTCGAGCCGTTGGCCCCAACGGCGATGACTTGGTGACGCTCAAGCAGAAAGCGGGCCCAAACGTCGAGACGGGCTACCGATCGCTCAACGACAAGGACTCGGCGAGCGCGCTGAAGTCGTTCGAGCGGGCACAGCAGGCACTTGAGGGCTATCGTGGTCGTCTTGACCGTCGCTTGGCGGCCCGCATAACGAAAGGCCTTGGCGTCGCTCGCGTGATGGAGGGCGACGTGGCCGAAGGGCAGGAGTCGATCAACACGTCGCTCAACCTGTGGTCTGACCAGCAGGGAGGCGAGTATGCGTGGACGCTCGACAGCCGTGGGGCCTTTCGCGAGGTTGTTCGTTCCCGCGACGAAGGCGGTGTCGGAGCGCTTGAGGTCACAACGGAGCCAGAGGGCGCAGCGATTCGCGTCAACGGCGAGTTCAAAGGCTTCGCAGCACCTGGGCTTGAGATCCCCGGCCTGACACCAGGCAAGCACTGGGTTGAGGCGTCGACCGACGGGTACACGCGCTCCGGCATGTTTGTGGACGTGCTACCGGGCCAGTCCGGCATCCAGCACTTCGACCTCGAAGCCGTGCCGTCGTCGAGCGCTGTCGCGTCCAACCTCAAGAAGCTCAAGCGTACGATCGGTGGGACCGGCGCCAAAAAGCAGCTCTCCGCGCTCCAACGAATGACCGTTGCTGACACGGTGGTTGCGCTCGACGTGAGTCAGCGCGACGGGGGCTTCTTCTTTCAGGGATGGCGACACAGCGCTTCGGGGTCCGAGCGGATCGCCAAGCAGGTCGCCCAAGACGACCAGTTTTTCAATAGTCTCCAGGGCTTCATGAGCGAGGTTCTCGGCGCTGAGCCGTCGCCGCCGATGGATGAGCTCGTCCTCGACGCACCGCCCGCTGCAAACGTCTTTGGTGCCGACACCGGTGATGATCTCTTCATCGATCCCAACGACCCCATCTTCGCGGATGGGGGAGAGAAGGGCGGCGATAGCATCACCAGCGAGTGGTGGTTTTGGGCCGTGGTCGGTGGGGTAACCGCTGGGCTCGTTGCTGGTGGCGTTGTGCTCTTCTCCGACAGTGGAGAAGGCTCTGGCCCGACAGGCAACGTGGTCGTCAACCTAAACGCGCTACAGTAGCCGTCACTCGACTCGGTCCGCGTGGTCCTGGGCCACCGCCGGGACGGGTTCGGTGACGCGTCTGTGGGGCCGCGCGCGGCGAATGGCCGACAAGTGGTGGTTCGCTCCTTGACCCGAGCGCGACGCATCCCCTAGAACGACGCACGCGGCAGCAGGTCTGCCATCACGCGAACGCAAGAGGCGACGATGCTGAGAGCTGCCCGGAACTGTCGATTGTTGGCGATTGGCCTGGCGGCACTTGTCGTCGGTGCTTGTGGAGATGACGAGACGGGTACCGGTGACGGAACGGGCGATGTCATCGACATGGATGGGTCGGAAGGCGATGCCGTCGAAGACACGGGCATGGTCGACGACACGGCGACCGAGGACGACACCGCGCTGACGGACACGACCCCGCCGGCAGACACCACGCTTCCCGTGGACACGACGGTCGAGGACACCACGCCATCGATTCCGCCGGCCGATATCACCGCAAGCTTCGGCAACTGTTCGGCTCCTGGCGGTGATCGTAACATCTACGACATCCAGGACCCGCAGTGCCCCGACCACTTCAACCCACAGCCGGTGGGAACGCCTGGCGTCTACGTCGAGTTCGCTAATGTGATTGTCACCGCGAACTTCGGCGACACGATGTTCATCCAGGAGCCCAATGGCGGCCCCTACAGCGGCATGACGGTGTTCAACAATGCCGTGTTTGCGGGCGAACTTGAGGTCGGGGATGTCATCAACGTCACTGGGAAC
>CALHXW010000205.1 GCA_938040325.1 uncultured bacterium | reverse complement strand
GTGATTGTCACCGCGAACTTCGGCGACACGATGTTCATCCAGGAGCCCAATGGCGGCCCCTACAGCGGCATGACGGTGTTCAACAATGCCGTGTTTGCGGGCGAACTTGAGGTCGGGGATGTCATCAACGTCACTGGGAACTACTCGGAGTTTTTCGAAAACTCACAGCTCTACCTCGAGACCTTCGAGCTTGTCTCGTCCGGTCCTGCTCCAACGCCCTACGTGATTGCCCATCCGGCGCACGTCAGCACGGTCGGCGAGGTGGCAGAGCTCTTCGAGGGCGTGTTGATTCGCGTCGAGAACGTGGAGACAATCAACACGCGTCCAGACTGCCCCCAAGAGTACGGCGAGTTTGCCGTGACGGGCAACCTGCGCATCGACGATATGGGGTTCTTTTGGGACGCGCGACTGGGTGACCAGTTCACCTCGATCACCGGTCCTCTGACCTACGCCTTCAGCAACTTCAAGATTGAGCCACGGAATGAGGCTGACCTCGCGTGGACCGTCAAGGGTGAGAGCGGCGGTATCTCGAAGTGCATCGCGACCGACTGCCAAGCGCCCGAGACCGCGGCGGTGACGCATCAAATCGTCGTCAATGAGATGATGCCCGATCCCTTCGGCAGCGACTCCAACCAAGAGTGGGTGGAACTCCACAACCCCACCAGCCAGCCCGTCGACATCAACGGCTGGCAGATCCGCGACTGTGGGACCCAAGCGTTCACGCTGACCGGGCCCAACATGGTGATCCCGCCTGGCGGCTACTTCGTCGTCGGCATGGACAACAACCCCACAACGAACGGTGGCATCCCGGTCGACCTTGCCTACGGCCAGGGTTTCTACCTGCCCAACACCGTCGGCGCCGTGTTGCTCTACGACGGGTCGGCATTCGATGCGAACCTGGTCGACCAGACGCGCTACTCGAGCTTTGAGCCATGGGACTCGTTCTACTCGGGCAGCAGCATCGAACGTCGATCCCCGACCAACGATGGAACGCAGCCGACCAGCTGGGAGGCAGGCTCGTCCTCGTTTGGAGTCGGCGACAACGAGGGCACGCCCGGCGAGCGTAACGACGCGAACTAGCGTGCTCGCGCTTGCACGCGCCAACGCACGAGGCTCCCAACGACGCACGTCGTGCCGGCAGCGGCACGCTTTTCGGCTGGGTTGCGACGAACGAGACGCTGACTCGTTCGGCCGTCGGCTTAGGGGCCGGCTGCGATTGAGCCATGGTCGTCGGCGCTGGTGCGAGCAACATCAGTGTGCAACGTCGACGTAGACCGATGCAGCGTCGCTGCGCGCTATGAGGCGTCGGTCGTGCGCAGATTTGCTTAGGAGACGCGGCATAGCGCGTGTCCAGTTGAGGCCGGCCACAAGCCCATTTGCGACGAACAGCACTTTGTTTGAACCACTCGGACATTCCTTGCGTTATGGCGTCATTGTCGCGGTGGATAGCCGTTGCGAGGGCTTAGGCCCTGTGACATAGTCCGCCACCGTTCGAACCCCGAGGCCAAGGCCTCACACGCTGAGACAGGGACCACGAACTCGTGGGCTTGAGGAGGATTCACTGATGAAGAGTAGGCTCATCGCCATTTTCGCTGCGACGTTGTTCGTCGCTGCCTGTGGCAAAAAAGACGCCAAAGTTGACGGCAACAAGGTAGCTCCTGCTGAAGGCAAGGCTGCTGCTGTAAGCGGAGAGAAAGCCGCTGAAGCTGCTGCTCGTGGCGGCAAGATTGCTGAGGGCAAGGTCATGTCTGGTGGGGTCGAGTACCCAACGACCGGACCCGCGGACGCGAAAGTTCACATCATCGAGATCAGTGACTTCCAATGCCCCTTCTGCTCGCGGGTCAACCCGACCATCGCGCAGATCAAAAAGGAGTTTGGCGACTCCGTGCAGCTGACGTTCATGCACAACGCGCTGTCTTTCCACAAAGACGCTCGCGGTGCAGCCATCGCGACGGCCGCGGCGCATCGCCAGGGCAAGTTCTGGGAGATGCATGACAAGCTCTTCGCCAACCAGAAGAAGCTGAAGGCTCCCGATCTCGAGCGCTACGCTGGCGAGATCGGACTCGACGTCGAGAAGTACAAGAAGGACATCGCCGACCCCGTGCTCGGCAAGTTCGTCGACAACAACCAGCGCATCTCGGTCGCCCTCGGCGCAACCGGAACGCCGGCGTTCTTCATCAACGGCAAGAACCTGCGCGGTGCGCAGCCGTTCGCTCAGTTCAAGACGGTCATCGAGGCCGAGATCGCCGCGGCCGACAAGGCCGGTAAGAAGGGCGCTGCTTGGATCAAGAGCCGCACGGCCACCAACAACAAGGCGCTCGCTGAGTACTACTTCGACGGCAAGACCCCGCCGAAAGCTCCAAAGAAGAAGAAGCGTCCTGTCGACCGTACGGTCTACAAGGTCACCGTGGATGAGGCCAACGACGCCATCAAGGGCGGCAAAGAGCCGCTCGTGACCCTCGTTGAGTTCAGCGAGTTCCAATGCCCCTTCTGCAAGAAGGTGCTGCCGACTCAGAAGAAGATCATGGACACGTACGGCGACAAGGTCCGCATCGTGTTCAAGCACAACCCGCTTCCCTTCCACAAGCAGGCCGGTCCTGCCTCCAAGGGCGCGCTCTGCGCCAAGGACCAGGGTAAGTTCTGGGAGATGCACGGGAAACTCTTCGAGAACCAGCGCAAGCTCGACGACGCGTCGATCAAGTCCTACGCCGAGGGCCTCAAGCTCGACATGGCGAAGTGGAACGAGTGCTTCGCAAGCAAGAAGTACGACGCTCAGATCGACCGCGACCAGGAGCTCGCCGGCAAGGTCACCGCTCGTGGCACGCCGAACACGTTCGTCAACGGTCGTAAGCTGACGGGTGCCAAGCCCTTCGCTGAGTTCAAGACCGTCATCGACGAGGAGATCAAGAAGGCTGAGGCGCTGCTCAAGAAGGGCGTCGCTAAGGACAAGCTCTACGCCGAGATCATCAAGAACGGAAAGACCTTTGAGCCCCTCGAGGCCAAGGTCAACAAGTTCACGATCGCCAACTCCTCGAAGAAGGGCAACGCGAACGCAAAGATCCAGATTGTGGAGTTCAGCGACTTCCAATGCCCCTTCTGCTCGCGCGTGACCAAGCCCCTCAACGATGTGCAGAAGCACTACGGTGACGACGCAGTGGTCGTGTTCAAGCACTTCCCGCTCTCGTTCCACAAAGAGGCCAAGCCGGCCGCGATCGCGTCGCTCTGCGCCGACAAGGAAGGCAAGTTCTGGGAGCTCCACGATGTGCTCTTCGCCAACATGAAGGCCCTCAAGCCGGACAACCTCAAGGAGTACGCCAAGAAGGTTGGACTGGACGCTGCCAAGTTCGATGCCTGCATGGCTGACCCAGCGATGAAGAAGCAGGTCGAGTCTGACATGGCCGAGGGACGCGCCGCGGGTGTCCGCGGAACGCCGACCATCTTCATCAATGGTCGCAAGTTCAACTCGCCCTCGGGCTACAACGTCAAGGCGTTCACTAGCGTCATCGACAAGTACCTGCTCAAGAAGTAGGCGAGTTGCGCACTAGCGCTAGAGAGGGCCGCGGTTCGCCGCGGCCCTTTTTTTG
>CALHXW010000204.1 GCA_938040325.1 uncultured bacterium | reverse complement strand
CCAGCGTGGATTCACCGTGCGCTTCTCCTCGGTGGTCCTCAGACAGCCACCGGGATTCGTGCGGCGGACAGCGGCGGCACCACCAAAGCGACCGCCCGCGTCTCGGCGCGCTGCTGCGGGTAAGTCAGCCACTGCGCGAAGCCGCGGCACGCCAACAGGCGACGCAACAGGCGCTGTGAAAAGGCCAATGCTAGCTACCGCTGGCCGTAGGCGTCCTGGCCATGCGGCGCCGCGGCTCTGCTGCCCGCGGCTGAGTCGCTACCTCGACGCTCCGTCATAGATCGGAGCGTTGGCGTGGTCGCGGACATCGACACCCTTGAGGCAGCCGACGTTGATCATGGCCATCGGGCCGTGCTCGCCGTTGCCTGAGCCATAAGGGCGGATGCCGCAGGTCTTGCAAAAGCCGTGGTGAATCGTCTTGGAGCCGAACTGGTAGTCGACGTAGTGGTCCTTGCCCGAGAGCACCGTGTGAGCGCTCGCAGGCACGAACGCCATCAACGTTCCGGCGCGTCCGCACAGCGAGCAGTTACAGCGTGCGACCTGGTCGAGGGCGGTCTGTACGGTGAACGTGATGGCGCCGCAGTGGCAGCTTCCTTCATAGGTCATATCGGTACTCCATGGCATCGGGATCGCGTCGGTGCAGCTGAGGTAAGGTGTACGGGAACGCAGGCGAGGTCTCTTGAACAAACCCGACACAGTGCCGGCAATCCGCGGCGGTCTCCTCGGCGGACGCCCCGTCGACGTCCGTCGGCTCGCCGTTCGCGCCGAGCTCGCGCCGTTCATCCGCAACGCGTGGTTTGTGGACTGGGACGTGCCGGACGACGGCCATCGCCTACAGGCCGTGCTTGCACCGCCCGCCGTGAACGTCTCGGTGCAGCCTGGTGAAGACGCGGTCACCGGCGTCCAGATCCGGGCCGACGAGCGTGTCCTCGTTGGCCGCAGCTGGGTGCGGGGCGTGCTCTTTCGCGAGGCCGGCTTCGGTGCGGTCGTCGGGGCGACTCTCCACGCATGGGTCGACCGGCGCGAGCCACTGGCCAACCACTTCGGTCCGGTCGACGCGCTCCGGCGTGAGCTCTCGGGTGCCGCCGACCCCGTCGCTCTCGAGGTCCTCGAGGACTGGCTGGCGCGGCACATTCGCGACGAACAACCCGCTCGACGTGAGGCGGCTCAAGCGCTGGTGGACACCCTGCGCGACGACCGCGAGATACGCACCGTCGCCGACCTCGTGGCGGTCAGTGGCGTCTCTGAGCGGACGCTCCAGCGCACGCTGCGCGCCTGGGTCGGGCTCGGACCGAAAGCGCTGATCCGCCGCTACCGACTGCACGAAGCCGCCCACCTGCTAACCACCGATCCCAACCTCGACCTCGCCGATCTCGCCTACACCCTGGGCTACGCCGACCAAGCGCACTTCTCCCGCGACTTCGCCCGCGTGGTCGGTCGCCCCCCAGGTCGCTACGGCAAGTCCGTTCGTGACGAGCGCGATGGCTGAGCGGACGACGCCGGAGCAGGCTACGGCCGCCTGACCTTCAGCCCCAATTGCGTTCCCAAAGCGCCCGCCGGCAGGCACACTGACGCTCGAACCACACAGCTGAGGTGCGATTGGGGAAGGGCGAGCAGGTGCCTGAGCAGCCGACAAGCGGCGAGCGACGACTCGACGTTCCGGACCTCGTCGGCGCCACGGTGCAAGTTCCTGCGGGCTCGCGCTCCGCTCCGCCGTCGGCCACGCTGGCACCGGCACGGACGGCGCTCACGGGCGACGCGTTTCGGCTTGGTGTGGATGTCCCTCAAGACGAGATCGAGCTCGGCCAGGTGCTTGGAACGGGCGGTACCGGCGTCGTTCATGCCGCCTACCAACACGAGCTTCGACGCAAGGTCGCCGTCAAGAAGCTGGCGGCGGAGCACCGCGCGCCAGAGGACGTTGCGGCGCTGCTTCGCGAGGCGTGGATCGCGGGCAACCTGGAGCACCCCAACATTCTGCCGATTCACCGCCTAGAGACGGCAAACGAGGGCGACCCTCAGCTCGTCATGAAGCGCATCGACGGCGCGGTCTGGCACGACGTGCTTCACTCGCGGGCAACCGCTGCGAGCTACGTCAAAGGCGACAAGCTGGAGTGGCACCTCAAGGTCCTCATCCAGGTGTGCCACGCGATTCACTTTGCCCACTCCAAGGGCGTGCTCCACCGAGACCTCAAGCCCGACAACGTGATGCTCGGCGGGTTCGGTGAGGTCTATGTGGTCGACTGGGGGCTCGCTGTCAGCGTGCGCGCTGACAGCCCCACCTGGATGCCTCGTGTGACCGACATCGAGATGATCGCCGGCACGCCGGCCTACATGGCGCCAGAGATGGCGGGCATCCACGCGGAAGCGATCGACGCACGCACCGACGTCTTCCTGCTCGGCGCGCTGCTCCATGAGGTGATCACGGGCGAGCGGCGCTACCCCGATGACAACATGCAGCGGGTGCTCGAGGCCGCGTACGCGTGCGTGCCCCCGAGCTACGACGTGGACGTGCCAAGCGAGCTAGCGGCCATCGCGACGCGTGCCATGGCGCGCTCGCCGGCGGACCGCTACCAGAGCGCAGCAGAGCTTCGCGAGGCCCTCGAGGACTTCCTTCGCCACCGCAGCTCGCTTCGCCAGAGCGCCGCCGCCGAGCGGGCGTTTCGCTCGTTGGTCGCCGACTGCGAGAGCTCCGGCACGACCGAGGCCGAGGTGCACATCCGATCGCTGTCTGCCCGGCTTGGCTTTCGTCAGGCGCTGGTCAGCTGGCCCAACAACCAACAGGCGCTCGCGGGGATCGACGCGCTGTTGGGCTGGTCGCTCCAGCGCGCCTTAGCCGCCGCCGATCTGCCGCGCGCACGCGAGCTGCTCGCCGAGATGCCTGCGGCTCCGGCGGAGCTGTCGGCACAGGTCGCCGAGCTCGAAACGGCCGAGGCCGACAGCCGTGACGAGGTCGTGGCTCTCAAGCGCGACGCCGACCCGAATGCCTTCGCCCAAGACCGCAGCCGCCTCTCGCTGCTCACGGGCGTGCTGTGGCTGATCTGGAACGTCACGTGCGGCTCGCTGCACCGCGAGGGCATCATCGTGTTCGGGCTCGCGGAGCTCATCTGGGCCCTGGCAGCTGCGGGCGGCATCTGCCTCATCGTCTTCTATCTCGTCCGAGACACCCTGCTGACCACGGCACTCAATCGCCGCGTGCTGGGGATCTTCACGGCGGGTCTGGCGACGGTGCTCGTGACGTGGATCGGCTGTGATGCGCTCGGCATGGAGGCGCTGGAGGCGGTGGCGCTCGGCGGGCCACTCTACGTGTACTC
>CALHXW010000203.1 GCA_938040325.1 uncultured bacterium | reverse complement strand
GCGACGGCCTCTTTTTTGTTTGGTTTCATTGGCTTAGATACCTTCAGGATCGCACAAGAAGGAGCGCCGTCAACCTCATAAAGAACCGTCAGGAACGAAGTGTTTCTAAGTGGTTAGAATTTCCCCGAACGCTGCTAGAGCGCCGATCAGGTTCATTGCATCCGAATTGGTGCGGACTTGCGTTGGCCACCAAGGCGCGACCCCAGCGGCACACCTCGCGCGCGCCACGGAAACCGCATTTCCCGGCAACGCTGCTAGCAGCGTTCTCAAGATGGCAGCGTTACGCGGCGCGCGCTCGAAAGATGCCCGCTGTCGACCACGCTGGGAGAATTTCGGCAGCCTGTTAGACTGAGCAGCGGCGACGTCGAGCTCGCGAGATGCGCTGTCGCCCACTCCTCACGAACATCGCTAGGACCTGGCTTGACGACCAAGACAACACGGATCGGACTCATCGGCGCCCGCGGCTACGTGGGCGCGGAGCTGCTCGGCTTGATGGCCGGCCACCCGCACCTCGAGCTGGGCTGTGCCTCGTCCCGTGCCCTCGCAGGCCAGCCGATCTCGGAGACGGTCCCAGCGGTCGCTGGCACGGCCGCTGACGGCACGTTCGAGCATTTGACGCCCGGCGACGTCGGCTCTCGCGACATTGATGTGTGGGTCTTGGCGTTGCCCAACGGCATGAGCGAGCCCTGGGTCGCCGCCGTAGACGAGCGCAGCCCCGAAGCGGTGATCGTCGACCTCTCGAGCGACCACCGGTTCGACGGTGACTGGACCTATGGCCTGCCGGAGCTCAAGCGCAACGCCCTCGTCGGCGCAAAGCGAGTAGCCAACCCGGGCTGCTACGCGACGGGCGCTCAGCTCGCGCTCTCGCCCATCGTCGATCACCTCGCAGAGACGCCCTCGATCTTTGGCGTCTCTGGCTACTCCGGTGCGGGCACGACGCCGTCTCCGAAGAACGACCCGGACGTGCTGCGTGACAACCTCGTGCCCTACAAGCTCACCGGTCACACCCATGAGCTTGAGATCCGCTGGCAGCTCCAGACAGACGCCTTCTTCGTCCCTCATGTCGCGCCCTTCTTTCGCGGTATCACTCTCACGATCACCGCACGGGTCGATCGGTTAGTGGGCCGCTCCGCTCTGCTTGCGCGCTATGTCGAGCGCTACGCGCATGAGCCGCTGGTCGATGTCGTCGACTCGATCCCGGTCGTCGCAGACGCCCGCCATCGCCACCACGCAACGATCGGCGGGTTCGGCCACTCCGCGACCGAGCGCCACGTCACCGTTGTCTGCACCCTCGACAACCTCCTCAAGGGCGCGGCGACTCAAGCGCTGCAAAACATCAACCTGACGTGCGGCCACGATGAGCTCGCAGGGATTCGCCCGCTGCTCAGCGTGTAACGGTCGCGTCCCGACAACCGCGCAGGCGGTCGCCAGATTGAAAGAAAGCCGGACAGTTGACCTGTCCGGCTTTTGTCGTCGCATCAGCAAGAAACGAGCTTTCGCCTGTCCCTCAGCCTTGGCGGCGTCGGCAACTCTTTGGCTACGCCTCGGCGGCGCCCGCCAGGATGATCGGCGGCATCGGCGATGCGCCGCGCTTGACCTCTTCGATGAGCTTTTGGCCCTTCGGGCTGAGCGTCAGCCAGATGAAGTCATAGACGTCGAAGAGGTCGCGGGGCTTCTCGCCCTTCGCCAAGAGGCGAGTGTGCACGTCCTTGGAGACCGACACGAGGCGCTCGTAGAGGCCACCGGTCGGAGCGTTCGGGATCGCAATGTTGGCACCCACGCTGCGCGCCTGGACGCGGAAGCTGGTCGGGCGGATGGCGATCAGGCTGTTCGGACGCGCGTAGCCGGCAATGGCCGTCGTCGCCAGCCACTTCGTCGGCGACTTGGCGCGCCACATGATGTTGAGCATCGTTGTGAAGCGCGTCTTGAGCGGCCCCGTGCCGTCGAGGAAGTCCTGAAAGGCGCGGCAGAAGTTCTGGTGCACGCCCTCTGGGAGCTTCTCGTAGGCGGCGACGTCGTCCGGCTTGAGCAAGCGCGTTGCCTTGGCCACCTGAACGATCGCGTCGAGCGTGCCCTTGAAGTCGCCCGCGCTGTGGCGCGCAGCGATCGCCTCGGGACTCAGGATGTCGGTCGCCAGCGCGATCACGCCCTCGCGACGACGCTTGGTCTTCTGAGGCGCGTTGCCGTCGCCGCGGACCTTGGTGATCCACTCGGGATCGTCGAAGCCGCCGGGGTAGACGTGCTTGAACGCGGCAAGCTGCTCGGCGAAGGGGTAGGTCACCGCCGGCTTGGCGCCGGAGCTTGAGCGCGACGGCGCCGCGGCGATGCGGGCCTTCGCTTCGGCCAACAGCGACGTGCGCACTGCCTCAACATCGTCTCCAATGCGGGCGGTGCGCTGCATCATCGCGTCAAAGCGCCGATGGATCTTGCGGACCGACCCGTCTTGGAAGAGGTAGGCCAGCTTGTCACCGTCCTCCTCCAAACACACGGCGAGTCCCCACTGGGGCCGCTTGACGTGTTCGAAGAGCGCGACTTGTTCCATCATCCCTTCCATAACTATTCCTTCTTCTCACTCGACCCGCAGCTGTTCCGTTGAATCATGAGGTCGCCTCATGTCGGGCCCTGCGGCTCGCGGCGCTAACTGCCGCAGTGTTCCGGCGGTGGAGATTGCTCTCGCTGAGGCGCGCGTCCGCAAGGAGCGCGCGTAGGCCGTGCGATGGCCCAGACCGCCTTTGATTTCGCGGGACCTTAAGGGAAGACGCCTCGTTTGTCCATGCTCGAGAGGCCTGCGCGCTCGTAAACCCAACGTGGACAACAGGTTGTGGCGGCGACCAGAGACGTTCGCGATCGCCGCGGTCTCGCGTTTAGGCCGTCGGCCGGTCGCGCGTGAACAGGTCCTTACAGAAGTCCCAGACAACCGCAACGCGGGGGACGTCCCGCAGCGCCCGTGGCCCTACCAGCCAGAGGGCATTCGCAGGCGCGGGCGGCAGCACGCTGCGCAGGCGATCCGATAGCGGCAGCTCGACGAGTCCTGCGGCCATGCCCGACTCTCTCGCCGAGACGAGCGCGCCAGCCCCGGCGCGCGCCGCACCCAAGAGCGTGTTGTAGTCGTTGCTGCGCATTGCGTAGCTGGTTTCCGGCACGACGGATTGCAGCCAGGCAGCGTCTGGAATGTGCGCTAGCTCAGGACTCCACCCTACCCACGTGATCGACGCCGGGTCATCGAGGACCCCAACATCCGCGACGAACTCGGGCGCCGCCATCACGATGCTGACCACCTCGACCAGCTTGACGCAGACCAGGTCGCCAGACGTCGGTGCCATCGCTCGGAGCGCGAGATCGGCCTCGCCGCGCGCTAGGTCGACATAGTCCACGGAGCCGTCGAGCTCCACCCGTAGCTTCGGGTACGCTCGGTGCAGCTCGCCAATGCTCGGCCCGAGCCACTGAGCCACCACGCCAGGCGGTGCCGTCAGCTTCACGACGCCCTCTGGCTCGGCCTCAAAGCCGTCGACAGCACGCTCGACCTCAAGCGCGGTGCGCTCAAACGTCTCGGCCAACGGCACGAGCCCCTCGGCGACCGGCGTCAACGACACACCGTCCGGCGTTCGGTCGAAGAGACGCACTCCGAGCGCCGACTCGAGGGCTTCAACGCGTCGACTGACGGTCGACACCGTCACGCCGAGCGTGCGCGCAGCCCCTGAGAAGCTGGCTGCACGAGCCACGCTCAGCAGCACCTTCATGTCGTCCCATCGGAGGTCTTGCAGTTTTGCGACCATGGGTCGCGATAATGGGAGTTTCGCGGCGTGTGCGCAACGGCGACGGTGGAGGTGGCTAAACAACAAGGAGCCCGCCATGACCGACGCAAACACCACCAAGAGCATCCTCTTCTCCGCCAAGCCGGAGATCCACGCCGTGATCGGGGCCGGGCAGGTAGGCACCAAGCTCGCGAGACTGCTCGCCGCACGCGGCCACCGGGTCCGCCTCGCACGTCGCAGCGCACCGGGTGCGACCCTCCGAGGCGTCACCTGGTACCGCGGCGACATCACCGACGCCTCCTTTGCCGACGAGGTCTGCCGCGGCGCCGACGTCGTGTATCACTGTGCCAACCCGGCGGCCTACCACCGCTGGCCTGAGCTGTTGACCCCGCTCTTCGACGCGATCCTCGGCGCCGCGTCGCGCGCCGGCGCCAAGCTCGTCGTGCTCGACAATGTCTACATGTACGGCCCCGACAAAAAGCCGCTCACGGAGGCAAGCGCCCTCAACGCGACCACGGTGAAGGGCGGCCTGAGAGCCTCGCTCGCCACCAAGCTCTTCGAAGCCCACGCTCGGGGCGACGTCCGGGCGACCAGCGGCCGCGCATCCGACTACTTCGGGCCGGCGACCCCAAACGCATCGATCTTCAACGACCGCTTCTGGAGCCGGCTGCTGGCGGGCAAGTCCGTCGACGTGTTCGGCAACCCCGACCTGCTGCACAGCTACAGCTACACCCCCGACGTGGCGCGCGGCTTGATGACGCTCGGCGAGCACAGCGAGGCCTTGGGCAGCGCTTGGCACCTACCGGTCGCCCACCAGGGCAGCACACGCGACTTGATCGCGGCGTGTGCGGCCGCCGCCGGCTGCTCGACCCCGAAGATCAACACCATCCCGCGCTGGCTTCTCCGGAGCGTGGGTTGGGTCAACGGTCCAGCCAGGGCGCTCGTGGAGATGCTCTACCAGTTCGAGCAGAACTTCGTGGTTGATGACCGACGCTTTGTGGAGACGTTTGGCGAGACCGCTACACCGGTCGAGGACGCCGTCATGGCGGTCGTCGGGAACCGGCGCGCTGCGTGAGGAGGCATGCGTGTCGCTGTGGCGGCACGTTTTTGAGAGCGCGGGCCGGCAGCCCAAGGTACGGTCGGGTCGCTCTCAGGAGGCTCCCATTCACACGCCGCTTCCCTCGCCCGCCCTGCGCGTCACACTCGCCGCTCGTGTCCGCGCGAGCCTTGTCGAGACCGACAGGCTCGACCAGGCGCTGTCGGCACTCGGTCGCCTTGGCCTCGCCCTGGCGCACCGCCCATGGCCGACCGGCCTGCTCTCTCGCGCGGACCTCCGCACCTTGGTCGATGGCGAACCCCTGGAGCCGTTGCTCGCATTAGCAACCCAGGCGACGCTCCTCGAGCCAGCACCAGCCGGTGGCTGGCGAGTCCGTCACCGGCTGCGACACCTCTGGCTCGCAGCGCGGTATGTGGCCGCCACTGGCCAGGCCGACGCCTATGTCCCCCATGCGTCCCGCGGCGAGCTCGCGACCGTGGTGGCGATCGCGGCGGCGCTGCTCCCTGCGCACGACAGCGCTCGGCTTGTCGAGGCGCTCGCCGCGCCCCAGGCGGACGCCGACGATCGCCTCCAGCTCGCGAATGAAGCCGCGATGCGTGCGGTCGCCTGGGGGGCCACTGCATCGACCCCGCGCGCATCGTCGCTGCTGGCGCTCGCCGCCGAGTGGACGGAGCTCAGTGGATCCAACCCAGGCCGCCGGGCGGCGACCGCGTTCCTCGCAAGCGCCGCCACTCAGCCCCACGTCGGCGGCCACATCCGCGAGGGCTGCCGAGCTCGGCTCGAGATGCTTGTCGACAGCGTTCGGGCCAATGCCGAACGCGCCGAGCATCCGCTCCTGCTAGCGGCCGTGCACAGCAACGTGGTCGTCATGGTCGCGGCAGACCTTGGTGCGGGCGACGTACAGCGCATCACGCAGCTCGTCGGTACGCTCGGTGCTGCAAGCGCCTCCCTCGCCGACCAGGTCGGACAGGCCATCGCCGAGCTCGGCCCGCTTGAGGCCGAGCAGCAAGAGCGGCTTGTTGCTTCATGGGCCAATCAGCCGACCACACTCCAAGACCGCGCTCTGGACGCGATCGGTGCCCGAACTTCCGCTGGCGAAGCGCGTGTCCTCGCGCGGCTTGCGGCGGTGGTCGATCGGGCGACCCCTGATGCGGTCGCCGATGCGATCAGGGCGTGCGTCGCCGTGACGCGTTGGACCAGCAGACCGAACGACGCGCTCAAGCGCATCGCACGACACGACCTTGAGCCGGATCTGCGGGTCGCGGCGCTGAGCGCTCTGCAGCGTGTCGAGGCCTCCAACGATGACCACCTACGCCAGCTGCTGCGCGCGGATCTCGACAGCAAGGAGCCAGGCCGTCGCACGGTCGGCGTGTACGGTGCGCTGCGCTTCGGCGACATCCGCGACGACTTGCCGGCCATGGCGCTAGGGCTTGTGGCTAACGGCGCCCCGGCCAGTATCTTCGGTTCGGCGTTAGCGGATGCACTCGCGGCCTCACCTACGCTGGTCGCAGGCTTTGACGACACCTGGGCGCTCTTCGACGACGAGCCACGCATGGTAGTGGCAAGCCTCGCCTGCATCGCTGTGATCGGCGAGAACTGGCGCAGGGCGCACGCCCTCGGACACGCCCACATGAAGGTCCCGGCACGCCCGCTGAAGGCCTTCGCGATTCAGCATCTCGGCCACGCCGAAGAGGCCGTTGCCGGACTCGCCGCCGAGGCCTTGGCCGCGATCGCTCCTGCCGATGCCCAGGCATCACGCGCGCTACGCACCGCAGTCGAGGCTGAGCAGGACACGAGCCGCAAGTGCCCGCTGGTCGCCGCGCTGGGCGCCATGGGCCCGCTAGCCAACGCCGAGGATCGGAGCGACACAGCAAGCTTCCTTGCTGGCCTCGCCGCCAGTGCGCCGCCGGCCCTCGCTGACGCCGCGGCGACAGCGTTGATGGCGATCCTCAAGGCGCAGCCTGATGCAGCGCCGGTCGCGCCCTTCGTCGAGCAGCTCATCGAGCGCGCGGCGCCCGACAACAGCGGCGTGCCCGCAGCCTCAACGCTCCTGCGGTTTGTGCAGCAGCTGCCGCCGGTCGCGTGGTCGTAGGCAGCGGGCAGGCCAGCGGAGTTGCGACCCTTCCAAGGCGCTCACGCGTCAAGAGGAACGCGTTGCCGGGCACTCACCATGATGCGCTCGTGCCGTCGAACCCGCTGCCAGGTGGACGGCCGGCCCCAATCGTTTAAGCGGCGTTACCAGACCGCCAAAACATGTTCGAGATCTCCGATGGTAGAGGTAGGATGACAGCCCCTCTGGCGCAGCCGGCCCACTCTCGGTCGGCCGGAGCTCTCCGTTTGGTAAACCGAATCTGTCCCATCTGTGGCTCGACGCTCGACGCCATCGCGACGGTGTGTCCGATGGACGGCGCCCGTGCCGTCGTCGACCGGTCAGGAACTGTTCTAGCGGGCCGGTTTCTGCTCGACCGCTTGATCGGGACAGGTGGGATGGACAGCTCGGTCTGGGAGGCGCGACAGCTGTCGGTTGAGCGCCGTGTCGCCATTAAGATCTTGCCCCAGGTTGACCCCGAGAGCATCCGACGTTTCGCCCGCGGGGCCCACGTCGCGTCAAACCTCAACCATCCGAACGTCAACACCGTCCATGACTACGGCGAGACCGACGACGGGCACCTCTATCTGGTCCTAGAGCACTTGGTCGGGGCCATGCTGACTCGCTTCTTGCGACGCGGGCCACTGCCCCTCGAGCGGAGCCTCAAGCTCACGCTGCAGCTGCTCAAGGCCCTTGACCACGTCCACGGGTGTGGGTTTGTGCACCGCGACGTAAAGCCGGACAATCTCTTCATCACCAAGGTCAACGACGACGCGTTCTTTCTCAAGCTCGTCGACTTCGGCATTGCCCGGCACATCGACAGCGGCTCGCCCAACGACTACGACCCGTTCAAGGTCAAGGTCACTCAGCAGCACCAGATCTGCGGCACGCCGGAGTACATGGCGCCTGAACAGATCATTGGCGGGGCCCTCGACGCGCGCGCAGACCTATATTCGGTGGGCGTGACGCTCTTTCGCTGCCTGACCGGCCAGCTCCCCTTCGAGGACGAAAACCGCTACGACCTCTACCAGGCAAAGCTTCAGGAGGCGCCGAAGCGACTCAAGGATGCGCTGCCTTCTGGAGAGTTCCCCGATGCGCTCGAGCAGGTGGTGGCGATGGCGCTCTCGCGCACTCCCGAGCGCCGATTCCAGACGGCTCAGCAGATGGCATACGCCATCGAGCGTCTCTTGGAGACGATTGCAGCCAACCAGCTCCACCAGCGCTCGCTGCTGAACCTCGGCCAAGCGACCGACCAGCAGATCGACGTCATCGCGCCCCAGAGCACGCTCGTTCAGCGCTCTGGTGCACCGACCGATGATGCGCAGAGCAACCTCAACACCGAGGAGTCGGTAGCGCTGTCAGCGACGGAGACCATCGTGGGCAGTGCCGAGGCGGTGATCGTCCCACCGGCTGCCCGCGTGGTCGCTCCTGCAGCCGACGCGGCCGGGCCCCTACCCGCCGAGCCAGAGCCCACCATGGCCGCGCCGCTCGCCAGCGCCGCCCCGACCACGACCCAGCCAACGGGCGTGTCGACGCCGGTCTTCCTTGTCACGCTCGTGGCGTTTGCCGCGATGCTCTTGCTGTGGCTCCTCGACGTCGGCTCGTAGCCGCGAGGCGCCGGTAGACCCAGCCTGGAGTCCAAGCAGCTCGGAACAGTCCGCGTCCAGGCCTGGACCCTCTGCCCTGGCGGACGTCGTTCGGTCCTAGTCCTAAAACAAGCGCTACTTCCGGCTGCGGCATCCGATCTACGCACCACAGCGGC
>CALHXW010000202.1 GCA_938040325.1 uncultured bacterium | reverse complement strand
GCTCAGGCCCGCGCCCGCGCTCAGGCCCGCGCCCGCGCTCAGGCCCGCGCCCGCGCTCAGGCCCGCGCCCGCGCTCAGGCCCGCGCCCAGGCCCGCGCCCAGACCCGCGCCCAGGCCCGCGCCCAGACCCGCGCCCGCACTCAGGCCCTGCGCTGGCGCCCAGACCCGCGCCCGCACTCAGGCCCTGCGCTGGCGCCCAGGCCCTGCGCCCACGCCCAGGCCCGCGCTGGCGCCCAGGCTTGCCCGGTGACGGGTGATGGGCTGGCCTACTGGGTGATGGGTAGGCTACTGAACGCTTGAGTCCGCACAATGATGTGGCGATCGTTGACACCGTAATGATGTCATTGAAGGCATCATGGAGGCAGTAGACCATGGCACAGCTCACCGTCCGCAAGCTCGATAAAGAGCTGGTCGCTGCGCTCAAGATTCGAGCGGCTCGAAACGGTCGCTCTGCGGAAGCGGAACATCGCGAAATCCTGAAACATGCACTCACTTCTGACGACTTCAAGCAGCATTTGCTTCAGCTGGCTGATCTGGCAGATGTCGCATTCCCAAGAATTGAAGGCGCCATTCGGGATGTCGAGCTCTAACCCAATCAGAGACCCTTGTACCTACTCGACACGAGCATCATCAGTGAGCTTCGCCGACAGCGAGCCGACACGTCCGTCGTCCGATGGTTCGCGGCGGTCCCTGGGGATTCCCTCTACCTAAGTGTCCTCACCCTTGGGGAGATTCGGCGGGGCGTTGAGCTTGCCCGCCGCAAGGACGCCGTCCGCGCTGCCGCGCTCGACCGGTGGATAGCCGACACAGTGCGACGCTTCGGCTCAAGGATCTTGCCCATCGATTCAGCGGTTGCCGAGCTGTGGGGAGAGCTCAACGTGCCCGATGCGTTGCCAGCGGTCGATGGGCTCCTAGCGGCTACAGCGATCGCTCACGACTACACGTTGGTGACCCGCAACGTCCGCGACGTAGAGCGCTCGGGCTGCAAGCTGCTCAATCCGTTCGGGTCGTGACACGAGGCTCGGTCCCGACGACAGGTCGTGAGTCGAGCTACTGCGGGTCTCCACCAGCCGCCTCGCTGCCTTCTTCATCGCCGTTGCCTTCGTTATGCCCGCCTGTGTCGACCAGGTCTTCGCCGGGCGCTGCCAGCGGCTCGAGGTCGTGGAAGACGTCGTAGTCGACGCAGAACCGGCCGTCGTCGAGGACGGAGATGACGTCGGCGAACTTGCGGTCCACGACGATGTCTTCGGGGAAGTAGGTGTGGCGGGCTGAGACCATCTGGCTGTAAGTGCGGTCGTGGCCCATCAAGATGATGGTGAAGGCGATGAGGTGGTCTCCAGGCGCGGTCCAGTCGACGCCGTGCAGGGGGCTCTCCTCGTCGATGAGGTGCATCACCGTCCAGGACATGGCGAAGATCGGCGAGCGCTCGCGTACGAGCTTGAGGTCGTAGAGGCGCCGCATCTGCTGGCCCTCGGGCGACACTTCCTCCATGACGACCGTGACGCTGCAGTTGGCGTCGAGGATCTCGCTGCCGCGCGCATTGCCGACTCGGAACATCAGGGTTCGCTCGCCGTGGTGGGTCATACAGAGGAGGTTGTTGGTGAAGAGTGCACTGGCCTTGGGGCGTGACGCCTTCGCGAAGATGACGCCGGTGGCCAGGGCGACGCCGAGGATGGCGATGCCGGCTTCGATGGCCACCAAAGCGTTGCCGTAGGGCGTGGCTGGAGTGAGCGCCCCATAGCCGATGGTCGACATGGTCTGGATGGAGAAGTTGAACGCGTCGGCAAAGGACGTGTCGCCGGTGTTGGCGATCGAGCCGGGCTCCAGCAGGTAGAGGCAGGCGAAGACAACGTTCATCAGGAGGTAGGTGAAGGCGAACGTTGCGAAGAGCCGTGTCCACGAGCCTTCCATGAAGAAGAAGTAGAGGTCGCGGCGGAGCTCGCTCGGGGCCCCCTTTCGCACCGTCTCGCTGAAGTCGCGGCGGACGGTCTTCGGCTTCGTCTGGTCGGTGTCTTCGGTGGGGTGGGTGGCGTCGTCTGCCGTCCCGAAGAGGTCGGCCGCGTGTTGGTGATGGTCGTGAACGTGATGGGGTTCGGTCGACTCGAGCGGCGCCATGACCAGGTCGAATGCGACCTGCGCGATGCAGAGGGCGCTGACGCTGAGCAAGAAGAGCCACGACGGCATCGCGCCGCCTGCCGCAGCGAAGAGGAGCACAAACGCCGCAGAGCCTAGCCGGACCTTCACGCGCGTCGCGTCCGAGAGGTCGGACTGCTTGCGCTGGGTGACGTGGTCGATCAACGCAACGCTGACGAGTGCGAGCGCCAGCATGCCGCACAGGAGCCAGCGGTACTTCGCCGGCGCCGCCTCCGCGGGGATGAGGAAGAGGAACTTCTTGATGGCCACGCCTGTGCCGGTGATGGCGACCGTGAGCGGCAGGTGGGCATAGACCCACACAAACGGGGCGAAGCGCTTTTTCGGCTTGATGTTTGAGCCGGCTACATCATCGAAGTAGATCCACCACAGCGCGAAGGTGATGGCGATGGCAAGGGCCGCCATCAGCGCGACATCGTTGCTGGCTCCCTTGGCGGAGGCCTCGGTGAGGACCTTCACGAACGACTCGCCGAGCACGATGATCGTGAAGAGGCCGTAGCGCTCGGAGAAGTGCTCGACGTCAGGCGGGTAGCGCGACGTCATGACTTGCGAGGCACGCGAGACCGGCAGCGACAGGCTGGCCAGCGCACCAATGGCCATGGCGATGTAGCTCCACGGGGCCGGCACGAACGCTGCGACGGTGAAGGCCGCGATGTCGACGCTGAGCAGCTGCATCCAACGCTTAGCGAGGTCGCGTGCCTCGGGCACCTGACGGTGCGTCCGGTAGTGAAGCGCCAGCTGTGAGAGCCGGACCCCAACATACGAGAGCGCGAAGTAGCGGGTGTCGCCCTCCATCACGTCGGGCAGGCAGATGGCCATCGCGCCGATCGAGAACATCTGGATGAAGACGAGGCCACGGTGGGTCGCGTCGTCGATGTCGAACCGGTTCATGTAGAAGGTGAACGCGGTCCAGGCAATCCAGATGGGGATGAAGAGCGCGCCGAACGCCAGCGCGCCTCCGAGCGACGGTGAGTAGCTCAGGGCATTGCCCAGCTGGATAATCGCAGCCACAAAGATGAGGTCGTAGAAGAGCTCCAGCCAGCTGACCTTCTTCTCGGTCCCGTCGAGTGCTGTGTGTAGCTTTGGCTTGTGAAAGAGGCGGTTACGCATGCGGCGACCGTGCAGCGTGGCAGCGAGCCCGTCAAGACGGCGGGGGACAAAGAGTCAACGGAGCGTCGAGCGAGATCTCCCTGCAGTTCACCGACCGAGCTGCGCGCGGCACGGGCCTCGCTACTCGAATGACGGACTGATGACCTTGTGCTGTGGTAGGTCAAAGAACGGCCCAAGTGCCGAGTGGTCTGGCGCCGTCAGCCCGCAGCCCTCAAACGTCACGGTGCGATGGGGTGGCCCGTCTTCGCCGTGCGCGGTGGTCGCAGTCGCGAGCGTTCCGTCGTCGCGGTACGTGTAGGTGTGGCGGTCGACACCGTCGAGCTGGGAGTCCCAGCGGGCAGCGACGACCTGGCCGTCGGCGTTGTAGGTACGCGTGTAGGTCTCAAGGATCGTGTCCGCGCTGGAGCCGACGCCTGAGACCGAGAGACGGCCCGCGTCGTCGTAGGCGTACACGTAGACGAGCGCCGGTACTGCGTTGTCGTCACGGTAAGTGTCGACCCGCACGAGGCGGCCCTCGTCATCGCGCGTCAGCCTGGCGACGTCGATAGCAGGCGTGTCGTCGGCGTTTGTCGACCGGACGGTGTGAACGGCGAGGCGTCCAGCGGCGTCGTAGCTGAACGCGATGTTGATGGGCTTTCCGTGAGCGTCGATGGCGTCGACGGTGGAGGTTCGTCCGTCGGCATCATAGGTCCACGCCATCGATTGCGCGCCCGCCCGCCATCCCTCCAAGCCGTCGCGGGTCATGGTGACCAAGCGTCCCGCCGCGTCGCGCTCGAAGGTTCGAGTCCCGTCGACGGACCCGTCGTTGAAGTCGTCGTAGGACCACACCTCGGTCGTCCCCTCGTACGTCACAGTCAGTCGGCCGTTGCTGAGCGAGCTCGCTCCAAAGAACTCGAGCGTGCTCTCGCTTAGCCGACCCTGGCCGTCAAAGACGGTGGTCGATCTCTGCAGCACGTGGCCGTCGGCAGGATGAATCTCAGCACGCTCACAGATCTGATGTTGGCCGGCAGTCTGGGCTGGCGTGCCGTCAAGACAGCCCTGCAGCGAGAGCAATAGGCCGAGAGCAAGCGAGAAGCGGACAGTCATGGCGGTCTCCGTGGGGTGGACACCCCGTGACTAAGCAAGCGCCGTGCCAGCAGCAGACCCCTGCTGGGAAGGGCGGTTGTCGCCCGCGGATGCCCAAGCTGGCTGTTGAAAATATCCCCACCGGTGCGTCCGGCTGTAGAGCTTCGCGGCGCGCGTCCGGCGGCTTCACGGCAGGACCTCGGCGCGCCCCCGTCACGTGCGCCGAAGCGCCGTCGACGGTTGTTGCAGGCGTGTGGTAGGCACCCTCATGGGCGGTCTTCCAAAAGGACAGAAGCCGGTGAGCTGCGCGACAGTCCTCGCCGCGTGCGCGTCGGGCAGTCCATCGCACTTGCGGAGGTACCTCACGTGATCAGCTGGCCCGACGGCGAAGCGCCTCGTCGTCTCGACCAGGCCGCGCTGCATCTCTTTGGCGAGCTGTTCGTCTCGCGGAATGCAGCCAAGAACGCCTGTAAGTGGGGAGTCGTTCTACTCAACGGCGCCGCCGCCGAGCCGAGTCGCTGGGTCCGGCCGGGAGACACGGTCGGCATCGACATGGACGCCGGACCGGCGGTGACCCCCTACGCCTTGAAGCTCGAGGTTGCCTACGAAGACGCCGCCCTCGCTGTCGTCGTCAAGCCGCCGGGCGTCGCCGTCAGCGGCAATCACTACCGGACGCTGCTTAACGCCTTGCCCTATAACCTCAAGCCCTCGCCGCGTGCGGACGCGCTGCGGCGCCCACTGCCAGCTCATCGCTTGGATGCACCCACAAGTGGTCTGGTCCTGTGCGCGAAGACAGGCACGGCCGCAGCGGCGTTCGGTCGCGCCTTCGCCAAGCGCACCATCGACAAGCGCTATCGCGCATTGGTCGTAGGTCACTTGGCAGCTTCTGTCACCGTCGACAGTCCGATCGACGGCAGCTTGGCCGAGACACACATCACGCCGGTCTCGGTGCATCCGTCCGTGCGCACTCGGGTGGTGACGGAGGTCGAAGCGCGTCCCATCACCGGCCGTACGCACCAGATTCGCAGGCACCTCGCTAGCTTAGGGCATGCCGTGCTCGGCGACCCGGTCTATAGTCCGCCTGGCACGGCGCTGCGCGGCTCGGGCCTCTACCTCGCGGCTGTGGCACTTCACTTTGCCCACCCCGACACGGGCGAGACCATCGATGTCACGCACCCCGCGCCCGCCAAGTTCGCCAGCTT
>CALHXW010000201.1 GCA_938040325.1 uncultured bacterium | reverse complement strand
CATGGCTTCATCGATCCGAGCGAAGCGGCGAGCGGCATCATCAGTCGCTGCGACGAGCTGCACATTGGCAACTCGGGCTCGTTTTGGCACCAGAACGGCGAAGCGCTGCCCTGGTAGTCGATGGCGGCATGCGGTCAGCTTAAAGCCGCCGGGACACCGGCGACCACCGAGCTTCTGCGCGCCGCGGGCTCGAACTGGCTCGCCAGTCTGGCACCCCACGCCCCGGCGACTCAACCTGGTCGGGTGCTGCAAGAGCGCGTCGGCTTCACGGTGACGTGTCCGGCTCGGCAAGGTCGGCGTTGCTGACGTTCGAGCTGGACAGAGGTGTTCTCACGCCGCGGCGAGCTCGACGGCCGGTCTGCTCCGTTTCAAGGCGGACGCAGGCCCGCAGCTGCGCCGTGGCTTGCGGCGCGAATCGACGCTTCGGAGTAGGTTCGCGTTGCGAGTTCCCATGCTACGACGTGCTGGCACAATCACGCTGAGGAGCGTGAATTTGAGCTAGCCTCGCACGTCAGCGCTGGGCCTGAACAAAACGCTTGGAGGAACACGAATGTTTGGAAGACGAATCGTGGTCGCGCTCGCGCTGACCGGTCTCATGGCCGGTGCAGCGAGCGCCGGTCCCGGAGACGGAATGAATGTGCGCTTCAAGCGCCTTGAGGGCCAGCGTGTGAGCGGTCAGCTAAGCATCGACTACGCGATCAGCAAGAAGAGCTGGAAGCGCTTGGAGAATGCCGGCATCAAGCTGCGCATGAACCTCTACACGCGGGGCAAGCATGCGCCGCGGGCCTACCAATACAGCATGCGCCTCAACAATCGACGGGGCAGCTTCACGTACCCGAAGCTCGTGCAGCCGCGCAAACACGACACGTACGAGTTCGAGCTGGTCGGCTTCAACCGAGACCGCCACGTCGAGTTCGTCAGCCTCGACGACTCGAAGAAGTCCCATCGACTGCGGATGAAGATGCGCATGGGCAGGCTTGTGCAGGTGACGAGTAGTCGACCCGATGAGCCGCTCGTTCAGCCGCCGCGCCCTCCAGCGAGGCCGCCCATCAATCGCCCGCCACCCATTCGACCGCAGCCGATTGTCGACCCGAACTGGAAGGTCAACACCATCAACGCGTGCCGTAAGGCGTACAGCTTCGACTCCGACCGCCGGAAGTGTCAGGACCGCGCGTTTCGCCTCAAGCCAGCGTGGGCTGCCGACACGGTGACGATCTGCCGCGCCCAGGTGAGCTTCGACAGCCATCTTGCCAAGTGCATGGACGCGGCTGATGGTCATGCCCAGCACCCAGGGCCTGTGATCAATGCCTGCGGCGGCAAGTTCAGCAACGACCTCGACGAGTGCGTGAAGCTGACCGCGACGTTCCGAAGCGAACCGGTTCCGTTGATCCAGGCGTGCAAGTCGACCAACGACTTCGCCTCCAAGTTCAAGAAGTGCCTGGTTGCGTCGTCAAAGCTCGGCCGCAGCGGCCCTGGCATCGTGAAAGCCTGCAAGGGCTCGCGCCAAAGCGAGTGCATCCGAAAGGCCGCAGCGCGCTGACTGGTGTCTACGGACGGCCGTCGTCGCAGCTGCGCCGGCGGCCGTCGCCGTTGGTGCTCTAGAGCACCGACCAGGTTAATCGCACCCGCTCTAGGTGAGGCGCCCTGCTACATCGTGTACTGGCCGAAGTCCTCGGGGTAGAGGTCTTCGAGACGAACCTCGGGTGACGGCTGGGTCTTTGGCCGGCTGATCTGCATCGCGCGACCAGGCGCTGGGACGGTCTCGTCCGCCTCTGGTGGGATGCTCGCCGAGCGCTTGCCGACCTCGGCCAGCAGGGCGTTGGTGACGAACACGGGGCACGAGCTACGCAGCGCAACAGCAACGGCATCGCTTGGCCGTGCGTCGAGGGTGACGCTGTCGTCGTAAGGGTCGGTCATCTCAAGGCGCGCAAAGAACGACACGCCCTCCACATGCGTGACGAGGACGCTATCGAGCTCGCACTCAAGCGTCTCGATGAGCGAGAGCATGAGGTCATGCGTCATCGGTCGCGGCGACTCGACACCTGCGAGGTGCGTGGCGATCGAGGCAGCCTCGGACCGACCGATGGCGATCGGCAGGTAGAGCGACGGGTCTTCGATGCCGCGCAGAACAAGGACCGGCGTCCCCGTCGTGGGGTCGACGACGACTCCCCCGACACGCATTCGCGTGCGCTCGTCCTCGGGAACCTCTTCCCACATGTGTTTACCTTCCGTGATTCCCCACCCGCGTCATGCGGGCAGCTAAACGAACTCGCCAAAGAGGCTGTTCGACTTTGCTTCGAGGACTCTAACCTTCGCGAGCCGTCCAATCCAGCGGTTAGACCAGAATTCCCCAAGAGGTACAGGGACATTCACGATGAGGTTCGAGCGCGTCCGGCCCATAATCTGAAATCGACCTTCACCGCCGGCGGACGATTTCTTCGACGGGCCCTCCACGAGGATCTCCAGCTCCTGACCAACGTAGGCTTCCATCTTGGCCCGCGTGATGCCGGCTTGGAGCTCGAGAACCTCCGCCAGACGCCGCTTTTTCTCAGGCTCTGGGACCGTGTCGCCCATCTTGGCCGCGCGGGTACCGGGTCGCTCGGAGTACTTGAACGCAAAGATCGAGTCGTAGCGCACCTCGGCGAGGAGCGAGAGCGTGTCCTGGAACTGAGCCTCGGTCTCGCCGGGAAAGCCCACGATGATGTCGGTCGAGAGCGCGATGTCGGGGCACTGACGCCGCAGGTTCTCGACCCGCGCGAGGTACGAAGCGCGCGTGTAGAAGCGGCGCATCGCCTCAAGGATCTCGTTGGAGCCTGACTGCACCGGGAGATGGAAGAACTCGCAGAGCGACGGGACGTCGCCAAAGCAGGCGATCAAGTCGTCGATGCAGTCCATCGGGTGGCTGGTCGTAAAGCGCAGCCGCTCGACGCCCTCGATCGCGTCCACGTCTCGGAGAAGCTGGGCGAAGGTTGGCACCCGGTCGCCCTTGGCGCTGATGTCCTTTCCGTAGGAGTTCACGTTCTGGCCGAGCAGGGTGATCTCCCTGGCGCCGCCAGCGACGAGTTTCTTGACCTCGCGGATGATCATCTCGGGCGACTTGCTGACCTCGCGGCCACGTGTGAACGGCACGATGCAGAAGGCGCAGACCTTGTCGCAGCCCTTCATGATCGTCACAAACTCGCTGACCTTGACGTCATCGCGGGGCTCGGCCTCCAGGAAGGCGTAGTCTTTGCGCTTGAAGAACTTTGTCTCCGAGACCCGTCCTTCGGAGCCGCGCACGCGGTCGAGCAAGACCGGCAGCTTCGCCACGTGGTCAGGACCAAAGACGAGGTCGAGGTAGGGCACCTTCGCGAGCAGCTTCTCGCCCTCCTGCTGTGCCACACAGCCCGCCACGCCGAGGATCAAGTCGTCGTTGAACTCCTTGAGGGGCGCGAGCCGGCCGAGTCGCGACATCATCTTGTGCTCGGCGCGGTCGCGCACGCTGCACGTGTTGAGCAGGATGAGGTTCGCCTGAGCTGGGTCGGTCGTCGGCGTGTAGTTGTACGGCGCCAAGACCTGGTGGATGCGGTCGGTGTCGTTGACGTTCATCTGGCAGCCGAACGTCTGCACGTACACAAAGCGCGGCGGTTGGCCGTCGACGCTGGTAGGGCTTTGCATGCTGTTGGACTCAAGCTGCACGGATGTCGCCACGGTGGCCTCCCATCTTAAGGACCTGCGCGCGGGGTTATCGGTTCGCAGGCGACACTGGTCAAGCTCCGAGGCCTTATGCGCGCTCCAACGGGCGCTTACGGGCTCGGGGACAGAGGTCGACCGGGAGGACAAGACAACGGCCCACGTGCGGGTTAGGGTCGGGGCGTGAGGTACATCGAGGCGATCGGACAGTGGACACTGAATAAGGTCGAGGGCGTTGGGTCCGCGACCATTCTGATGTGGCAGGGGCTCGCCCAGATCTTCGTTCGGCCATTCCGGTGGCGTATCTATCTGCAGCAGCTTGAGTTTATCGGCGTTGGCAGCCTCCTCATTGTCCTGCTCACCGGCGCATTCACCGGCATGGTGATGTCGCTTCAGTCGGCCTACGCGTTTCGTCTGTTCAACGCGGAAGGCTTCGTGGGCTCGACCGTCGCGCTCGCGCTCACGCGTGAGCTAGCGCCCGTTCTCACCGGCCTCATGGTGACCGGACGGGTTGGGTCGTCGATTGCGACCGAGATCGGCACGATGGGCGTCACCGAGCAGATCGACGCCCTCCGCACGATGGCGGTGAACCCGGTCCAGTACCTGATCTCGCCGCGGATCTTCTCGGCCGTCCTCGTGATGCCGATCCTCTGCCTCTTCTTTAGCATCGTCGGCGTCGGCGGGGCCTGGCTTGTCGCCGTCCTCGGCCTCGGTCTCGACGAGGGTGTGTTCTACTCGCGCATCATCAGCGTCGTGACGACCTGGGACGTGCTCAGCGGCCTCATCAAAGCCGCCGTCTTTGGTCTCACGATTGCCGCGATCTCCTGTTACACCGGCTACACCGCGACAGGCGGTGCTCGCGGGGTCGGCATGGCGACGACTCAAGCGGTGGTGTTCTCGTCGGTGGCGATCCTGGTCGTCGATTATTTCCTCACCATCCTGATGTTCTGAGCATGGTTTGCTGTCCCATCCGATGGTCGTCGATCCCGTCCACAGGCGGAACGACCGCGCACGTGCAGGCCCCGGAGTCTACGGTTCAGCCGTTGCGCTCCCGCCGACAAACGCTGCGTCCGACGCGACTGCGGTTCCACTTGCCCGTGTCTATGGGTAGAGTACCGGCCGTGAGCAACCCCGAGCCCAGCGTCAGCGCTACCGACCGAGCGTTCAGCCCCAATGAACGTGCGCTTTTCGAGCGAGGCGAGCGCACCAGCATGGGTGGCGCGAGCATCGCGGAAGTCGCCGTCGTAGAGAGCGCTTGTCCTGGGTTTTGGCCCGTGCGGGTCCTGTCGCCCGTGTCGAGTCGACGTGTGCATTACCGCCTTGAGGGGGGCCCTTGCTAAAAGCCAAGACCCCGTTGTTGGTCGGCCTCCTGATGGTGGTCGGCGCCTTCGCGCTCGTCTACACGTTCGGCTCGCTCGACCAGGGAATGGACGTCGACAACGCCTACACGGTCTATGCCCGCTTCGACGACGCGACAGGGCTGGTGCCCAACTCGCAGGTGAAGCTCTCAGGCATCGAAGTCGGGCGGCTCGGCGACATCGGCCTCGACCCCGAGGTTGCAGGGAAAGCCAAGGTGACGATTCACCTTCGCAAAGACATCAAGCTCAAGCGTGGCGTCTTCGATGCCAACAAGCAGCAGTGGATCAACGGCGCCACCGCAGTGCGACGCCAAGCAAGCCTCATCGGTGACTACTACGTGTCCCTGAGCCAAGGGATCGCTGGGGAAGAGCTCGGGCCAGGCGACGTCATCGAGAACATCGTGTCCGAAGCCGGCATCGATGCCGTCATCGCTAACGTCGAGAAGAGCAGCCGCGCCATCTTCCCCCAGATCGAAGCGATCGTCGGCGACATCAAGTCGATCACCCAGAGTCTCAAGACCTCGTTTGGCGAGGGTGCCGGGCAGAGTGCGCTGACCAAGATTCGTGGCGACATCTCGAAGACGACGGATAACGTCGCGCAGCTGACCACGGAGATGCGCAGCTTCCTCAAGACGTCGATCTACCCGAAAGAAGCCGACATCGGGGCGATTCTACAGGGCGCTCAGCGCACGACCGACAACGCTGCCCGGGCCAGTGAAGTCATCGCGGCCTCCACCGTCCGGCTGGCCGAGCGCCTCGAGCACGTCCTCGCCCGCGTCGACAAGATGGTCGGCTCGATCGACCGCTCCGTCAGCACGGTGGGTCGCTTCGTCGACCAACAGGTTGCCGCCGACGGCCAGCCGAAGGACGGCACGGTCGCCAAGGCGCTGTCGTCGCTCGACAAGAACATGGCGCTGTTGGAAGGCACGCTCGAAAACGTCCGCTCGATCACATCGACGGTCGACCAGGGGAAGGGCACCGTTGGACGGCTGCTCAACGACGACAAGCTCATCAACGACATCGAGCGCGTGATCGCTGGTGTCGAGGAGTTCACGTCGGTCATTCAGCGGACCGAGATCCGCGTCGACTTGCGTGCCGACTACTTCGCTCGCAGCGACTCCTTCAAGAGCACCATCGGCTTCTCGCTGCACCCAGCGCCCGACAAGTACTACTTGCTGCAGCTCATCGATGATCCAGCCGGCAAGACCAGCGTCACGCGCCGCGTCACCACGACCAACGATCCCCTCCGGCCGCCGGTCGAGATCGAAGACATCAGCGAGACGACCAACGACTTTAAGATCACGGCTCAGTTCGCCAAGCGCATCGGCGCCTTCACGTTCCGATACGGCATCATGGAGTCCACGGGTGGTCTCGGTGTCGACCTCGACCTCCTCAACGATGCGCTCAGCTTCAAGCTCGACGCTTTTGAGTTCGGTCGCGACCAGTTCCCGCGCGTTCGCGTCATGGCGACCTGGGAGTTCTTGCGCAACGTCTACATCGCCGCCGGTGTTGACGATATGCTCAACGGCACTGGCCGCGACTACATGCTCGGGATGGGCGTGCGGTTCACCGACCGCGACCTGCTCGGGGTGCTCCCCTTCGTGCCCAGCCAGTAGCGTGATCGGGGGTCCAGCGATCGCCGCCAGAACGAGGTACCGATGGGGCGACGAGCGCACCGACAGCACACGCTGACGCACGCGATTACCACTTGTTCGATTCCGGGCTCGACGGGCTTGCCGGAACCGACCCCTTTGCCTATGGTCGTCGACGCCTCGCAGGCTGCCCGGAACGGTCCAGGCCACGTTCAGCGCGGAGAGTTTCCAACACCTTGAGACAACACGTTGAGAACCACTCTGATGAGCCATCACACATCCTGCAGGCTGCCGAGATAGGAGGGTCCGCTTGGACGGCATGCTAACCGCGGCGAACGCGGCCTACTTAGAGTTGGTCGTTGAGCAATATCGGCAAGACCCGAACTCCGTGGACGCCAGCTGGCGCGAGTGGCTGCAAGGCCCAGGGCGCGAGTATCTGAGCGGTCCGGCCGTGACGAATGGCCCCGGGTTCACGGCCCGCAGCGTCTTTGCGCCCATGCCCGAGGCGAGCAATGGCGCCACCAACGGGCATGCGCCAGCGGCCAAGGCTTCGGGCGCTATCACGCACCACCGGGTCTTCCAGCTCATCAACGCCTACCGCGTTCGCGGGCACCTCCAGGGGCGCCTGGACCCGCTCGGCTTCGCGCCGACGCCTTACCATGACGAGCTCGACCCCGCGTACTGGGGCTTCTCGGCCGCGGACGGCGAGCGACTCTACGACACATCGGCGCTCTTCGGCCCGTCGGAGATGACGCTCAACGAGCTGCTGGCATGGCTGCGCGAGACGTACTCGCGAACGATCGGCTGCGAGTTCATGCACATCCATGACACGCGCATCAAGTACTGGCTTGCCGAGCGCTTCGAGCGTGAGAAGAACCACACCACGTTCGACCGCGAGACGCAGCTCTTCCTGTACGAACAGCTCCACTCTGCCGAGGCGTTTGAGTCGTTTCTCGGCGTGAAGTACCGCGGCGCAAAGCGATTCTCGCTGGAGGGCGGTGAAGCGCTGATTCCGATGCTCGCGCTAACGATCGAGGAGTCCGCCCGACGCGGGGTTCGCGAGGTCGTGCTGGGCATGGCGCACCGCGGACGCCTCAACGTCCTCGCCAACATCATGCGCAAGCGACAGCGCTCGATCTTCGTCGAGTTCGACGACAACGCACCGGAGACCATGCTGGGGCGTGGCGACGTGAAGTACCACCTGGGCTACTCGCGCAACACTGAGACCCGCTTCGGCGACACGGTCCATCTGTCGCTGACGTTTAACCCAAGCCACCTTGAGGCCATCAACCCCGTCGTTGAGGGCAAGGTGCGCGCCAAGCAAGACCGCTTCGGCGACGTCGCGCGCAAGTGCGGACTGCCTATCCTCATTCACGGCGACGCCGCGTTTGCTGGTCAGGGGCTTGTGACCGAGACGCTTCAGATGATGGGGCTTGAGGCCTACCACACGGGCGGAACCGTTCACATTGTGGTCAACAACCAGATCGGCTTCACGACCTTGCCGCAAGACTCGCGGTCGACGCCGTACACGACCGACATCGCGAAGATGGGCCAGATCCCGATCTTCCACGTCAACGGCGAAGACCCGGAGGCCGTAGCGCACGTGGCTAAGCTGGCGGCTGAGTTCCGCCAGACGTTCCAGCGCGACGTCATCATCGACATGTACTGCTTCCGTCGCTACGGCCACAACGAGGCTGACGAGCCGAAGTTCACGCAGCCGATGATGTATGGCGCGATCGACAAGCATCCGCCCGTGAGCAAGGTGTACGAGCAGGAGCTCTTAGCGCGCGGCGTCATCACGGCTGCTGAGATCCAGGAGATCCACGAGCGTGAGCACGGGCTGCTGGAGAAAGAGTTCAGCGAGGCGCGCGCGAATCCCGAGAAAGAGCGCCACGCCTACACCGGCATCTGGGAGAACTACTCGGGCGGACCGGACGCCGACACCCCGATCGTGCCCACCTGCATCGACGACGCGCTCTATGAGCGCGTCCTCAAAGGCGTCACGCACATTCCCGCGTCCGTCACGCCCAACCGCAAGATCCAAAAGATCATCGACAAGCGGAAGCTTGCCATCGCACCGGACGCGCCGATCGATTGGGGCTTGGGCGAGACGCTTGCTTACGGCTCGCTCGTGCTGGAAGGCGCGCCGGTCCGTATCACCGGGCAGGACGCCATCCGCGGAACGTTCAGCCACCGCCATGCGGCGGTGTTCGACGCCAACGACGGCCGGCGCTACTTCCCGCTGCAGAACCTGAGCGAGGACCAGGCGCGGTTCGAGTGCTACAACAGCCACCTCTCCGAGAATGCGGTTGTGGGCTTTGAGTACGGCTACGCCCTCGACTACCCGGAAGCGCTTGTGATCTGGGAGGCCCAGTTCGGCGACTTCGCCAACGGTGCCCAGGTGATGTTCGACCAGTTCATCTCGGCCTCCGAAGACAAGTGGGAGAGGCTGAGCGCGGTGACGCTGCTGCTGCCCCACGGCTTTGAGGGGCAGGGACCTGAGCACAGCTCGGCTCGGCTCGAGCGTTTCCTGCAGCTCTGCGCTGAAGACAACATGCAGGTCTGCAACCTCACGACCCCGGCTCAGATCTTCCATGCGCTTCGCCGGCAGGTCGTGCGTAAGTGGCGAAAGCCCCTTGTGGTCATGACACCCAAGAGCCTGCTGCGGCACAAGCGCGCGGTGTCGAAACGAAAAGACTTCGTCGAAGGGAAGTTCCACCGGGTCATTCCGGAGGCTCACTTCGACGGCAGCGCTGCCAGCAACGCCAAGGTCACGCGCGCAGTCGTGTGCAGCGGCAAGGTCTACTACGAGCTCCTCGAGCGTCGCGAGTCGATCGAGGACGAGACGACAGCCATCATCCGGCTGGAGCAGCTCTATCCCTTCCCCGAGGCAGAGCTGACGGCGGCCCTCGCGCCCTACGCCAACCTCAAGACGGTGGTGTGGTGTCAGGAAGAGCCCGCGAACATGGGCGCACGCACCTACCTCCATCCGATCTTCACCAACCTCTTCGAGGGCGGGCCGAAGGTCACATGGATCGCGCGACCTGCGAGCGCGTCGCCTGCAACAGGCTCACCGAAAGCACACCGAATCGAGCAGGATGACCTGCTCAATCGTACCTTCCCTGCGTAGCGCACCGGAGCCCCACGATGGCGATTGAAGTGAAAGTTCCTCAGCTTGGCGAGTCCATCACCGAAGCGGTGGTCCTAGAGTGGCTGGTCAACCCAGGGGACGCCGTGACGGTCGACCAAGACCTTGTCATCCTCGAGACCGACAAGATCTCGGTCAACGTGCCGTCGCCCGTCGCTGGCGTGCTCGAGAAGCAGGTCGTTGGACCCGATGCTGAGGTCGAGATCGGCGCGCTCCTCGCGCTCATTGCTGAGGGTGCAGTGGCCGCTGCGCCTGCGCCCGCTGCGCCTGCGCCTGCTGCCGCTGCGCCCACCGCCGCTGCGCCTGCTCCCGCTGCGCCTGCCGCCGCACCCGCTGTGCCGGACGGCGTCGCGCTGATGCCAGCGGTGCGTCGGCTCATTGCGGAGAACAACCTCGATGCCTCCAAGATCAGCGGTACGGGTCGCGGTGGACGCATCCTCAAGGAAGACGTCCTGGCCTTCATGAAGGGCGGCGCCCCCGCTGCCACACCAAAGACCGCAAAGCCATCCGCGCCGGTCTCTTCTCCAGCGGCTGACGCAGCTCGGGAAGAGGTCGTCCCGATGTCCCGGTTGCGACGGACGATCGCACGTCGGCTGGTCGAAGCCCAACAGACCGCCGCGATTCTCACGACCTTTAACGAGATCGACATGAGCGCTGTGCTCGCGCTGCGTAAGCAGTACAAGCAAGCGTTCCTCGACAAGTATGGCGTCAAGCTTGGCTTCACGGGCTTCTTCGCGAAGGCGGCCATCGAGGCGCTCAAGCACGTGCCGGCCGTGAATGCCGAGATCCGCGGCGACGACATCGTCTACAAGAACTACTTCAACATCGGCGTTGCCGTTGGTGGCGGCAAAGGGCTTGTGGTGCCGGTTGTCCGCGACGCCGACCGGCTGTCGTTCGCCGAGTTTGAGGGCACGCTCGGAGCGCTTGCAAAGAAGGCCAGAGACAACAAGCTCGGGTTGGCTGACCTGACGGGTGGCACGTTCACGATCTCCAATGGCGGCGTCTACGGCTCGATGATGTCGACGCCGATCTTGAACCCGCCCCAGTCCGGTATCCTCGGCCTCCACAAGATCGAGCAGCGCCCTGTCGCGGTCGACGGCCAGGTTGTCATCCGACCGATGATGTACGTCGCGCTCAGCTACGACCACCGCATCGTCGACGGGAAGGGAGCGGTGACGTTCTTGGTCAAGATCAAGCAGATCATCGAAGATCCCAACCGGATGCTGCTCGAGGTCTAGCTAGTCGAGTCTCCCGCCAACGAGCTTCGATGGCTTCCTGGCAGCGGCGGTCTTCATGACGGCACGGGTCAGCTTGAGCCGCCGGCATGCCGGCGTCTCGTCGAAGGTTGGCGCACCGACGAATGAACCTGACCGCGTGCCGTAACAACGGTCGTCTGCAACCTTGTGGTCCGTCGAACCTGCGCGTGGCCAACGCCTGCGGGCAACGCAGGCTGCTGTCGGTGGACTCGTCGGCGGCCCCTCGGCGTCTTTGCGTATCGCCAGGGTTGCCCGATGGCGCTCGCGGGCCTACAAAAGCGCGCGAACCGACTGACAAGGAACCTTCGGTATGTCTGACGAGCGCTTCGACGTAGTGGTGATCGGCTCCGGCCCCGGCGGATACGTGTGCGCGATTCGCGCTGCTCAGCTTGGGCTCAAGACAGCCTGTGTCGAGAAAGACCCGACCCGGGGCGGCACGTGCCTCAACGTGGGCTGTATTCCGTCCAAGGCCTTGCTCGAGTCGAGCGAGCGCTTCGCGATGGCCCAGCACCACATGGCCGAGCACGGCGTGTCGGTCAAAGACGTGGCGCTCGACCTCGACACGATGATGGCTCGCAAAGACCGCATCGTCAGCGAGCTGACGTCGGGCGTTGAGATGCTGTTTAAGAAGAACAAGATCGCCAGCATCACCGGCTTTGGCGCCATCAAGGCGCCCGGCGAGGTGGAGGTCACGGCCGACGATGGCTCCACCCAGACGCTCAAGACGGACGCGATTGTCATCGCGACGGGCTCGGTGCCTGTCGGTCTTCGGGGGATCGAGTTTGACCATGACCGCATCGTCGACTCGACCGGGGCGCTGTCGTTCCCCGAGGTTCCAAAGCACCTCGTGCTTGTCGGCGCCGGCGTGATTGGGCTTGAGCTCGGAAGCGTGTGGGCACGTCTCGGCTCAAAGGTCACGGTCCTCGAGTACCAAGACCGCATCCTTCCTGGCGTGGACGGCGAGATCGCCAAGCTCGCTAAGCGCGCGTTCGAGAAGCAGGGCATCGAGTTCGTGCTCGGCGCACGGGTGCAGTCCGCCGACGTCTCGGGTACGACCGTCGACGTCTCTTGGAACGACAAAGACGACGCGACCCACAGCATCGCTGGCGATCGCGTGCTGATGGCCATCGGTCGCCGCGCCTACACGGACGGTCTAGGCCTCGCCGAGCTAGGCGTCGCCACCGACAAGCGCGGCCGCGTTGACGTTGACCACGACTACCAGACCAGCGTCCCTGGGGTCTTCGCTATCGGCGATGCGATCAAGGGTCCGATGCTCGCCCACAAGGCGGAGGACGAGGGCATCGCGCTCGCCGAGCTGCTCGCTGGGCGCGAGGGGCACCTCAACTACGACGCCATCCCGGGCATCGTCTACACGCACCCGGAGGTCGCTTCTGTCGGAAAGACCGAGGAGGAGCTGAAAGAAGCCGGCATTCCCTACAAGAAGGGACGCTTCAAGTACGGCGCGAACGGTCGCGCGAAGGCCCTCGGCGAGTCTGACGGACTCGTTAAGATCCTCGCTCATGGCGAGACCGACCGAATCCTTGGCTGCCACATCTTTGGCGCTCGCGCAGGCGACCTGATCGCCGAGATTGCGCTCGCCGTGGAGTTCGGCGCCAGCGCTGAGGACGTCGCCCGCTCGGTGCACGCTCACCCGACGCTCGCTGAAGTTGTCCGAGAGGCCGCACTCGATGTGGACAGACGTGCGCTGCACAAGTAGGTAGCCCCCCCTGCACCGCTCAGGGCGGTCTCCAGGTGTTAGACGGCCTGGGCCCGACCGCTCAACGGCAAAAGGGCCGTGACGGTGGGAACGAAGATGTCTAGAATTGCGGTCGACGGTAAAGGACGCGGTGGAAGATGACGTACTCGGCCATGTACGAGATGTGGCGAACGGTGGTGGAAGAGCAGCCGTTCGACCTGTTGCTCGACCTGGGGCACGGCGAGTCCTACCCCCTCAAGACCCACCCGTGGTTCTTCGGGGTTCGGATTCCGATGACCGCGCAGGACAAGCGTGGCCTGCCTCCCGCTGAGGAAGAGACGCGCCTGACCGCTGTCGAGAACCGCATCCGCGAGCTCGTCCGGGATCGCGATGGCATCTACGTCGGTCGCCGAACCGGTATGGGTAACCGCGACCTCCTCATTTACTTCGATGGTCGCCCCCGCGGCATCGAAGACCGCATTCGGTCGTCGATCGGCATGGAGATTCTCTTCATCAGCCGCGCCGATCCCGAGTGGGAAGGCTACGAGCAGCTCCTGCCGACGCCGCGTGACTGGCGTCGCATCGAGGACCTGAAGCTCGTCAACGCCGTGATGGATCGCGGCGGCGACGCTGGGCTTGTGCACGTGCTTGAGCACCGTGTGACAACGACCCTTCAGAAGGGCGCCGAGGCCATCGCGAAGCTCTGCGAGAAGCTTGAGCTGTCCAACATCGAGATCACGGGTACGGCCCCTGAGCTTGTCGTGACGGCCCAGCAGCTCGTGCAGCTTGAGGACGACGAAGCGCTCAACCACGTGACCTGGCACCTCGAGTCGAAGTCGCCCAAAGCACGCGGCGAGTATCAGGGGTGGACGACCGAGCCCGTCTTTGGCGAGCTTCCCGATCTTGACGACCCCGACGCCATCGCGTTCAGCGATGAGTCGGCTCTGGTCGACGCGGTGCTTGCGGCGCTCAACAAGGGATAGCTCGATCGAGAGGCCGGTGAGAGACGTCTGCTGGGATCGCGTCGACGTGCGCTCACGGATGACTCCGAGATGAGCTCTACCGCGCCGATCGCGGGCACGAACTCGCTTCGTTGCAAGAAGCTCAAAGGGTCCCGGCCGTGCTCCACTCATGCGTCCTGAGCATCACGCTCGCGCTCCCACCGCGGCAGGGCTTGTTCCAGAGTCTGCCGTTTTGTGCTCGCGGGGACTCGGCGGCTCAGTATCAGTGAGCCGGCCCGACCCGTTTTGAGAAGGCCCGCGTCGCGCGTATGCTCTGAGAGCGCGCTCCTTAAGTCGGGCGTATCTCTACCGAACGGGCGAGGCATGAAGACGATCGCGGTGATCCTGGGTGGCGGTCGTGGCGAGCGGCTTCGTCCGCTGACGTCGCAACGAAGCAAGCCAGCGGTGCCCTTTGCCGGCACGTTTCGGCTGGTGGACATTCCGATATCGAACTGCCTCAACGCAGGCATCCACGACATCTTTGTGCTCACCCAGTACCTCTCGGCGTCGCTCAACCGCCACATTGGACAGACCTACCGCTTCGACGCGTTTCGTGGTGGTCAGGTCACCGTGTTGGCAGCCGAGCAGAGCGACAGCGACAGCGAAGACTGGTACCTCGGAACTGCGGACGCAGTGCGTAAGCAGCTGCATCGACTGGAGATGGAGCCTGACGACGACGTCATGATCCTCTCGGGCGACCAAGTCTACATGATGGAGCTCGATGCGTTCGTCGCACACCACCGCGCGCTCAACGCCGACGTGACGGTCGCCGCGACCCGCGTGACCCGCGACGAGGCGCGCCGCTTCGGGGTCATCAACGCAGACACCGCAAGCTTGATCACCGACTTTGCTGAGAAGCCAAAGGACCCCAAGGTCCTTGACGCCTTTGTTGCTCCCGATGCGTCGGGCGCCCTGACCCACCTAGCGTCCATGGGCATCTACCTCTTCAAGGCGAAGGTTCTCGCGGAACTCTTGGCCGCCGACACGCGTGAGGACTTCGGCAAGCACATCCTGCCAACCGCACTGAGCACGCGGCGACTGGGCGTCTATCCGTACACCGGCTACTGGGAGGACCTCGGCACGATCGAGAGCTACCACCGGGTCAACCTCCACCTCACCGACCCGATCCCAGACCTGAGCCTCTTCAGCGAGCGCCACCGCCTTTACTCACGTCCGCGCTTTCTTCCGCCCGCCAAGATCGGCGAGGCCTTGGTTCAGCGCGCGCTTGTCTGTAACGGCGCCGTCATCGGCGACAACGCCACGGTGCGGCGCTCGGTCGTCGGCATCCGGATGGTCATTGGTCGTGGCTGCACCCTCGACGGCGTCATCTGCAACGGCGCGGGCGAGTACGACTTCGGCGAGGGCAGGGCCGACGGGGACACGCCGCCCCTCGGGATTGGTGAGTTCTCGGTGATACGAAACGCGATCATCGACCGAGACGCTCGTATCGGACGAGGGGTGAAGCTGCTCAACGACAAGCAGCTCGATACGTACGCCGACGAGTACATCACGGTCCGAGATGGGATCATTGTCGTGCCTCGCAAAGGAGTCGTGCCCGATGGCTACGCCTTCTAGCGAAGCGCGCGTCATCGCCGCCCCACTCCGAGTCGCGCACATCGCCGCTGAGCACAGCCAGCTCGCGCACACTGGCGGGCTGGGCGAGGTGGTCACGGGGCTCTCTCAGGCTCAGTCGGCGGCGGGTCATCAGGTCACCTGTGTCCTACCCGGCTACAGAGAGCTTCTTGCACGCCTCGATGGCGACAGCCGAGGCGCGGTCATCGTTGGGATGCCCTGGGGCGGTGTTCGGTTCGAGAGGATCGAGGCCGTCCGCGACGGCGTGCGTATCATCGCCCTGTCCGAGCCGGGATGGTTCGATCGAGGTGGCCTCTATGGCGACGCCAATGGCGCGTTTGGCGACAACCCGGTTCGGTTCGTGGCCTTCTCCCGCGCCGCAGCGCAGCTCGTTGCCGGCGCTGACGTGCGCGCTGACGTCGTCCACCTTCATGACTGGCACGCGGGGCTGGTGGCGCCGCTTCTCGAGGAAGTCTGCCCGCGTCCGGCTCGGGTCATGACGATTCACAACATCGCCCACACGGGTGCGTTCGCGCGCGCCGCCTTCGACACGTGCGGTCTTCCCCCTGCGACGCTTCACAGCGACGGTGTCCTCCACTGGGACCGCATCAACCCGCTCAAGGCGGGGCTCCAATACGCCGACCGCATCACGACCGTCAGCCCGACCTATGCCCGTGAGCTCCTCACCGACGAAGGCGGACGCGACCTGGCCGGGCTCCTGCGGCACCGGCAGCAGGACCTGGTCGGCATCCTCAATGGACTCGCCATCGAAGAGCCTCGCGGACAACGACAGCGCACAGCGCTCTGCGACCGAGCCGAGCTCAGTCCCCCCGACGGACCGCTCTTTGCGGTGGTCTCGCGGCTGGCCGAGCAGAAGGGCATCGACCTCTTCATCGAGGCTGTGCCGCCGGCGCTGGAGCAAGGTGCTGCGGCAGTTGTCCTGGGAACCGGTGACGCCCACCTAACAGCAGCTCTGAACCGGCTCCAGGAGCGCTTCCCCGGCCGCGTCCGCTTTTGGAACCACTTCGATCCCAGGCTCGCGCGCGACATCTTTGCCGGTGCCGATGTTGTCTGCGTGCCGAGCCGGTTCGAGCCATGCGGCCTCACTCAGCTCCACGCCATGTACCACGGCGCGCTTCCGCTCGTTCGCCGGACCGGCGGGCTCGCGGACACCGTCGTGGACGTCGGCGACGACGGCTGGGGCTTTTGCTTCGATGAAGCGAGTGCGTCCGCGATGGCTCACGCGCTGGAACGCGCCTGTCGGCTCTACGGGACCAAGCGCTGGGAGGCAGCCCAGACCGCAGCGATGGCGAAGCCCGTCGGTTGGGCGGAGCCTGCTGACGCCTACGTGGACCTCTACCGCGCCATTGTGAACGAGCCGTCGGCGGCCTGAGCGCCCGTTCGGTCGGATTTCTGGGCACGAAAAGGGCATCGCACGCGTTTAATGTTCCGCCAGCGGCTGGTAGCGTACCCCTTGGAGGTTTCCACATGGCAAAAGCGATCACGACGGCGATGACCCTGCTCTGCGCACTGACGCTCTGCGTCGGGGTTGCTGCGGCCCAAGACAGCGCGCCAGCGCTCACCAAGAGCGTGACGCTGAAGGCTGCGGGGGGCGCGACGTTCTCGGCGCCCGAGTGGACCGTCACGAAGTCGACCGATGCTGCTGTCGTGCTGGAGCAGGCCCCCGAGCCTGCAAGGGCAATCCCCTTTCACATCATGATGTTTTCTGTCGAGAAGGGCCCCAAGCCGGGCGATCCTATCGACTGGGACACGATCCGCGACAACATCAAGAAGTCTGCTCAGGAGGCGGGCCGCACGCTGGAGCTTGGACTTGGTGACAAGTTCAAGGATGCCGAGGGCTTTGAGGCCCGCATCATGTCCGGCCGGTACCGCGATCCAAGCGGCAGCATCGGCTTCGAGCTGATCAGCCTCATCAAGGACGCACGCATGGTGACCGTCGCTCTGGTCAGCAAGGACCCCAACGACAAGACGCGGGCGCTGCTCGTTGAGGTCGCAAAGAAGGTCCGCGTGACCGCAGCGCCGGAGTAGTCGATGCGCGTCGAAGTCGTCGCTATCGGAAACGAGCTGCTGAACGGCGATCTCGCCGATGGCCACACGCGACGCTTCGGGGCTTGGTTGCGGGCACGGGGCTTGTCGCTGTCGTGGTCGCAGGTCGTCCCTGACACAAAAGAGGCGATCATCGCTAGCCTCACTGCCGCCAGTGCGCGCGCGGACTTGGTCCTCGTGTCGGGCGGGCTCGGCCCGACGGAAGACGACATCACGATCGCGTCGTTTGCGGATCTCATCGGCGCCGACCTGGAGACCGACCAAGCGACGCTCGACACGCTCAGAGCACGGTTCGCATCCCGTGGGTACCCGTTCACGGAAAACAACGCTCGTCAGGCCCTGGTGCCGGTCGGCGCGACGCTGCTCAATAACCCCGTCGGCACCGCGCCAGGAATCCGCGGCACCCACAACGAGGCCACGTTCTTCTTTTTTCCCGGCGTGACGCATGAGCTTAAGCGCCTGATGGACGACCACCTTGAGCCGTGGGTGGCCGAGCACGCCGGGGCACGCGCGTACGAGAGTGTTGTGCTCAAGACGTTTGGGCAGACGGAGTCGAAGGTCGCCACGCTGCTGGAGCCACTCGCGCGTCCGCCTGGCCTTCACGTCGCGTTCCGCGCCACCTTCCCCGAGATTCACGTGTCGTTTCATGTGACCGACCGCACCCCTGAGCACGCCGCGGAGATCCTCACTCAAGCCAAGCGCGACGCACTTGAGCGTCTTGGGCCGCTGGTGTTCGCCCACGACAAGGCCACAAGCTTTGTCGACGCGGTCGCCGCGACGCTGACCGAGCGAGGCGCGACACTCGCCACGGCTGAGTCGTGCACGGGTGGGCTGGTTGCCAAGCTCTGCACCGACCGCCCAGGTTCATCGCAGTTTTTCGCTGAAGGCGCAGTGACCTACTCCAACGCAGCCAAGACGCGTCAGCTCGGCGTCCCGGCGGAGCTCATGGCGTCGCACGGCGCGGTTAGCGAGCCGGTCGCGCGTGCGATGGCGGAGGGAATCCGCGGCGCCAGCGGCGCCACATTCGGCGTCGCCATCACCGGCGTTGCTGGTCCTGGCGGAGGCAGCGAGGCGAAGCCTGTCGGCACGATCCACTTCGCGCTCGCTGGTCCGGACGGCACGCAGCACAAGATGCGCCGCATGCCCTTCGACCGCGAACGCAACCGGATCGTGGCCGCCTATCTCGCGCTCGATCTGGTTCGGCAGGCGGCGCTCGGCACAGCTTCAGACTAAGCGGCCGACTCGCGCTCGCAGTGGGAACCGGGCGTAAAGCGTGAGACGCAAACGTGAAGAAGTGGCGGGGCCCGCCGAGCGCTTTTCGCAACCCAGCGAGCACGTGCTTGCCACTCTACTGGGCGCGTCCTCCGTGTGGGTTCATGTTTGCTGGATATCTTCTCAAGGTCGTATGAACGGCTGCCGAACTGAAGAAACATGAACATTAGCGACTCCAAGGCTCATCTTTCAGTTCGCACGGGTGCCCGCGTGCTTGCCCCAACGGTTCGCATTCGACGGCGGACGTCGCGCGGTAGCCAAGCAGCTGCACCGGCTGATGAGAGCTGGGAGGACCTCCACGAGGCGATTCGCAACGAGCCGCGCGCCTAAGCGCTCGGTCTCGCGCCTCGCTCGAAAACAGCGCTGGATTAAGGGCTAGCGGAGCGGGTGCTCTGTCTCAGCGTAGCGAACTTCGACGTCGGCTTGCTTAGCGGCGTCCTGGATAGGGCTAGCGCTAGCGCTAGCGTAGCTAAGTTGGCCCTCACGGTCGGCCGCGACCGTGAGTGCCCCCGGTCGAGATACAAGCCCTAGGCGTGCCTGCACGCGGTCGATCGACGCGTGTATGAACTCACGTAGCTTGCGGTCGGACGTGTCAGCCGCAGAGCGAAGCGGCGCGACAATATCGGAGTCGCCAATCTCAGCAAGGGCTTGGACAGCAAGCCATTGGATCCGAACCTTTGGCGACTGCAACAACACGGTCACCGCCTGTTGGTGCGTCGGACCGCCGCTGGCCCTGATGGTGTCGAGTAAGGCCTCGACGAGCTCGTCGTTGTCGGCACTTGTCGCTAGCGCCCGAGCTGCCTTGTCGGCCGACGCTGAACCGCCTTGCAAGACCAGCGCGTGGGCCGCTGCGAGTCGCACCTCCATGGGCTCGCTCGCGCGAAGAAAGTGGACAACGTGTTGTTGCAAGCGGGCGGACTTCGACTCGGCGAACCGAGCCAGCGCGATGATGGCGTCCGCTCGCTGCGGCGGCTGCGCGTCGTCGTCGCACGCTAAGATGACGAGGCGGTCGATGATCTCGGCGCGCGGCGACAGCTGTGCGAGGGCAACCACAAGCTGAGGACAGTCACTTGCCTGTAGGATCTTCGACATGGTGGCGCGGAGCTCGGGCGTGCCTTCAAACGCTCGGCTCAACAGGTCGACAGCCACCAGCTTTCGGCCAAGGGCCACGTCTTGTTCGCCGACGATCGCCAGCACCCGCTCTCTCAGCGACGGATCGGACAGTCGCAACCACCCGGCCAGCCGCAGACCGCGCGAGAGGGAGTACCGGACCGCGCTTGCCCGAGGAACACCATCGGACGCAACTGAGAACTTGAAGATCCCGTCTTGCAGCGTCCCGTCCGGCGTCGAGATGTGGTCGAGGCGCCGCCGGACTTCGTCGTCGGACAGGTCGCCAACGGCGAGGCTTGGCATGCCGGTCAGCTCTCGGCCCTCGATCACGGGCGCGTTGTCGACACGCTCATCGGCGAAGATGACCTCAAGCGACTCCAGCACAAACCCCGAATCGACGCCTGTGGGGCGAAGACCGACGTCACCGACTTCGAACTCGAAGATGCCGCCGCCGACTTGGCCGAACCCGCCACCCCTGCCGGCTGTGCCGCGGCCAGAGATCGTGACGGCGATACCGTCGATGCGGCCGCTCATGAGTGGGCCCTTGTCGGTGACCGTGTAGGTGAGGCCCAGCGTCCGCGCCAAGCTCTGCCACTCGCTGGTTCGGTCAGTGTGCACAACGCGACGAAACGCAGACAGTCCAAGACCGACGACACCTACAAACAACGTGACGACCGCTATGGCTTCCATCGGAGCTGCCCCATGCGCCTCGCAGCGCACGACGCGCAGCTCCACGCCAAGCAATGCTATCATTGCGACGAGGTTGCTCCAACGGCCCGCGGCAGGAAACGATCGAGACCACCTACAACTTTGACGGCCCACTCGACATCCGCGCCACGTTGCGGCTCTCGATGATGTGGGTCACGGCGCCTTGGATGCGCATTGACGCGTCTGGGGCGTGGTATGCCGAGCACACTTCCGATGGCCCAGCGACCGTGCGGATACGCAAGGTCGACGGCGCCGTTAAGGTCGCCAGCTGGGGCCCAGGAGCCGAGCGACTCGTTGCGGCGGTTCCAGAGCTCCTTGGCCTTGGCGACAACGCCGTGACGGTCGCAGGCTTGGCGTCCGACCATCCCGTTGTGAAGCGTCTCATTCGTGACCTCGCGGGCTATCGCATGGGTCGGTCGACCGAGCTGTACTCGCCCTTGGTCACGGTCGCGCTTGCACAGAAGGTCACTGGCAAGAACAGCAGCCGCGCGACGGCAAATCTCGTCTACAAGCTCGGCACGGCAGCGCCCGGGCCGCGCGACGACCTTCGCCTGTTGCCAGAGCCCAAGCTCCTCGCACGCACCCCATACTACGAGCTGCATCCACTCAACATCGAGCGCCGCCGCGCGGAACTCATCTGCAGCATCGCCACACGCATCCACGCGCTTCGGCGCGCTGTTCGGATGAACGGACCCGACGCGCTCGCCCACCTCCAGAAGCTGCCCGGGATCGGTCCGTGGACCGCCGGTGTCGTCTGCGGCGGGCCCCTTGGCCACCCCGACGCCGTGCCGGTTGGTGACTATCACCTGCCGAACTTCGTCGCGTTCAACCTCACCGGCGAGATGCGCGCCGACGACGCGACGATGCTCGAGCTCCTCGAGCCGTACGCAGGGCGTCGCGGTCAGGTGGCGCGTATGATCAAGGGGGGCGGCAAGAAGCCGCCCCGGATGGGCCCGCGAATGAGCGTTGTCGACATCAAGGGCCGCTGAGCAGGGCGCGCGCCCAGCCACAACAAGCTCGGATGTATCAGCGCCAACGAACTGGGGCGCCCCGCAGACAGGCCACGGGACGCCCCAGAGCGTCCTATTCCCAAAACAAGCGCTCTTTCCGGCTGCGTCTTAGGCGATGCGCCGTCGAGCGACGAACAGCAGACCGGCCATGAGCAACAGACTGAGGGGAGTGCCGCCGCCGCCGCCTTGGCAGGCACCGCCGCGGACCAGCAGGCCGTCGTCCCCGATGGCGCCGCCATCGTCGCCAGCGACCGTCGGATCGGTCTCTCCGTCGTCGACTGCACCGTTGCCGTTGGCATCCTCTGCACCGTCGTTGACGCCGCCATCGTCCGTGTCCGGGTCGAGCGGGTCGGTCGTGGTGCTTGGGTCGGCGTCAGGCTGGAAGCTGGGGCCCGTTGCGTCCGGAAACTCTGGCAGAACCAGACCGAGCTCGGTGCCGTCCTGTAGTCCGTCGTTGTCTGTGTCGGCGAGGTTCGGGTCCGTCTCGTCGGCATCGACTGCGCCGTCACCGTTGGCGTCCTCGGTACCGTCTGCCAGTCCGTCGTCGTCGGTGTCGGCGTCGTTCGGGTCAGTGGTCGTGCCGGGGTCGACGTCGCCGGTCCATGCCGGATCGGTGCCGGCAAAGGGCCGACCGTTCTCGTCGCTGAACCCACTGGGGACGGGCGTCGTTGCGCCGGTCTCGACGCCGTCATCAACGCCGTCGCCGTCGGTGTCGGGGTTGGTTGGATCGGTGCCCGTTCCGCCAGGTCCTGACTCGCCGCCGTCGGAGATGCCGTCATCGTCGGTGTCAGCGTCCAGCGGGTCGGTGTCGGTGCCCGGGTCGAACTGTCCGGGGGTTCCACCAATGATCTCGTCGCCATCATTGATGCCGTCGCCATCGCTGTCAGGGTCGTTGGGGTCGGTCCCCAGCGCTTCTTCGACGTCGTCGACGAGGCCGTCGTTGTCGCTGTCGGTGACGTCATCGTCGCTCGGGTCCAGCGGATCGAGCTGGTTGGAGACTTCCACGCCGTCGAGCACGCCGCCGTCGTCGGTGTCTGTGTCCATCGGGTCGGTGTTGCTGGTGTTGACCTCGAAGCCGTCGGTCAGTCCGTCATCGTCACTGTCCTCATTGGTCGGGTCGGTCTCGCCGCTGCCCATCGTGCCCGTCTCGCCGACCACCGGGTCCGTGACGGCGCCGTCGCCGTTGGCGTCCTCGTCACCGTCCTCGAGTCCATCATCGTCAGAGTCAGGGTCGGCCGGGTCGGTGGTGGTGCTGGGATCGGCGTCCGGCGTCCATGCGGGGTTGTTGGGGTCGGTGCCGGCGAAGGGCACCGGGCTGTCGCCGTCGCTCGTGCCGCCCGGTGCAGGTGCTGTCAGGCCTGCCTCGAGCCCGTCGTTGAGGCCGTCACTGTCGCTGTCAGGGTTGTTCGGATCCGTGGGCTGTCCGCCGGCCAGCGGACCGGAGCCGGTTGCCTCGTCGCCGTCGATGATGCCGTCGTCGTCGCTGTCGGCGTCGAGCGGGTTGGTGGACGCCAGGTCGGCCAGAGGGCCGGTGCCTGCGACTTCGTCTCCGTCGTCGATGCCGTCGTCGTCGGTGTCGGGGTCGTTCGGGTCTGTGCCCAGCGACTGCTCAGCGGCGTCGGTGAGACCGTCGCCATCGCTGTCTTCCGAGCTTCCGTCGTCGGCCGGGTTGAGCGGATCGAGCGCGCTTGCGACTTCGGTGCCGTCCGGGATGCCGCCGTCGTCGGTGTCGGTGTCCATCGGGTCACTCCCGCTGGTGTTGACCTCGAAGCCGTCGAGCAGGCCGTCGTTGTCGCTGTCGTCGTCCTCCGGATTGGTCTCGCCCGAGCCCATGGTCCCGGTGTCGCCCACGACTGGGTCCGTGACCGCGCCGTCGCCGTTGGCGTCCTCTTCACCATCGAGCAGCCCATCCTCGTCCGTGTCGGGGTTGGTCGGGTCGGTTGTGGTGGTGGGGTCAGCGTCTGGCACCCAGTTCGGCGAGGTCGTGTCCGTGCCGTCGAAGTCCGCGCGCAGTGGACCGACACCCACGCCTGGTGGTGCAGGCTCGGTGACGCCGAGCTCCAGCCCGTCGGGCAGTCCGTCGCTGTCGCTGTCGGGGTTGGCGGGATCGGTCGGGTCAGCGGCCAGCGCCTCTTGGCCGTCCGTCAAGCCATCGTCGTCGGTGTCGGTGTCGAGTGGGTCCGTCGGCGTTCCGCCCGCGAGTGGTCCCGTGCCGTTGACCTCATCGCCGTCGTCGATGCCGTCGCCATCGGTGTCGGGGTCGTCGGGGTCAGTGCCAAGGAAGTTCTCGACCGAGTCGGGGATGCCGTCGCCGTCGCGGTCGCCGACGTTGAGGACAACCGTAGCCTCGGACTCTTCGCCGTGTCCGTCGGTGATGACGTACGTGAACGCGTCCGGGCCCACATAACCGGGATCCGGCGTGTAGACGAGGTCGCCGTCGGCATCGAAGCTCACCGTGCCGTGCTCGGGCTGTGTCGCCTCGACCACCGTCAGGTCGTCGCCGTCGGCATCGCTGTCGTTGCTCGTGACCGGAAGGGTCGTCGACTGGTCCTGGGGCACGGCGTAGGTGTCGTCGATCGCCGCGGGTGGGGTGTTCGGCGCGGCAAGCACATCGACCGTCACGGTCGCGACGTCGGTGTTTCCGTCCTCGTCAGCGACGGTGTACTCGAAGGTTGCGGTACCGATGAAGCCAGGCGCCGGCGTGAACGTCACGGTCCCGTCGCCGTTGTCAGCGACCGTGCCCTGTCCGGGCGGGGGCTGGACGATGGTTCCGACCGACAGCGTGTCGCCGTCAAGATCCACGTCGTTGCCGGTCACATCGACGACAACGGGCTGACCAGCGGTGGTCGAGGCCTCGTCGTCGATGGCCTCGGGCTCTGTGTCCAGCGGCGCGATGGGCCCGGTACCAGGTGGACCAACCTCCACCACGACGGTGACGATGTCACAGGCGCCGGCGTCGTCGCAGACCTCATACTCAAAGACATCGATGCCGACGAATCCGGGGTCGGGCGTGTAGGTCACCGTTCCGTCGGGGTTGATCACCACATCGCCGTTGGTGGGCTGAGTCGGAATGTCGTTGACCGTCAGCGGGTCGTCGTCGGCGTCGCTGTCGTTGGCGAGCACGTTGAGCACCACCGGGGTGTCGGTTGGTGTCGCGGCCTCGTCGTCGCCGCCAACTGGAGTCTCGTTCGGCGGTGGGGAGACGACGACCGTGACGGTGCCGTCTTCGCAGTTCCCGAAGCTGTCACAGACCGTGTAGGTGTAGGTATCGGTGCCGACAAAGCCCGGGTCGGGCGTGTAGGTCACGGTGCCGTCGGGTTCGACTTCGGCCGAGCCGTTTAGCGGGTCGCTGACGGCGCTGACCGTCAAGTCGTCGCCCTCGGGGTCGCTGTCGTTTGTGGTGGGGTCATGGTTGACCGGGACGTCCGCGGTAGTGTTCTCGGTGTCGTCGACGACATTGGGCGAGCCATTGACCGTGATGGTCGCGACGCCTGTGTCACTGCCGCCAACGCCATCGCTGAGCGTGTAAGGCACGGTGATGGTCCCGACGAAGCCAGGAACTGGGACGAACGTGAAGCTGCCGTCGGGCATCACGACCAACGTTCCCTCGGTGATGGGGTCGGGCAGGTCAGCAGGGGCCACCGAGATCATCGGGGTGCCAGCAGTGACGACCTCGTCGTTGCCGGCGAGTCCCATGGGGGCGGGCACGACGAGGGTCTCACCCTGGCCGGTCTCGTAGGTGTCGGGGGCCGCTTCGGTCGTCCCGGCCGGCAAGCACTGGTTGCCGAAGCAGACATCGCCTGCGGGGCAGTCGCCGTTTTCGCTGCACACAAGGCACACCGCGCTTGGGCCGGTGCCGCTGCAGATGGGGGTATTGGACGGGCAGCCCGCATCTTGGGCGCCGGGGCCGGCTGTATCGAGGCAGGGTTGGCAGGTGTTGGCGCCGTCGCAAACGTCGCCAGCTGCGCAGTCTTGGTCGTCTTGGCAGTCGACGCACGCGGGACCGACGCCCGTCGCGACACAGGCGTTGAGCGGAGCGATGCAGCCGGGGTCGGTGGCACCTGGGGCGCCGATGTCGGTGCACGCCACGCAGTCGCCCGCAACGTCACAGATGCCGGTCGCGCCGACACAGGTCTGGCCTGCTGGGATCGGCTGGAAGTCGCACACGCCGTCGGCCATGCAGATGCCGGCGGTGCAGGGGTCACCATCGACGCAGTCGGAGCTGGCGGTGCAACCCAAGGTGAAGCTGGCCTGCTTGAGGACAAGCCACGAGTCGTAGTTATTGTCGCCGCTGTCGGACAGGCCGACCTTGATGGTGTTCGGCTGGTTCGGGGTAACGGTCGCTCGGCAACGGAGGCGGACGGTCAGGCCGTCTGCTTCGACGTTGAGCGTCGCGGACTCGTTGTTGACGTAAAGCTCAGGGTGCGAGCTTGGGTTAGCCGCACCGTTTGTGGGCGGGAACTGAGTGGCATCGTTGATGGTGTCGATGCTGACGGGCTGGCCACTCGGGGTGAGGGCGCACTGGACGCCATTGACGAAGATGCCCATCTCGTCGTTGAAGTTGGCGTAGACGTACTCGTTGTACTCTTCGGACATGAAGACGTAGTCGATGACGACCTGGTCGCCAAAGGTGGTGAAGTCCATCTCGAGAGAGGTCGCGTCGAGGCTCCCAGCGCCTCCGTCGAAGTCAGGGTCGCTGAGTCCGCTACCGCCGGCTGTCGTCCGGTCGGAGTCGTTGGGTCCGACGGCGGCCGTGACGTCGCCGGTGCCCAAGATCACGCCTTCAGAGAAGTCGAACGCGGGATTGGGAAATGTCGCGTCGGACGCATCGCCCACAAACGTTCCTGAGGAGTCGCCTCCGGTAGACACACGTGCGTCCACCAAGGTGATACCGCCACCAAGCAGCGCGGCTGCAAGGGAGTCTGGGTCGTCGTCGAGGGTAACGCTTACCGGTGCGGCACTGGCGCCGACCGAGGTCGCCATCGTGAGACACGCTGCAGCGAGCAGTCGTCGAAGCGAGCAAGCCCAATCAGTCATTGCAATCCTGGGAGTGGGGTAGGGGCATCGTGCGCGATGACGCGAACGCAGCCCCCAAAGCGTGGGCATCTGTGAACCGGCGGTCAAACAAATCTGAGCCCAACGTCGGTTTCGCTGTTACCGTCTGGTGCTCCGGTCGTTGGCTAAGCCCGCCATTGCGGGTCCGAGCGGGCCTTGCAAGAACGTGAAAGACTTGCCCGGACTTCCGCCTGCATCAGTGAGCGACGCGCGTGTTGCGTGAGTCTCTGCTCACCCACGTGCGGCGCTTAAGCGCTCTTGTCTGCCCCAGCCGCTCATGGTTGAGTGCAGGGGTCCTATCCAACGATGAGGTCGAGGCATGTCGCTGACATTGATCTGCAAGTTCACGTGAGGCACCTGTCGCAAGGCGGTCGCCTTGCTCAAGGAACACGGTGTTGACTACGTCTACCGCGAGTACACCAAGGAGCCGCTGACACGGGCCGAGGTCGTGGACGTGCTTGGTAAGCTCGGCGTTGGTCCGCGAGACGTCTTGCGAGCCCGTGACGCCAAGGCGCTCGGCGTGGGCCCAGAGGTGGACGATGACGCGCTGGTCGGGCTGATGGCCGAGCATCCAGGGCTGCTGCAGCGCCCGATCGTCATCGACGGCGATCGAGCGATCATGGCTCGACCGGCGGACCTGATTGAGGACTTTCTCAGCGCGTCCTAACGCGGCCTTCTCACAAGAGTCCGGCTGCGCCTTACGGTGTCGAGCTGGTGGATTGCCTGAGTCACTGGGCAAGCACGGCGTTGAGCTGCGACCGAAGGGAATCGACGGTGTTTTCGAAGCTTGGATCCTCGATGAGGTTGGTCGACTCCCAGGGGTCAACGTTGAGGTTGTAGAGCCTCTCGGTGCCGTCTTCGTACTTGATGAACTTGTAGGTGTCGTCACGCACCGTTGCGCCCTCGCCGGCCTCGCCGTTGGCGGTGTCGATCTGAGCGAAGATGAGCGGGCGGTGGGGCCCGGAGTCTGTCGTCTGCAGGTGCGGCAGCAGCGAGACTCCGTCAAAGACGAGGTCTGCGGGCGGCGTCTGGCCGATGAGGTCCAAGAGGGTTGGGAAGAGGTCAGCGACGGTCGTGATGTGGGACACGGCGCGCCCGCCGTCGGTGACGGACGGACCAGCAATGACGAACGGAACGCGGACGCCACCTTCGGAGACGGTGCCTTTTGCGGTGGCATTGGTGACCGGCGCTTCAGCGACCTGACGAGGCGTGCCGTTGTCGCCGATGAAGACCACGTGAGCGGCTTCCAGCCGCCCATCGTCGAGGTGCTCGAACAACCGGTTGAGCTCGGTGTCGAGGGCTTCGATGGTGGCGAGGTAGCAGTCTCGGTTGCGGCCCTGGGGACAGTCACCCGGAGTTGGCAGGCTCGCGTCGGTGTGGAGGGCGGTCGGTGGCACGTGGAACGGGGCGTGGGGCGCGTTGAAAGCGACCCACGCAAGCCAGGGCTTATCGAGCGCGGTCTGCGCATCGATCCAGGCGATGGTGTCATCGATGACATCGGTGGTGGCGTACCCGGTGATGTCTTCGTTGGAGCCGTTGGTGATCTTGGTCCAGCTAAAGTAGCTCGGTAGTCCGCCCTGAAGAGTGCCCGAGAAGTGGTCCCAGCCAAAGGCGTTGGGCGCGGTCTGACCGGTCGCGCCGATGCTGTTGCCGAGGTGCCACTTGCCAAAGTTTGCGGTCGCGTAGCCCGCCGCGCCGGCAAGAGCGGCGAGGGTTGTGGCGTCCGCTGGAAGCGAGTTGGCGGCATTGACGGGAGCCAGCACCCCATGGCGGGTCGAGTACTGGCCGGTGAGCAAGGTCGCGCGGGTGGGTGAGCAGATTGGGGTAGCCCAGGCACGCTCAAAGCGAACGCCGCGGTCGCAGAGGGCTTCGAGCGTTGGTGCGGTGGGCGCGGACGTGGCGATGCCGTAGCAGGGCGCCGAGTCGAGTCCGAAATCATCGGCAATGAGGATGAGGATGTTGCTCGGCACGGGCGGAGCCGGCGTGGTGTCCACAGCGGACGTGTCGGCGGCGTCGGGCGCGGCCGTGTCACTGTCGGCCGCGTCCTGCGGCTCGCTTGTGTCAGGTGACTCCTCCGTGTCCGTGGTGTTGAGGGTATCGGCCTCGGCGGTGTCAGCCTCGGCGGTGTGGGTGTCGGCCTCGGCAGTGTCGGCCTCGGCGGTGTCGGCCTCGGCGGCGTCAGCCTCGGTCCCGTCGGTTCCTTCCGTGGTATCGGCTCCGCTGGTCGCTGGGTCGTCAGAGCAGGCTGTGGTTGCCACCAAGAGCGCAGAGATGCCCGCTAGTCCCAAAACAAGCGCTATTTTCGAGCGAGACGAACGCGATGTGCTTGCCAGCGGCGTCGGCCGAATGAAGGCCCTGCGAGCATCGTCGAGTTCGGGTGAGCGCAGCGAGCGAACCGACGCCGCTGGCGAGGGCATC
>CALHXW010000200.1 GCA_938040325.1 uncultured bacterium | reverse complement strand
GAGTGGGCCAGGGAGGGCCGGCGCCGTGTCTTGGCTGTCTACGTCGCCAGCATCGCCAGCGCCAGTCGCCGCATCGCCGTCGGTTGGTCCGGAGTCGCCGTCTCCACCAGCCGTGTCGCTGCTAGCGTCGACTGTATCCGTGGCCACGTCGACAGCGGCGTCTTGCGGCTCGGCGCCGTCGGAGTCCGAGCAACCGCCGCCAATGGCTATGCATAGAAGAACGAGCGTTGCGGTCGTCGTGCATGGTCGTTGCGGGGGCAGGCGTCACTCCGTCGGTGGATGGGGCATCTCAAGGTGCCAGACCGCAGGCGTCGTGTCGTCGGGACTCTCTCCTTTCGACTAGAAAGTCGTGCAAAGTTAGCGGGCTCTCGAACAATCGATCATCTGCCTGGTTTACTTTCGGGCGACTCGCGGTCCTGGGGACATACGTTCACCCGGAGAGTCCATGCAGTTTCTCGCCTCAGCACTCACGTCGCTTGTTGTCGTCGCCATCGCAATGCCTGCGCTGGCCGCTCCGACCGTCCTCGGTGACGGCGAGGTCACCATCGCGTTCACGACGCCTGGCGTCAGTGCCGAGACCGCCCAGAACGTGGGCGATGGCGATGCTCTCCACCTCGTGCGTGACGCGATTGACGGCGCGGTCGCCACCTTGGACGTCTGCCTCTACGACTTCTCGCACCCGGACCTCATCGACGCCATCGTCGCGGCGTACGACCGCGGCGTGACGGTCCGCTTCGTCGGTGACGCCGACGAGCTCGACCAGGCTGGCTACATCGCGATGGAGGAGGCGGGCATCGAGTCGGTCTTGCGCGAGAAGTCGGGCATCCAGCACAACAAGTTCCTGGTCATTGACGACCGCTTCGTGCTGACGGGCTCGATGAACTACACCTACGCTGGCGTTGAGCTCAACAACAACCACGTCGTGCGCTTCGACGACCTGGACGTCGCGGCAGCCTACACCCTGGAGTTCGAGCAAATGTTCGTCGACGGCGCGTTCGGCACGTCCAAGACCGCCATCCCGCACGACCCCGTCTGGGCCGGCTCCACCATGGTCGACATTGCGTTTTCGCCCAAGAACGACCCGGAGATCCTGCTGCGCACGGCGCTTGCGACTGCCGACCACAGCGTGCACTTCATGGTCTACTCGTTCACCCGCACCGACGTGGCCGGCGACATGCTGGCCAAGCACGCCGAGGGCGTCGAGGTCATCGGCATCTACGACCGCTTTGGCGCGTCCAACCGCTACGCTACCGACGACCTGCTCGCCGATGAAGGCGTGCCAACGCTCATCGACGGCAACAGCAACAACATCGGCTCCAGCGGCGCGAAGCTCCACCACAAGGTCATGATCATCGACGCCGGCACCGACAGCGACCCCATGGTCATCGCCGGCTCGTTCAACTGGTCAGGCGTCGCGGCTACGACCAATGACGAGAACATGCTCATCCTCTACGGCAGCGAAGCGACGGACCTCTTCATGGGCGAGTTCTGCGAGGTCTTCGACGCGGCACTTCCTCATGAGGCGAACACCGCCGACATCCCCGACCCCTGTGCGGCCCCCGTCGTCACCGGCGGCGTGCGCATCAATGAGTTGCTGCCCAACCCCGACGGCAGCGACGCCGTCGGCGAGTTCATCGAGCTGGTCAACGCCGGAGACGTCGCGGTCGACCTCGCGGGGTTCCGCGTTGGAGACATCCAGTCCGACAGCCGCCACACCTTCGACGCTCATGTGCTCGAGCCGGGCGCGGCGATTGTCGTCTACAGCGGTACGGCTGGTGGAGACGCGTCCCGCCTCGTCGCCAGCAGCGGTGCACTGAGCCTCAACAACAGCAGCGAGACCGTGACGCTGTATGACGCCGCCGGTGAGATCGTCGACATCGTGAGCTACAGCGATGCGGTCAACGATGTGTCCTTCAACCGCGTCGACGACGGCGGCCTGGAGCTTGGCTTTGGCCTGCACAGCGACATTGCCCCCGACGGTGCAAACGCCTCGCCAGGCACCCGTATCGACGGCAGCGCTTGGGTCGGCACTGGCTCCGGCGCCGGCGGCGAAGAGCCCGCCACACCCGTTGAGCTGAGTGAGTCGCGCAGCGGCACGGTCGCCGTCGACCAGTGGCAGCACTACGGTCCCTTCGAGGCAACCAGCGGCAACTTTGTGGTCATGATGGAGGGCGACGGCGACGCCGACCTCTACGTCCGCGAGGGCGCTGCGCCGACCGACGTCGACTTCGACTGCCGACCGTTCTTCTTCGGCAGCAGCGAGAGCTGTGCACTGGAAGCGCCCGGCACGTTCTACGTCTCGGTGAAGGGCTGGGACCCGACCTCCGACTTCTCGCTGACCATCAACTACACAGGTTGGCCGCTCGACGGCGGGCAGCAAGGCGATCCGAGCCAAGGCGATCCGACGCAAGGCGACCTCCCGGAGCCCAACGTCATCATCGACGAGCTGCTCGCCAACCCCGTCGGCACGGACCTTGGCCAAGAGTACGTCGTGCTCGCCAACACAGGCACCGCCGCCATGGACCTCAGCGGTGCCACGCTCAGCGACGCCTCGTCCGTCCGCCACGTCTTTGCTGACGGCACGGTCATCGAGGCTGGCGGCCTGCTCGTCATCCGAGACCGCGGCGACCACAACGACGGCAGCATCCTCGCAAGCACCACGCGTCTGTCGCTCAACAACAGCGGCGACACCATCACGCTGACGAGCGCTGGCGCCGAGGTCATCACGACCATCAGCTACGGCGCAGGCTCTGAGGGCACCCCGCAGGTCGAGGGTGTCGACTGGTAGGATGTGCAGAGCATTGCATGCTGCTGCCCAAGGAGGGCGGGCCAGTCTGGGTCCCCTTTTCGTATTCGGCTCGTGCATCTGCGTGATGGCGCTGTCGTCGCCGGACGGTGGATACGACGTGCGAGACATCTGGGAGGTGCACGAGTGCTGGCTCGGCTGATACGGGAGCTGGCCGGTTACCTAGTCGGCCAGTCAACTAGGGCCTTTGGAGGAGTACCTGCTAAGGCCAGCTCCGACAGCGCATCCAGCAGGAATAGTCCATAGACCGTAAGACCAAAGGCTGAAGAACCCTACAAATGGCCATGCAACAACGCTTTCGTGTAGCTCAGCGGAGCCAAACAGAGCTCCGTGTATCGAGAACAGAACGCCAGCGATAAGGTGTGCATATGCGACGATGAGAACACCCTGCAGACACCCGCGCCACAGCACAGTGGCAACGCCCTCCGTTCGGCAAACAAGGTGCGCAGCGATAGCGGCCGAAGCTGCAGCGTAGAAGGCAAAGGTGCTGACATACCAACCAAACTCACCTTGGGTTTTCGCGATGACAGCCACAATCAACGCTGCGACTATCGCGTAGACGGCCATTGGCAGCTTTGTCTTCAGAGGCCCATCCCAAGGGGTGAGAAGACCCGGTTCACTCCACGTTCGAACAGTGTCTCTGGCAGGTGAAGGTTGCCTTCGTGCAGGTAGCCGCCCTCGTCAACAACCGCTCGCACGCCGTCGCGTACGTCGGCCGTCAAGTACGTCAGCGAGGCAGGCTCTGCGACTACGAGCGAGACGCCGGCGTCGAAGTCTAGGTCACCCGTGGTGGCATTGGTTGGAGCCCAACCATGCGGATACGCGCAGAGACCTTTGGCGAGTTGAGCGGCCGTGACCATGAACGTCGACGAGCCTGGCGGTATCGACAGGTCCAGAGTCACCCATACGCCGTCGATCGGGTCTGAGCGACGGCGCACCGATGCGGCGCCGATCTCCAGCTCCTTGTTGAAGAGGTGCTCAATGTCTTCCTGCCAGCTCATCGTGTATCCGTGCGCGTCGATTCGTGTGTGACCCCGCTGCGAAACGAACAGCTCAGCCAACGTCCGCGACACTACTCAGCACCGGTGGTGCGGGCTAGCCCCAAGACAAGCGCTACTTCCGGCTGCGGCGTCCAAAGCTACGCACCACAGCGGCGTCGGGGCGGTCGCTGCGCGTACTCGGACTCGACGATGCGCGCATCGGGGTCATCCGCCCGACGCCGCTGTGATGCGCACCGCGTGACAGGATTCGCGAAGGCCGGTTTCTGCTTCTCAGGGCTCGCGGGCCGTCCCGCGTAGGACCGCGCCGAAGACGCCCATGGCCTCACAGTACGCCCCCGACGTTTGCGTTACTTGGCCGTGAGTCAAGGCCATGGGTAGAGTGAAGCGATGCAGCTCTCGTTGAAACAGTATCGTCAGATCGTTGTGCTCACGGGAGCCGGCGTGTCGGTGGCATCGGGGCTGCGTCCATACCGCGGGCCAGGCGGCTGGTGGGCCGATCACCCCGAGGACCTTGAGATGGCGACGGCAGAAGCGGCCGCGGCCGACCCTATGGCGCCTTGGCGTGTGTTTGCGACCCTGCGAAAAGGCGTGGCCGAGGCGACGCCGAACGCCGCGCATGTTGCGCTTGCTACGGCCGAAGCGAAGATGCGTCCGGGAACGTCGCTGACCATTGTCACCCAGAACGTCGACGGACTGCACCAGGCCGCCGGAAGCAGCAACGTCATTGAGATCCACGGCAACCTTTCGCGGACGCGATGCTCGCGCACCGACTGTGACCTGCCGGCTTACCGAGACCGCACGACGGTCGTCGAGGCGCTGCCCCGATGTCCACGCTGTGAGAGCCCGCTTCGCCCGGACGTCGTCTTGTTCGGCGAGGAGATGCCGGCGCGACCCATGTGGGAGACCAAGCAGCTCCTTCGCGACTGCGACCTCTTCCTCGCGGTCGGTACGTCAGGGACGGTCAGCCCTGCCTCGAACTTCGTGCGCTCGGCCGAATACGCCGGCGCCCGCACGATCTTCGTCAATCTCGAGCCCCTCAGCCCGCCCAATCCCGCCTTTCAAGAGCAGGTGTTGGGTCCCGCAGAGTCGGTGCTACCCGTGATGCTTGGAGTTGCCGGCACCTAGTACACCGACACAGGGACTTTGATTGGTTGGCGCATGTTGATTGCCCGCGAGGCCGAGGAGCGAGGACCGTCGGGAGACGTGACCGACGCTCGCGACGCTGGGATCGCGCTCAGCCCATTGGGTCAGAGTCCACCCAGTATCGCTAGCGACGGATACGTGCGGCGGTCTGGGTAGCGCGCGCGGTGGTACTCGTTCCAGTAGCTCGTGGCGCGCGCTGTGCAGAGCGCCTGAAATGCCGGATTGCGGGCGAAGAAGCGGCGCAGGACGTCGGTATGAGCGGGCTCGATGAGGCCTTCGATGGACTCGGCAATCTCGCCCACCGACTCCGCGAGAAGCTGAGCGACGTAAGGCGCCACCCAGTCGTGTTGAGGCATCGCCGACATCAAGGTCTCGACCTGCGCGTGCCGTACGTATCCGCTTGAGTCGCGACTCAGCAAAGCCGCGGCCACTCGGGCGGTCTCACCAGACGTCCGTGCGAAG
>CALHXW010000199.1 GCA_938040325.1 uncultured bacterium | reverse complement strand
TCACCAACCTGCACACCGCCGGCTTGGACAACCGAGCGGATGACTCAAGGATCGCTGACAGCACGGGGTTGTCCACAAGCCCTTGGAAGTCGGTACGGACGGAGTCCGACACGGCTCCCACATCCCCACAAGCCGCGGCGGCGGCGATTATGATCCCCGGGAATCATCAGGTGACCCGCAGCAGTCGTCGTCGCTAGTGTGGGCAACGTGAGTCTTGCGAACGTTGTCCAAGCCGCTCGTGGACAACGTGAGGTTTGCGAACGTTATCCAGTCGGCGGTGTGGAGGTGGGTGAGGCCGGCGCGATTTTGGAAGGCCGCAACGTGTTCGCCTCACCCAGCTGTGCACGGACGACGTCAGCGGCGGCACGTTCAAAAATGGCTAAAGTCGAGTCTAGCAGGCCTCGGGGAAACTCAGGTTTGAGGACTTTGCCGGTTCTCCACGTCACGAGCGTCGGTCAAACATCCCGATAGGCTCGGTCCTCGCTCCTTCGGCACCGGCCGACATCCACGTCGATCCCTCACCCGTTTGGTGCTCTAGCAGCGTTGCCGGGAAACGAGAAATCTGATGACGCGCGTGATGTGCTCAACGCGGGTCCAGGGGCGCAGCTCCTGTCGACCTCAGGATCCTCAGGGACTCCGTCCCTGCAACCCGCGCTGAGGTTTCCCTTCGGTCGTCACCCCAGCGGTACACCTCACGCGCGTCCCAGAATCCTCGTTTCCCGAACGCTGCTAGGGGCAGACCTTATTCGGCGTACCTGGCGTGCCTTTGTTGCCGCCAACGAACGCCGTGTTCCCGATGCACCACGTTGCTTTGTCGTCGTTGGTCGCGGCGTCCAGGCTCTGGTTGTCGACCTGCATCGACGAGCCTGCTGTGTCCGGCCAGTCCCAGTCGTAGGTGACGGTGTCGATCATGACGCCGCCGCAGCTGATGGTGACGGTGTCGGAAGCGTTGTCGAAGGCGAAGTTGTCCCACACGAAGTCGACCCCGCTGGGTCCTCCGGCGCTGATCCCCGCGCTCGACGCTGCGATCAGGAAGTACTGGCCCGCCGGAAGCACCACGTAGAGATCGCTTGTGATCGTGAACGACTCTCCTGCGCCACCTGTGACCACACAGCCGTTGAGGTCGAGCGGCTCGGTCGTCGGGTTGTAGAGCTCGAACCACTCGCCGAGGTCCGGCGCAGCCGCGACCGAGTCGGCCATGATCTCGCTGATGACCAGATCTCCCGCTGCGGCCGGGCTGATGGGCGGCGTCACGCAGTCACCCATGTCGCAGCCGCCATAGGGTGAGCAGCTAAAGAGCACTGAGGGGTAGGTGCATGCCGCAGCCCCGGTCATCGGATCCTCGCTGCAGGTCCCTGGTGCACGCTCGACCTTGATGTTGTTGCCAAGGCACTCGGGCGCCGCCGGCGCGGTGCACGGGTTGGGGTTGCAGAGCGTCGGCGTGAGCGTGAGTGCCGCGGTTTGCGCGGCACTGACGCCGTTAGCAACGCCGTCGGCGTCACAGTACGTCCAGCTCGCGCCGTCATCGGCGCTGAAGCGGAACGACACGGACACGGTGCCTGGGGTGTCGACCGTCAAGTCACCGACCCACTGGTCATAGCCCGGCGCGACTGCGTCGTCAGTCCAGTCAGCGTCAGGCTGAGCGTCCGTCCACGTCCAGCTCGCGCTCGGTGACGTCCCAACCGGCCCAAACCCGACCTCCGCGATGGTGTTGGGCGAGACGTCGAGACCTGGCTGGATGTCGGTGACCTCCAAGTCGAGCAGCCGGCCCATGTAGCTCACGGTTGAGTCCACCTCGGCTGTGAGCGGCCCCGGTAGCACGACCCGACAGTCGTCGATGATGGCGTCGGGCGCAGGGCAAAGCGGATTAACGCTGTTGGCGCTGTGAGCGCCGACAACGCACCAGTACTGGTCGAAGTCGTTGTCGGTCGAGCTGTAGCGGTTGCCTGCGAGGCTGAGCGGCTTCTGTGGCGTTACGGGCCAGTCGTCTTCGACGTCGTAGGCAAACGTATCGATGACGACACCGTCACAGACCAGCTGCAGCCAGTCGGCGTTGTTGTTGAACGCAAGCCCCGAGTACACCAGCGAGGGCTGCACGCCACCATTGATGAAGCTGCTGCCGCTGCGCGCCACCACCAGTGACTCGCCGGGGGCCAAGACTCCCGTCAAGAAGCTTGAGAACTCGAGCGTGACGCTCTCTGACGGCCCGCTCTCAAGCGTGCAACCCTCGAGGTCCAAGGGGGTCGTCCCCGGGTTGTGGAGCTCCACCCACTCGCCGTCTGCGTTGGACGGAACGATCATGATCTCGGTGAAGATGGCGGCGCCGACGGTCGGTACGGCCGGGAAGTTTGCGCAGGCACCGGCCTGGCACTCCGCCCCGAGAGGCGCACAGTCCTCGATGTCCTCCGATGGCCACTCGCACACGCTCGCTCCCATGGCGTCGAGGGTGCAGCTGCTCGGTCCCGACAGGTCCACGACCTGCGTGGAGAGACCGCCGCCCGCTGCTGGCTCGCACGACAGCCCAGGGACCGGACCGCAGGGATCGGGGAAGCAGGCGCTGGCAGCGACCGTCACGGTCAGGGTGGTGCTTGGATCGTACGTCGGCACGTTGGAGTCGCGATCACAGATGTAGCTTGAGTTTCCGCCATCCGCCGTCACGCGCATCGCGATGTCCACCATGCCCGGTCCAGGCTGAACGAGTCCGGCCTTGTATTGATCGGTGGCGGAGTCGACCCCTGCTGTCGTGGCCGCAAACACAAGGTCTGGGTCGGCAACCGCCCACGTCCAGCTCGCGTCAGGTGTCGACCCAACCGGCCCATAGCCAGCCTCGACGACGATCTTTGGACTTGGGTTCGTGCGGATGGTCAGACCGGTGACCTGCGGTGCGATGAAGCGCAACGTCACCTCGTATGGGGTTCCGGCGTTGGAGGTGTCGGTCGGGTCTGGCGACTCGATCCAGCAGGCCTGGACCGCCACAATGTCACCTGGGCACTGTGGGTTTTCGACGCCGGGAGTTCCGCGGTCACCAGCACCAAAGCTCGCCTGTGTCAGGCACCAGTTCGCCGCGTCATCGTTGGCAGCAACGTCGGTGCGGAAAGGCGATAGGCTCAGCGAGCCGCCCACGGTCGTTGGCCACTCACCGGCTACGTAGGTCAGCTCGTCGATGACCGAGCCACCACACCCGAGCGCGATGCTGAAGGTACTCGCAGGGAACGTCAGGTCGGCCCCCCACGCGTAGTCGACCGGAGTGTCTCCATTGACGCCGGCGTCGGCCGAGGCGCCGGCCACGGCGACCGAAGCGCCTGCCACGACGAACGGCATGCCGACAGTGTGCGACGTCACCGTCGGCGGATCGCCGTCGACCGCAGATGGCTCCTCAATCGTCAGCGTGCAGCCCTCTAGGTTCACGGGCGTAGCGCTCAACACCGACAGCTCGAGCCACTGACCTTCCTGTGCCTCGCCGGCAGCCGGTCGGAGCATCAGCTCGCTAAAGACGATCTCGCCGGCAGCGGGCTGCGGCGCAAGACCCGCACAGGCGCCAGCGGCACAGACCTGACCGGTGTCGCCACAGTTGACCGAGGTCGGCGGGTAGTCGCAGGCGGTCTGCGTGACGCCGAGCGGAACGCAGGTCCCGACCGCGGCGTAGCTGATGCGCTGGAGGCCGTCGATGCCGCAGGAGGCGCCCTGCGGGGACGTGCAGGCAACGCCATCGCACGGGTTAGCTACGACTGTGGTCGTGTCGAGGTCTGCGACATCGAAGCCGTCGCTCCCCCCGGTGAGATCGCAGTAAAGCCAGGTCGCGCCGCCGTCGCGGCTGACGCGCGCTCCGACCGCTGATGCCCCCAACATCGTCAGGGTCGCCGTACCGGTGTAGCTGTCGGTCCCGTCCACCGCACTCCACAGCGGGGTTGGTCCGGTGCTCTGCCAGACCCAGCTCGGGTCGGAGCTCGGTGCCGTGCCAACCGCGCCGACGCCGATCTCCGCTCTGAGGTTGGGGCTGGGATCGGTGCCGTTGGTGAAGTCCGTCACACCAGCCTCAAAGACCTCGACGCTGACGTCGAACGGCACGCCGTCGAAGACCGTCGTTGTCGCCGGCACGAGGGTGCAGTCGTCGACGATCGCATCGAGCGATGGGCAGCTGGCGTTGGGAAGACCGGGGGTGCCTCGATCCCCGGCGCCGTACGTCGTCGCCGCGCCGCACCATGACGCCACGTCGTCGTTGTTGGCGGTGTCCTCACGGCTCGGGTCCAGGCTCAACGTCCGGCCACTCACCAGGGCCCATGAGGCGGTCCACGCCACTTCGTCCACCGTCACGCCCGCGCAGGTCAAGCGGACCTCGTCAGCAACGTTGTCGAGCAGCATGCCGCCGTAGATGTAGTCCGGGACCAAGCCGCCGTTGAGATCCGGATCGGTCTCTGTTCCGAGGACGAGCCGCGCACCAGGGTCGAGGAAGTAGCCCCCTCCTGGCCCAGTGAACGTGAAGCTGTCGGTGCCGTCGTCGACGAGGTCGCAGCCACCGAGGTTGAGGCGCTCACCCGAGAGGTTGACGATCTCGATCCACTCTCCAGCGGGCTCGCTCGCGAGGTCGGGGTTGATCATCAGCTCCGAGATGACCACATCGCCGGCACCCGGCACAGCGATGACGGGGCCGCTCTCGCACGTGCTGGTGCAGCCATCGAAGTCGTTGCTGTTGCCGTCATCACACGTCTCACCGCTGTCGGTGACCATGTCGCCGCAGCGCGCGAGGGTGCAGTCGGTGCGACATGCGTCAGCGGCGGTGTCGGAGTTGTTGGCGTCCCCATCGTCGCAGTCCTCGCCGAAGTCCATCTGACCGTCGCCGCATCGGGCCTCGGCCGTGTCGACCATCACGGTGTCCGCCGGCGGCTCAGACGTGTCGCTGACGTCGTCGACGCTGGTGTCGCTTTCGGCGGTGTCGAGCGGCGGGTCGGCGGTGTCTTCCGTGGTGTCCGGGCCGGCGGTGTCTGCCTGCGTGTCCGGCTCAGCCGTGTCCCCGGCGTCATCCTCTGCGGTGTCTGCGGTGTCGTCGGGCGCGCCCGTGTCGTCACTCGGATCACTGGAGTCGCCGCATGCAGCCACAGCCACTGCAAACATGCCGCACGCAGCAGCCCAGCGGGCCGCGCGGAAGAGTCCTGTCGTCATTCGTTACCCCAGGGAGCGTCGTCGGCCAGAGATTAGCCGCTCCTCTCGCGGTGTTGCAAGGCGACTCGCCGCCCGAGCACCGAGCAGGCGCGGGATGGGTGGATACGGCGACGGCCGCGACTGACGCGCCGCTGCGCCCCACCTGCGCTCGCAGCCCGCGTGAGAAGAGCGGCCGACCACGAGAATTCCGATGCGCTCGATGCGTCGAGGGTGTTAGGCCGAGCATCACGGTTCACAGCAGGCGCCCGCAAGGAAAGCGATGAGTCAGCAAGGCAACATCGAGGTGAAAGACCGGCGCGTCGGCCGCGCGAAGCGCGCCGCCTCGCACCAACGGGCCGCATCGGCTCTCTTTCTCCCCCTCGCGCTCCTCACCTGGTTTCAAGCGCTCACGGTCGCTGCATCGCTGCTCTTTGAGGATGCGCAACCCGGCGACATGCTCATCTCAAGCGCCATCGACGTGCTCACCGCTCCCCAAGCGATCGTGCTCGCCGTCTGTCTCTGGAAGCTCTGGCGCTCGGCCCCCGTCCAGTCCGCACGCTGGCTCTTCGGCGCATCCGCAGCCGCGACCCTTGGCGCCATCGGCGCCGCACTGCTCGCGGCGATGGCGGTTGGCCTGACATCCGATGCGTGGCGCGCCGCACTCCTGCCGACCACATGGCTCGCGATCACGGCCTCACACGCCCTGACGGCATTCGCCATCGTGCGCTGGCCGCCTGGCGACGCGCAGGCGAAGACCTTCGGCGTTGTCGGCGGCGGCATCACGCTCCTGCTGCTCGGCGGCGTCCTCATCACCCTCATCGGAGACGCCCCAGCCGAGCCGCTCATGTTGGTGATGCTCTGCCTGGCGGTCGCCGCGTCCGGCGCGCAGGTGCTACTGGTCAATCGCTTCGCCAAGCGCCTTGCTCCCGAGCCGCTCGAGGACACGCTCACGGCTGCGGCCCTGTCCGCTCGCCAGGCAGAGGACACCGCGCGCTGGCAAGCCCCGGATCCGGTTCGCCAGCGCTTGGTCTCGGCGGGTGCTGACCAGCGTCAAGTCAGGTTCTGGCGCACGACCGAGCGCGGCTGGCGCTGGATCATGGCTGGTGTGCTCGCCTACATCGTCGGCGGGCTCTTCGTGTGGCTGGTGTTCCCCGCGGTTGTCCCTGCACTCAACCAGTGGTCCGACGGCGTTGGCACCGTGTTTGGCGCGCTGCTCGCGCTCGCGGTTGTCGCGGCGACGCTCGTGACGGCAGCCGGCTTTCAGCAGGTCTCGCATCGGCTCGGCAGCGGCGCGATGCGTGGCTGGGCTCTTCTCGGGCTGGTCGCTTGCGCGATGCTCGCCGTGGTTGAGCTCGTCGTCGTCGCGACCCTCATCGGACAGTCGCTCCCAGCAAGTGCAGCACACGTCACCGACATCACACGCCCCGCGCTTATGCTCATCCTGACCGCCGCTGGGCTTCTGTCCGCCCGCGCCTGTCATGTGGAGCTAGCCTCCACGCGCGGCGTCGACGATGCGAGCCGGGCGCTCACCCTCACGGGGGTGGTCGCCGCCGTCACAGCCTCGCGCCTTGTGGTCCTGAAGCTCGCGCCGGCGCTGTCCGGCGTCGACGTCGAGCCGCTTGAGATTGGTCTCACGATCGCTTGGGTCATGGGGAGCGGGCTCCTGATCTTGCGATCGCTTCGGGTCTACTTCGACACGGCCGAGGCCATTGCGACCAGCGTCCCGCGTGCCGAGCGGACGGCTCCGAAGCCGGAGTTCACCGGTCCCTACGTCTGACCAACCCTGCGTTGCAACCGTTCGGTGCGGTAGCAGCCCTCGGTTTGAGGACGAAGGGCGCAGCAAGGCGGGTGCGATGTTCGTGCTCTAGCTCTAGCCTCGACTTTAGCCATTTTTGAACGTGCCGCCGCTGACGTCGTCCGTGCACAGCTGGGTGAGGCGAACACGTTGCGGCCTTCTAAGACCGCGCCGGCCTCACCCACCTCCACACCGCCGACTGGATAACGTTCGCAAACCTCACGTTGTCCACGAGC
>CALHXW010000198.1 GCA_938040325.1 uncultured bacterium | reverse complement strand
TCCCCGCTGACGCGGTGTTCCAATCTGCTCGATGGCGGCCCGTGGAGATGCGGAGGAGCCACCGATCGTGTCTGCGGACCGAGGGGAGGGAGCCGCCAAGGTTGTGGCGAGCGCTGTTTCCTGGCGGCCGCGGTTAGCGAGCGATGCGCGTGGTCGCGAAAGCAGGCGCGTGTCTCGGACGCTGACGGCAGATTGCGTGGCTTGGGTTCGTGTCGGGCCGAAGGCTGCAGCGCGAGCACGTGGTGAGAGCCCCTGCGGACAGCGACCCAAGCGCAGGGCCTGGGGAAACGACGTCGACCTCATAGCGATGCCCCTAAAAGCGTGCGGCCGGAGTGGCCTGAAACGGCGATGAGAGGCACACCGGGTGGTTGGTTGCCTCTTAGGCTAGCACGCTACACCTGAACATTGTTTCAGGCAACGGGTGTTCAGTTGCCGGCAAAGAAAAAGCCCCTCGCGCAGTGCGAGGGGCTCTTGTGTGTATCGAGGTATGCGCTACTTGAAGACGCGCTCTTTGCGAGCCTGGAAGATCAGCGGAAGGAGTTCCTTCTTGAGGCTGAGCATGCGATCGAAACGCGCCTTCTGACGGACGTTCGAGTAGAGCGTTGTTGGCTTTCGCAGCTCGCCATCGATGAGCTGGTCGGAGAAGTCATAGAACTTCGATTTCGGGTCGGCTGCGATTGCCGAGGTCGCGAACGCGCCAAGCACCAAACCGGTCGTCACTGACATCATGAGCTTCTTCATCTCTATCTCCTTACTTGCCTGACAACGTCGCCAACGGCGCCGCACACGTCAAATACCAAGTCGCAAAGCCGCGACTCTATTCCTAGCCTTCGCCGCCGTCGTCGTCGCCATCGGTGCCGTCGCCGTCGCCGTCCTCACCGTCGTCGTCCTCGCCCTCTTCGTCCTCAGGCATCTCAGCCATCATGGCCTTCAAGCCACCCTTGGCTTCGATCTCTCGAAGAACCTTCAGCGTCGCATCGTTCTTTTTCTTCTCATCGGGCTTCAGACCCGTCTTGCCGTAAGCATCGAACATCGAGATGGCGTTCGGGAAGTCCTGAAGCTTGTTCTGGTAGGCCTCTGCGATTCGCTTGTAGAGGTCTTTGCGCGTCGGATCTTCTTTCAGGTACGCCTTGTAGCACTCGATGGCCTTTGTGAACTGGGGCTTGGCGTTCGCAGGGTCGGCGCCGCCGAGGCCGTAGGTTGCGTCGCAACGGCCAATCTTGGCCTCCATGTTGTTCGGCATCGCCTCAAGCACCTTCTCGTAGTGCTCAAACGCTTTCGCATAATCGAGGTGCTCCAGCAGCAGCGCCGCGATGTTCATGCGGACGTCGGCGTTCGTCGGGTCAAACTTCAGAGCTTGCTTGAAGTGACGCATGGCCAGCGGCCGCTGATTGAGCTTGATATAGGTGTGGCCGAGGTTGGTGTGTGCCTCAGTGGAGCTTGGGTCGGCGTTGATGACCTTGTTGAGGAAGATCCACTGCGCGATGAGGTACTTGCCGCGCTTGAGGTTGATCAGACCGCGCGTGTTGAGCGCAGTCGTGTTGCTCGGTTGGACGTAGAGCACCTCTTTGACGTAGCGCTCGGAGGTATCAACGTCCTCGTTGAGCAGGTAGTAGAGGGCGATGGCGTTGTTAACAGCAACGTTGTTGGGGTCTTTGGCGACCAGCTTGTCGAGCAGGGCCTTAGACTGTCCGGCCCACTTCTTGTACTCGGCGGTGTTGCCGAGGTTCTTCTCGACACGTGCCTTACTCAGGTAGATCTTTGCGATAAACGCTTGGGCCGACGCGTCGTCAGGGTTCTTGTCGAGCGCCTTTTGGTAGATGCCAAGCGCCTGGTCGCGACGTCCCGTGCGCTCAAGTACCATGCCCCAGTTGAAGTAGGCCTCGAGGAACGCAGGATCCTTCTCGGTTGCCGACTTGAACTTTTCTTCGGCCTTCTTGTAGTCAGGCTCTTTCTCACTGACGATCAGGACGCCGTCGCGAAAGTCGTCCTGTGCCTTTGGGTCGATGCCTTCCAGGTAGACCGGCGCCTTTTTGACTTCGACCTTCTTCACAGTGAAGTCGGAGTCGTTGAGCTTGGTCCGACCGGTACCGTCGGTTTTGTTACCGTCAGTCGCCTTGTTGTTGGTCGTGGTGGTTGTTCCGCCACCGCCACCGCCACCGGCTGGCGTTGGCTTGGGGCTGGACGAGCCGCAAGCCACAAGTCCTGTCAGTGCGAAACTCAGGGTCGACGCGAGGATAAATCGCTTCATTTCGGGTCCTCCTTCGGGGCGTCGGTTGTCTCGGCTTTCGCCTTGTCTTTGTCGGTCTTCTTGAAGTTGACGTAGTCGACGACCTCAGACCCGCGGCGGACAGCCTTCACAAAGCTCGTCGACTGAATCGTGTCGACCGTCTTGTCGGGCTTAACCGGGAACTCGGCGAGGGGGAACTCGTCCGGGTTGACCTTGGCAGCGAACACCGCGCTCTTGCGGGACCACTCGTTGTAGACGTTGTCCTTCACAGCCTGCTTGAGCGCCGCGGTGAACGCTGCAAGCGAGCGCTCCTGAATGGGAGCTGCGAACTCTTCGAGAGCGAAGCGGTACTCGTCAGCCTGCTCCTCGTTGAGCTGTGGCGGAACCGGCGCATTGAAGAGGCTCTCGGCGAACTCGTAGAGGATCTGGCCAAGGCGGAACGCTGACGCTGCCGCCATGCCCTTGTCCTTGAAGTCGAGAACCTTGTCGAAGGACTTCTCGGCCTTCACGAGTGCTTCCGCCTTGGCGGTCAGCGTGCGGGTGAGAACGCCCATGTCGAAGCGTCCAGAGCGGCTCAGAGCGTCGATCTTGAGCTTGTTGTAGTCGTCGTACTCGTACTCGGCGAGGTGGAACGTCGCGAGCGCAGAGTAGCCGCGTGTGGCTGGCTCGACATCAGGGCTGTCGGCGACCTTGTTCCACTCTTTGACGGCCTTGCGGAGAAGCTTCTCGACCTTCTTGCGGTGCTTGACCTTGTCCGCCTTCTTGTAGGCGAGTCCCGATGCGGCCAGACCGCGAATCATGAACTGCTTGTCCTTGCGGCCGAACTTCTTCGCGACCTTCTCATACTGCTTGCCTGCGGCAACGTAGGCGTCGTTGTCGCTTCCCTTGGCCGCGTCTCCCTTGAGCTCAAGCACGGTCGCGCTCTCGAACGCGGCGACGGTGACGTTGTCAGCCTTCGGGTAGAGCTTGATGTAGTTTTTGAAGACTTCGTTGGCCTTGTCGTACTGCTCAAGCGCTTTGTAGAGAACGCCCGCGTTCGCGTAGCCTTGACGGGCCTGCTTGGCGGCCTCTGGGTTCTTCTTGAAGTACTTCTTGAAGCGCTGCATGCCGACGAACGACTCAGCAGCCTTCTCGAACTCGGTTTGGTTCTCGTAGAGCAGGCCGATGGCGGACTGAGCCTTAACAGCGACCTCTTTCTTGCCGTAGCGGTCGATGACCTCTTCGTAGGCCGACACCGCTTGCGGGAATCGACGAGCAATCTCGTGGATCGCGCCGACATTAAAGAGTGCGGTGGACGCCACATCGGGGTTCTTACGACCAAACTCGTCGACGATCTCACGCTGGACAGTGACAGCCTCGTCGAAGCGACGCTGCTTGGTCAGGTCTTTGGCGTGCTCGTTTTTGGAGATGGCGACAATCTTCTCCAGCTCGGACTTCGTCTTGAACTGGAAGTTCTTCTTCTTGATGAGCTCGCGTGCCCAGTACTCGATCTTCTCCCAGCGCTTCAGCCGCTTGTAGGCATCGATGATGAGGTTGACGGCGTGGCTCGCCATCTTGTGCTTTGGAAAGAGGTCGAAGATGACCTGCAAGCGCTCAACAGCGTTCTTGAACTGGCCTTTGGCGTGAAACATCTCGGCGGAGATGTACATCATGTTGGGGATCATCTTGCCGCGCTTGGGGTTCTTCTTCTTCCAAGCGGCATCCTTCAGGTTGGCCGACAGGACCTTCACGTAGCGGTCAGCAGCGGTGACCATGCGCTTCTCAAGCGGGTGGAGCTCAGCGACCTTAATGTCTTTGTCCTCTTGCGCACGCAGGTCGTCGTTGACCTTGACGATGTTGATCTGGCCCTTCTTGACGGCCGACCGGATGCCCTGCTTGTCGAGCTCCTTCTCCATCGCGTAGACGACGCCGAGCGCGGCATCCTCAACGAAGTCGCCTTTCTGGTCCTTCTCAAGGACCTTCTCGTACTGCTCTGCTGCCTTCATGTACTCGCCAAGCTCGTCGAAGAGGATCTCGGCGTAGAAGAAGTTGAGCTTGTAGCTCTCTTCGTGGTTCGGGTACCGGTCGATGAACTGCTTGTAGTACTTGGCAGCGTTATTGTAGCCGGACTTGGCCAAGTCACCCTTGCGCTTGTCTTCTGCCTTCTGAGCGGCGCGGTGGTGGTGGTTGGCAATGTAGATCAGGTTTGAGCTCACTAGCTCATCCGCACCCTTGACGGCCTCGCCGTTGCCTTTGTTGGCGGTGTGCCACTGGCCTTTCTTGTCGAAGAAGTCGGTGATCTCGTTGATCGAGCCCTCGATCTCGGCCTTGTCTTCGATCTTGTTACGGACTTCCATGATGGCGGAGTAGTACTCGACAATCGCAGGGTTCGTGCGGTTGTGCTGGATGAGGTGGGCGTACAGGTCGAGAGCTTCTTCGTCCTTGTCTTTGGTCACAAGCAGTCCGGCCATCTTCTCGAGCTTCTTGTAAGCGTCCTCCTCGCCAACCTCGGACACGAAGTAGGTGCGGGCGGTCTTCCAACCATTGTCGATCTCGGCCCACGCCATGACCAGGTCGTTGAGCGCCTGGTTTCGGAAGTCGATGAACCCTTGGCTTTCCGCTCCCTTGATCGAGGCGACGACGCGCTTGAAGGTGTCGACGGTCTTCTCGAACTCTGCGAGGTTGAAGTAGACCCAACCCAGTTTGTAGAGCGCGTAGTTGAACATCGGGTGCTTCGGGAAGTTCTGGATGATCTTCTCGTAGTTCGTCTTCGCGTAGTAGAGCGAGTCCTTGTCGAAGTAGTGCTCCGCTAGCGTCAGGTGACTTGCCGGGACATGCTTGGACTTCGGAAACTTCTGGACGACGTCTTGAAGGTGCTTCTCGCCCTCCTTTTGTAGCTGCTTGTCGACCTTGGCTTTACCGTCCTCGATTGCGGCGCGGCCGAGGTAGTACGTCACCTGGTCCAGACGCGAGTAGTTGGGGTCGGCAAGAAGGACTTTGCGGTAGTAGTCGATGGCCGTGCTGAAGTCCTCGTTCGGCTCTTTCGGCTCCTGCTTGCAGCGCTTCTCCTCGAAGCACTCCATCTCTTTGTCGAACTTCTCGCGAGAGAGAAAGTACTCGTACTTGGCCTGGTCCCAGTGGGCCTCGGCGAGTCGGAAGAGGGCGTCGGCCTTGTTGGTGTAGCTGGGGCTGTCGACAAGCTTCAGCAGCTTGGAGATCTTCCGCCCGCGTGCGTCGAACTTTCGCTTCTCGCTCGCCCGCTTCGCTTTGTTCCAGAGCGAGTTCTCGAACTGGTCCATCGAGAAGGCGTTCTTACCGGCAAGCGGCTTGCCATCTGCGGGCTTGCCGTCTGCTGGTGGCGCCTGAGCTAGGACCGTGCTGCCACCAACAAAGGCGAGGGCAGCGCACATGACCAGGGCTCCGACACCAGCTCGGTGTAGCTTCCGTAGTGAGGTTCGCGTGGGGTTTCGCATCTTGTTGTGTCTCCTGCGTTGGCCCCAACGGGCACAATGCGGTCGAATCCTGGCAACCGCCGTCGCGCTTGTCACGCTACGGTCCGGTCCTATTTGCTATTGTTCTTCTGCTGCGCACCGGGACTTGATGACGGAGCGGTACGCGCCAATCTCGTCCTTCCAGTACTCGCCCTCGAAGGGCCATCGCCACGTGTCGGAGCCGACGATGGCCGATGAGCCGCTCTCGACGACGTTGTCGTTCTTGACGACCTCTTCACCGGCATCACGTGCTGCCTGGATACGCTCTTCTTCCTCGATTCGAATGTCTTCGAGGTCGATTCGGAGCTCCGTGTTCTTGGTCGAGAACTTCTGCAGCTCTTTGAGGGTGTCGCCCAAGATGAGGCGGATCGTCAGTCCGATCTGGCGAATACGGTCGCTGCGGAGCTGGTCGAGCTTGGTCATGAGCTGGCTGCCGAAGCCGCCGAGCGCGCCGGCGTCCTTGCGGATACGGCGCTGCTCCTTCTCGATCTGCTTGATGGTTCGGTAGAGGTTGTAAAACTCGACGTTGGCGAGCACCGCAGGGACGACCGTCGCAGGCAGCTGATAGCTCTGCTTGCCCGCTGATACCGACACGACGGCCGCGTAGTACTCTTCGGGCTTCTGCGTGGTCTTCAAGAAGAGCTCAAGCGGAGCAATCGATGGCTCGACTTCCTTCTCGAAGCGGCGCAGCGCCAAGTCTGTGCGGTCGAAGTGGCAGAGGTTGAGGTAGGCGGTTGCCTCGAGGATCCACATTTCAGGGTAGAAGTAGTGGTCGAAGTAGGGCGACTCAAGGGTGTGGAACGTGCCGAGCGCGCGCTGGTAGTCACCTTTGAGGAAGTACACCCACGAGCTCTCGTAGAACGCTGTGGCCTGCTTGTATGAGCCCTCAGGAATCTTGCGGTAGTAGTAGATGGCCGCGTCATAGTCGCCCACTCGGTAAGCGATACGGGCGAGCGCCAAGAACGCTAGGTCGCGGACTGCGGGGTTCGACTCGTTCTCTTCGGTCGCGATGATCGACCGCTGAAACGACTGTACCGCGGACTTGTAGAGGTCGTTTTGAACCTCCATGAAGCCCTTGAGGTACTGTGCCTTGGCGAAGTCGCGTGAGCGTGGGGTGACGGCGTCGAGGAAGGCGACGGCGGTTCCCCACTCGCTGCCCTCGTGGAAGAACTCTCCGACGACGTAGTTGAACTGGTTCTGAAAGCCCTCGGAGTACTGCGACACGGCACCGGCCATGTCGGCAAGCTGCTCAAGCTCCGCCGGTGAGTAGTCGATCTTCTTACGAAGCGTGCGAAGCTGCTCGAACGCCGTCTGGAAGAACGGCTTGTCGGGACCGGCGAGGACAAGGTCGACGAGCTGACGGGCTGCCGACTGGTAGAGGCCTGCCTTCACCAGCGCATTGGCGATGCCGAACTTGGCGATGTAGGCCTCTTCGCTCTCAGGGGCGAAGTTGCCTTGCGCAACGAACTGCTGGAACGTCTTGATCGCCGCAACGTACTCACCGTCGTCGCCGAGCTGTCGTCCCTTGCCGAGCACGCCCTGGGCGAACGCTTTGCGCTGCTTCTCCTCAGCTGCCCGTTTCTCCTCGAGGAGCTTTTGGGCCTCCTTGCGCATCCGCTCTTCACGGGCTGCCTTCTGTGCAGCCGTCTCGGCGGGGGCTGCAGGCTCGACGTTGGTCTTGACGCCAGTGGTCGTGCCGTCGCCAAACGCTTTCGGCGTGGCGAGCATGAACTTGATGACCTTGTCCGGCACGGCCGCTTTCTTAAGGGCGAGAATGTCGGTCACGGAGAGATTGAAGACCGTCCGGTCCTTCTCGATGGCCTTGATAATCTCGTCCTCTGCGATGCCCAGCTTCGCAAGGTCAATGACCTGCTGCTGAGTGATCGCAAGGGCAACCGATGGAACCAGCAGCGCGATAAAGAGCGCGCTAACGGCAAGTTTTCGAATCGTGTGTAGGCGACGCATTCGTTCCTCCAACAACTTGGGGGGTGCCTACTCGGGCGCCGCGGTGAAGAAGCTGACGCCCAGGGTCACCTCGGCTGGGTGGGAAAGCCCACCACCCTCAGCCGGGTAGAAGTACTGGCGGTAGTCCAGACGTAGCGCGAGTTGTTCCGACAAGAACACCCGCATACCCAATCCGATATTCCCGGCGATATCGATCTTCGACGTTTCCTCGCCGAGCTGACGGACCGTCGTTCCAATCACGCCGACGCCGAACGCGAGGTGCATGTCGAAGTGAGTGAGCTTGTCCGTCAGCAAGCCGATCTTGCCGTGAACGGGGCTCCACAGGAAGTCAACGCCAGCAAGCCACTGGAGGCTCTGAGGGACGTCAACGAGGATCGACTGGTTGAAGTTGTCCTCAAGGAAGTCCTCAAGGTCGGAGTTGACGCGGATGGCGTACGACCCCCACACCTCGAACGCGAAGTCCTCGGCGAAGAACATGTCCCAGCGTAGCCCGAGAGGGTAGTAGCTAAAGAACGCGTCGTTGGGGATGACGCCGCCAAAGAGCGTGAACTCGTGGCGGCTCTCCTTGCGGTAGATGCGCTTTTGCAGCGTCTCGATCTCCCGCGTCTCGTTGCCCCAGTACTGGAGGAGGCGCTCGTCCAGCTCGGTGGTGTCAAGGTCGGTGTCTGCCTGCGCGAACGCGCCAGTCACCATAGTTAGAGAGATCACACCACTGCAGATCGCGGTCAGGATCGGCTTCAGAGTCTTCATACAGCGTCCTTTGGAACGGAACTAGCCGTCATCATGAGCAAGCACGAACTCGGCTAGGCCGAGCGCAGCGGGGAGCCTCCTGAACCACCCGCCGCAAATAATCAATCACTGGCAGCTGGCGCACACGCCGCCGGGAGCCTGGCAGCCCCCTTCACAGCAGAAGCCAACACCGCCGGCACCGAGCTCACAGCTCGACAGTTCCGGCGCGGCCACCCCTGCGCTGCCACCAGGGCAGGTCAATGTCTCAGGTGAGCACACGATCTGACACGCTGCGTCCGCGCCACCGCAATCGCTGGCAAGCGAGCATGGCTTTCGCACGACTGGGCGTCGATCCCAGACCTGGGCATCATTGCTGTTCTCGCCACCTTGGCCGATGCCAAATGTGAAGATTTCGTCCGATGGGACCATCTTCGAGGCGCTACTGAGTGTGATCTGGCCATGGAGTGCGTAGAGGCCTCCAGGCTGGGTGCCAGTAGGCACAGGCGCGTTGGACGTGTAGGCAGCAACGTTGGATGCGAGCGCCCAGTGGCCACCCAGGGCGAACCGAACATTGTCGAGTGCCGTCTCCATGGCAGAGCGGAACTGGGACGTCTGCTCGCGCGGGAACTGCTCGGAGTTGATGTACTGGTAGTGTCCCCCGGACTCACACGCCACTTCGATCTGGCGGACATCGCGGCCGACGTAGCCGCGCGACTCGAACTGGACAAAGTGCACGCGGATACCGAGTCCGAGTGGGTCAGCGCGGTCTGCTTTGACCTTGGCCAGTACTTCAGCTGCGCTGGTGCTACCGCAGCCGCTCTGACAGGAGCCCAGGTTTTCACCAGAGCAGGTGTCCGGGCCATCCGTCACGACAACGATGTGGTTGGAGCGTTGGTTGTCGGCAATGGTGTCGTGAAGGAAGTCGAATGCCGTGTCGACGGCATCCCACAAGTTCGAGCGCCCGAGAGTCTGGCCCTGGAGGCTGTCGATTCCGTTCGTCGAGAGCCAAAGGTCTTCGTTCGGCTTGCCGAAGCAGTCGGCGAGGTCCGCCTCAGGGCTTCCCTGCGCCGCCGCGCACGGAACGGCTAGGCCGTTGCTGCCAGCGCCTCCCTGCTCCTCGCCGAAGGCCAGCACGCCGTAGCGGTCTTCGGTGTTGAGCGTTCGGATGAAGCGGCGGGTTGCCGACAGACGAATAGACGTCCGGTCGGACGCAACATTACCGAAGTTCTGTGGGGGCACGAAGTCGCCCTGGCGGTTTTCTTTGAAGTTGATGGTTTCGTCGACGATGCCACCGACCGAGCCGCTTTGGTCGATGAGGATGAGCACGTTGTGCCCGTCCCGTCGTCCGGCGACGTTCTCCTTAAAGTCGATCCGGTCGAGGTTTGCCGCCGGGACGGCGCCCTGGCACTGGCCGGTGTTCGGCTGCGGGTCGATGCAGTCGTACTTGACGGCGATGTTTCCGGTGCTCGTCAAGTCAATGTCGTCGGGCAGGCCACCCTGGACCGTCCGGCTGTCGATAACGTCGCCAGGTCGGATGCTCTTGTCGAGGTCTTCGCCGGATGCGTCGCCCGTGTTGAGCCGCTTGAACGAGACGAACGCGACGTTGGAGAGCAGGCCGTCGGTCGGGCCTGGCTCGCACTGGCGCGTCCAGCTTCCGTCAGCATTCTTTTTGCCGGGGTAGGCGCTGACCACCTGAAGGTAATCGAACTGCACCTTCTGCGGGAAGATGGTTGCCGTTGAGTCGCACGCCGCGGGCGTGACTGCCAAGGTCGAGGCGAGGGCCACGACGGCTGTGCCGAACACCAACCTGCGAGTCTGCAGGCTTTGCGTTTTGGCCATGTCCATTGATCGTCGAATCACACGAGTCTCCGCGTCCGGGTGCTTGATGCACGCCGTGTCCAGCGTCCCCGAGGGCGACCTGGTTTAGGTGCCCCATGAAAGGGCGCCATGATTGGGAGTCCTCGTTCCGGTTGTCAAGCAGGGAGTGACCCGTTGCGGGGTTCGTTTTTTCCACCGTAGGGCGTAGAAGCGGTTGCGGACGACTCGTTCCATCTCCACGAGAGCGAACAAGGGCACGGGCCGGCCTGGTTCGATGTCGTCCGTCTTTACGGCGTGGGGTTCCGCGTTCACTCGTTAGCGCGTCGCAGCTGGTCTGAACAAACGTTGACTCGCGTGGCAGGGCTCAATAGCATTCGCTCGATTCGGTGCGGTCCGGCCTCCTAGTGTGATGAGTGCTGCCGCGGGCCGACGGACCCCAATAGCGTTCGAGGAGAGAACAGACATGACCCGACGAGCCATCGCAGTATGGACAGTGCTTGCGCTTTCGTGCGGCGCCTGTGGGGACGACTCGGGAGGCCCCGGCGGGGGTTTCACCGGCGACCAGATTCCCACGATTGAAGTGAACGAGGGGTCTCGGTCTCTCATCGACCGATCCGTCATCAGCGTCTCGCCTGGAACGCTTGAGCAGGGGCAGGAGTCTCGGGCAACCGAACTCCGCGTCATCAATACAGGCGGTGCCACCCTGACAATCACCGAGGTGGTCATCGAGTCAGACCCACCGGGTGTGTTCTGGTTGGTTCCTCAAGACGGCTCGGAGCTCCCGGGTGGCGGCTCGGTGGTTGACGTTGAACCCCAGGACTCGACCGACGGTTTGCGCAACTACTACGTCGACCTGTGGTTTAAGCGTCCTGCGGAGGGTGTTGAGGCGACCGCGACAATTAGCGTGCGTTCCAACAGCGTTGCAGCCGGCGAACGGCAAGAGGTTGTCACCTTTGAAGTCGAGCTGGAGGGGGCGAAGGCGAGCATCCAGGTCATCCCAGGCCAGGTGGATTTCGGAAACGTTGGCCAGGAGCAGACAGAGCAGCAGGGGCTGAGCATCCTTAATCAAGGCACCGAGACCTTGGTCATCGATAGCTTCGTCCTCAGCGGTCACCCGTCCTACACGCTTGCCGTCGGTTCGGACCAGTGGCCGGTTTCGCCAGAGACCTCCTCGGTAGGCATTCAGCTTGAGAACCCAATCGAAGTCTCGCCCGGTAGCTCTGAGAATGTCGCTGTGCTCTTCAAGCCGACAGGTCCTGAGCCGGCGGAAGGGCAGCTGATCTTTTTCTCGAACGACCCCACGGCAAGTAGCGGCACTGTTGTCCCGCTTAAGGGCAACGTCGGCGGTCCGTGCATTGCCGTCAATCCTCGCGATGTGAACTTCGGCGGTAAGCTGGTCGGCAAGCCTGCGACCGTGGACGTGGAGATCACCTCGTGTGGCGATCAAGAGCTCGAGATTAACGAGATCTTCTTGGGCCCGGAGTCCTCAGGGGACTTCACGCTTGAGCTGAAGGACCTCGTCAACGCGGTAGACCCGATCACCATCCTGACGCCGTCGGACCAGCCGGTGAAGTTGCTGCCGAACCAGACCGCCACCTTCCAGGTCCAGTTTGTGCCCGACGAGATCAACGCGCTTGACGGAAACGGCCAGCCCGTTCCGGACCTAGGCCTCATCAGCATCAAGTCCAACGCGTTCATCGCGGACCTTGATGTGGACGTGATCGGCTTCGGCGTCGAAGTGGAGTGCCCAACCGCGGTCATCTTGGTGCAGGAAGGCGAGGAGGTCATCCCGCAGACGAAGCTGCACCTAGTCGGCTCCCAGAGCTTCGCGTCGACGGGCGCGATCGAGCAGTACACGTGGACGGTTCAGCAGCCCGTCGGTTCACAGTCGATCTTCGTGCCCAGCGCGAGCGTCGCGGATCCGACGTTCGAGGTGAACGTTGCGGGCACGTACGTGTTCCGACTCTCGGTGAAAGACTCAGGCGGGACCGAGTCGTGCATCGACGGCGAAGCGACTGTCTTCGTTAACCCCGACGAGGCGATCCACGTGGAGCTCGTTTGGGAGACCCCCAACGATCCCGACCAGACCGATGAGGGCCCGGTGGCCGGCGCCGACCTTGACCTCCACTTCGTTCACCCGTTCGCCACCGAGCAGGACATCGATGGCGATGGTGCGCTTGATGGCTACTTCGACGCGACCTTCGACACGTTCTGGTTCAACGACCAACCCAACTGGGGATCGTTTGACGCCAACATCGATGACAACCCTGGGCTCGACCGAGACGACACCGACGGTGCCGGTCCGGAGAACATCAACCTGAACGGCCCGGAGAATGGTCTCGAGTACAAGCTTGGCGTCCACTACTGGAATGACCACGGTTTCGGACCAAGCTACGCCACCATTCGTGTCTTCATCTTCGCCAACCTTGTGTTCGAGATGTCGGACGTAGAGCTGACCAACCACGACATGTGGACCGTTGGTTCGGTTGCCTGGCCGAGCGGTGAGGTTGAGCTTTCGACGGTCTGCAGTGGAACGACGACGCCTTGCGAGTCGGATGCCGAGTGCGCAGGTACCTGTGGCCTTCGGATCTTCGGGCCGTACGAGCACCCGTTCTTCCCGAACTGAGCCTATTGGTTAAGTGATACGTCAGAGAGGCCCGCTTTTGCGGGCCTTTTTGTGTTCCAGTGTCAGGTGGGCAACGGCGCGGTGATACGCGCAGGGGCGCGATTTCCACGGAAACGTGCGTCCTTACCGCAGCGTTCGGCCTACAGGGACCGAAAGTACGAACCACTTGGTAGGCCATAGGATTCGGAGGTTTTCTGACGTCAGGATACGCAGGTTGTCATCTAGGGTGACAACCATTGGCGTTCTATCGCGCGGTTGGTGTAGTCTCCGCTCGGCTCAGAGCCGAGCGTGCCGAAGGAGAGGGAGACTATGAAGGGAATGGGTCTAGCACTGCGAAGAGTTGGCGTGGCGATGGCCGCGGCAACGATGGTGTTTGCCGGTTGCGGCGATGACGATCAGCAGGGCGGCGGCGGCGGTGGGATCACCTCCGGCGACAATGTTGACATCAATGTCACTCCAAACCCGGTGAGCTTCGGCCGTGTGATTGTTGGCGACCATGACGAGCGGGTCCTGACGATTCGTCATATCGGAGCCTCCGGGACCTTGCGCTTGCGCAACGTTCGTTTCGAGAGCGCGACCGAGGAGCTCACGATTACCCAGCCGCTCGTGACCGAGCTGGGCGTTGGTGAGAGCACGACGATGATGGTCAACTATGACCCGACCGACGGTGTCCAGGACCGGGGTACGATCTTCATCGAAACGAACGTCGCCAGTGGTGACGGTGCGTTGACGCTTGAGATTCCGGTGGAGACCCTCACGCAGATTGGCTTTCTCCAGGCTATCCCGAGTCCAGTGGACTTTGGCGAGGTCGAGTCTGGCGGCATGAACCAGCAAGTTGCGACCATCATCAATATCGGTGCTGACGACGTTGTCGTCACGGCCATTCGGGTCAAGCCGGGTGCCGATGGCGACTTCTCGCTCGTCAATGCTCCGACGCTGCCCGCGACGTTCCGGCCTGAGGAAAACTTCTCGATCGAGCTGGCGTATGCTCCGACAAACGGTGGTGCCGACACCGGACGGCTTGAGGTCGACTTTGAGATCGAGGGCGAGACGAAGACCCTCGACCCGCCGGTGGCACTCCTCGGACGCGAAGTGGGTCCCTTGCTGACGGCCTTCCCGAACCCGGTGAACTTTGGGTGGCGTTCGATCGACACCACACACAAGCTTCCCCTCAATATCTCGAACCAAGGGACCCGCGACCTTCGGATCGATGAGCTCTACTTGGCCGACTGGTCGAGCGACACCATTATGGTGACCGGCGCTTCCGCCGCTGGCGGGCAGCTTGCTGTCGCACCTGGTGAAGTCTTGCCGCTTGAGGTCGAGTTTACGCCAACCACGAGCATGGAGCAGACGACCGCCCCGATCGCGGCTGTGGTCATCGCGAGCAACGACCCGGCCAACGCAGGTGAGACCGTCATTAGCGTGTTTGGTCGTGCCGAGGCGCCGGTTCTGCAGGTCAACCCGCCCGACATCTTGGACTTCGCCTTCGTCGCGCAGAACCTGACGTCGACGCGCAAGCTCTCGCTCTACAACGCTGGCAGCGCAGACTTGGCGGTCTCGTCGATTCAGCTCGAGGACAACGCGACCGGCGAGTACGAGATCCTCGTTGATGAAAGCTGGGGCCCCACGTCGGCTTCACCCACTCCTGGTGTCCTCGCCGCGGGCGCATACCGCGAGGTTCGCGTCTCGTTTACCAACACTGGCGGAAGCAGCGGTGCCGCGTGGAGCAAGATTGTCGTCAACTCCAACGATGGGCAGATGCCTCGTTGGGAAGTGAGCCTCAAGGCTGAGCGCGCAGGCGCACCGACCTGCGAGGTCGCGCTTGTGCCTGGGCAGCTCGACTTTGGTATCGTGCCGCGTGGGTCGATTCGAACGATGACACTCAACCTCGTGAACACAGGCTCGGGCGAGTGCTCGTTCCACAGCGCGTTCGTCAACGACTGTGCGAGCTTCTTTGGCCTGTTCGGTGGTTCCTGCGACGATCCGAACAACACTGTCCAGCAGTCGGGTACCAGCGACTACTACCGCGTCACCTTGACGCCGCCGGCTATTCAGAACGGCCTGAAGCCGGGTCAGTCCTATCCGATCGAGGTCACGTTCACGCCGCCAGACTCGGCACCCATCTTCGGCGACGAGCTTGCCGACTACGCTGGCTTGCTCGCGATTCGAGTCATCGACCCCTACAGTGGCTCCACCACGCCGGTCGTCTACCCGGCGGCGCAGGGCGGAACGTCGCCGTACCCGCCCAACCTACATGCACGCTCTGGTATTGCGAGCCTCTCGGTACTTCCCCAGGAGGTCGACTTCGGTCTGACCACGATTGGGTGCCACAGCCAGACGTTCACAGTCACCGCCTACAACGTCGGGACGGCACCACTCGATGTGACAAACATCGAGATGCAAGGCTGCGGACCCGAGTTCAAGGTCAAGGCAATGCCTGGACTTCCCGCCACCCTCAACCCGTCCGGGGACCTTGAGGTCGAGTTGGTCTACGTGCCGCAGGACACAGGGTCGGACTCGTGCTCGCTGGCGTTCTACCAAAACAACGAGCAAGGGCCCTCGATCGTCGTTCCCTTGGACGGCGCAGGAACCTACGAGACCGAGCACACCGATGAGTACACCCAGAGTACCGGACAGGACGTCGACATCCT
>CALHXW010000197.1 GCA_938040325.1 uncultured bacterium | reverse complement strand
CGCCGTTGTTGAACTGATAGTACGGATGCGTCGGGTCGGTGATGGTCCCCAAGATCGCGTCGAAGTAGCTGTCGCGTCCGGCGTTGACCAAGTGCCGGGTGTCGCCGGTGAAGAAGTAGTGTGCCGCCACAGCAGCCGCCTTGCCCGAGCCGCGGAAGCCGTTGTAGTGGCCGATGGACTCGAGGTACTCGCCCAGCCGGGCGCCGATGCGCGGGTCGCGATAGAAGTGGAGAATCCGCGGCCACGCGTGGATCTGGAACACCGGATGCGAGGTCCAGCCCAAGCTGCACTCGTACTTCGTGTTGGCGTAGAAGTGCCCGGCGTGACCCACCAGCTTGGCGAGGTTGGGGTCGTGGCTGAAGTAGTACTGCTCCAGCATCTCTGAGACGCCGGTCAGCCGATTGCGCATGTAGGTCGGCGTGCGGTCGACCAGCGTGCAGCCATCGACGCCTTCCACGCTGCACGGGTCACCGTTGGCATCGAGGAGCTTGCGGTACTCGCCGTCGCAGGTGGGCTCAAGATCGAAGGGCTGGAGGCCGTTGCTCGCGGTGTACTCGGTGTCGCCGAAGAGGTGCTGGCGTCTGACCGACTCGATCCAGCCGGCCGCCATGTCACGCGACTGGTAGTCGCCCGTGAGGTAGTAGCGCAGCAGAAAGCCAGAGCTATCCGACCAGTGGGAGCCCAGCGCTGCGCCCTCCGTCCACGGGATCGTGCCCTTGGCGTGGCGGACGTTGCCGGCAAAGCCGCTCGTCTCGCGCAGCGTCGTGTCGAAGTTGATGCGGCCGACGTCCATCAGGTGCCGCGTCATCGCCGTGGCCCACGTGAGGTCGTGGTGCAAGCCACCACGCAGGTACATCGCCCAGGCCGTGCCAATGGCGCTGTAGTGCGAGTGCTGCCAGACCCGGTGGAGATTGGGCGTCTCGCGCTCGTAGTCGAAGCCGTTGTGGGTGCCGCCATAGACCCACATGCCGTGGAGGTCGGCAGGCTCGACCTGCAGGCGCAGGTGAGCATCGCGGATACCGCCAATCGCTTCCTCGGCGCGCGGGTAGGTCGCGGGGTCGCGGGCATCCATGAAGGGCATGACCTGGGTCGACATGGCGTAGCCAGGCTCGGGATGGGCGTGGACCCTGTCGCGCGCGGCGTCGATGGCGGCTGGCGACAGCGGTTCCTCTCGAGGCCCGAAGTGCAGGACAACCTCGTTGGTGAACGCGGTGCCCTTGCCGAACTTCGTCTCGGCCTTTTCGATCTGGTCGGCGTCCTCGCCGTTGCCGGGTGGCTGCCACCACTGGTCCCTGTTGGGCTGGCTTGGGTCCTCGGGGTCTGTGTCGCTCTCAGCCAGCGCCCACAGCCGGTCGATCACCGACTGGGGCGTCTTCATCGTCAGCGCCTGGCCGTGGTGGGCGAAGAGGCCTTTGAAGACGTTCTTGCGAGTCAACAGCTCCTGCTCGTCAAAGACGTCCATACCGTGACGTGGCCAGAAGTGGAGCGCCAGCGTCCCGGTGCCGTCGGCCTTGGACCGCAGCTCCATCTCCTTGGGGTAGAGCTGGTAGACATCGTGGAGAAACGCCGTGACCGACGCCTGACCGAAGGTGCCGCGCATCCAGCCCTTGAGGCGCTCGCCTTGGTGCGCGTCGGCGCCGCCGGACACGATCCGGAACGCGTCGCTTCGGTACTGGTGCGCGAAGACGTCCGCGCCCCCGGTCGGCACTGAGCCGCTGGCCACATCGGTGCCTTCGACCCCGAAGGCGTAGGTGTCGAAGGCCTGCGTTGTGGCGACCTCGAACGAGGCGCTGGTGATGCGGTCATCGGCGTCTGCGTCGCGGGTGAGAATGGTTCGGTGGTCGAGCTCCACCCTGCTCGAGCCCGCCCACGCTGTGAGGTAGACGCTGTAGCGATGCAGCCGCTCGCCCGCATCGTTGTAGTACCAGCCGTTGGCGTGGATGACGGCCTTGGCGGGCCCGACCTCTTCGACGCGCACCTCGCTGAGCAAGCTGGCTTCTTGGGTCGCAAAGATCCAGCGATCGAGCGTGGGCGGTTGCTCGTCGGCGGGTCGGTTCGCCGCCGAGTAGCTGCCACCGACGATCGTGGTCATCACGGGGCCGCCAGGGCCGTCGACGATGGCCTCGCTTGCGGTGAAGGCGCCGTCGCCATCGAGATCGAGGGCGGCCCACGAGATCCCCGCGAAGTGCGCGGTGTTCACGTGAAACCGCAGCGGGCCAGTGTTGACCACCAGGGTGTCGCCGACCGTCTCGACGGTCAGCGGGGTGGACGGGACAGGCCGGTCGCTCAGCATCAAGCGGTAGTCGGGGGCGGGTCCGGGTCCGAGGGTGGCCTCGAAGTCGACGCCGACCCAGCGGATAAAGCCATCGGGCGTCCAGCGTGACCGAGCGGTGATGTTGGCGGCGATCGGCACGCCGTCTTCAAAGACCCGCAGCGTGTCGAGGCGTTGGGTCGTGGTCTCCGCCAGCGGCACGCCGGTCGAGATCGGGACCGTCGTGGTCTCGGTCGGCATCGGGCCCGTCAGCTTCAGCGGTACGCCCTCGGCGGGGAAGGGCTCTTGGACCACGGCGCCAACGGGCTTGCTCAGGGGGTGGTTGACCACCTCGAGGGTGTCGCCGAGGGTTCCGTCAGCCGCGGCCTCCGTCAGCTCCGCGCGGATGATGTAGTCGCCCGCGGTCAGCTGGCCTAGGTTGATGGTACCGGCGAACTTCAGCGTCTCGATCGGGTAGAGCTCGACGCTGTCGACGGTGTCGCCGGACGCATCGATGATGCTGACGCGAAAGCCTCGGTCGGTCACGTTGTTTTCGTAGAACCGGGCTCGGTGCAAGCCCACATCCCAGCCCATCGACACGCGTCCGGCGACCTTGGCTTGGAAGCGGATCGACAGGTCGTGGGGCTCGTGGTGCTCGCGCGGAAGCGCGATGATGTTGCTACGGGTGTTGTAGAAGGCACTGCCGAGGTAGCCGAGCTCTTGGTAGCCCCAATCGATCGGTTCGACGTTGCAGAGCACGGCGTCGCCGGGACAGACCGAGGCCCGCGTACAGCTCGCCGGGTCGACCGCGCAGCCGTCGACCTCGCAGGTCTCGTTGTGGCAGTAGGCGCCAACGCCGCCACAGTCGCCATCGGTCGCGCAGTCCGGCACGTCGAGCTCGCAGGTAGGTCCATCCCAGCCGATCGGGCAGGCGCACGTGAACGCGTTGGGACCCGCGTCGGTGCAAGTGCCGCCATTCTGACACGGCGCATCGGCGCAGTCGTCGATGTCGTCGGCGCATGTGGCGCCGGCGTAGCCAGACGGGCAGACGCAGCTGAAGCCCGCGACCAGATCATAGCAGGTGCCGCCGTTGGCGCACGGCGCGGCGGCACAGTCGTCGTCGTTGACCGCGCACGTGTCACCACTGAAGCCATCTGGGCAGTCGCAGACAAAGCCAGCGACTGCGTCGGTGCAGGTACCGCCGTTGTGGCAGGGCGCATCCGCGCAGTCGTCGACGTCGTCGCTACAGGTTGGACCACTGAAGCCAGCAGCGCACACGCACACGAAGGCATCGACCTGGTCAAAGCAGGTGCCGCCGTTGAGGCAGGGGGCGGCAGCGCAGTCATCCACGTTGACCGCGCACGTGTCGCCGGTGAACCCGGTCGCGCAGGCACAGCTAAAGCCGGCGACCGCGTCCGTGCAGACGCCACCGTTGAGGCACGGGCTCGCTGCGCACTCGTCGAGATCGTCGCCGCAAGTAGCGCCTCCGAACCCCGGTGGGCAGTCGCAGAAGTAGCCATCGACGAGGTCGACGCAGGTGCCGCCGTTGCCGCACGGCTCCCCGGCGCAGTCGTCGTCGTTGACGCCGCAGGTCGACCCGCTGAAGCCGTCGGCGCAGGTGCAGCTGAAGCCGTCGACCGCATCGTCGCAGGTGCCGCCGTTGAGGCAGGGGTTGTCGGCACAGTCGTCGACGTCGTCGGTGCAGGTGTCACCGGCGAACCCGGGGGCGCACACGCACACGAAGCCAGCGACCTGATCAACGCAGGTGCCGCCGTTGTCGCAGGGCTCGCCGGCGCAGTCGTCGTCGTTGTCGGCGCAGGTGTCGCCGCTGAAGCCAGCCGGGCACTCGCAGGTAAAGCTGTCGACGCCGTCGGTGCAGGTACCGCCGTTGTTGCACGGTGCATCGGCGCAGTCGTCGACGTTGTCGCTGCAGGTGGGGCCCGCGTAGCCTGCCGGACACTCGCAAACGAAGGCGTTGACCTGGTCGAGGCAGGTGCCGCCATGGTCGCACGGGTCGGTCGCGCAGTCGTCGACGTTGTTGGCGCAGAAGGTGCCTTCCCAGCCCGCGGTGCATGTGCAGCTAAAGCCGTCCACCTCGTCGGTGCAGGTCCCACCGTTCTGGCACGGCGCCGCAGCGCAGTCGTCGATCGGCACGTCACAGAGTGCCCCGGTCATCCCGTTGGCACACTGGCAGAACGTGCTGTTGACCCCGTCGAGGCAGGTCGCGCCTGCGCCGCACGGGTTGGGCGTGCAGTCGTCAATGTTGACGGCACAGGTGGCGCCGCTGAAGCCAGCGGGGCAGTCGCAGACAAAGCCAGCAGGCGCGTCGGTGCAGGTGCCACCGTTGTGGCAGGGAGCGTCGGCGCAGTCGTCGATGTCGACGTCGCAGGTGTCGCCGGCGAAGCCGTCGGGGCAGGCACAGATGAAGCCGACAACCTGGTCGATGCACTCGGCGCCTGCGCCGCACGGGTTGGGGTCGCAGGCATCGACGTTGACCTCGCAGCGCTCGCCGGACCAGCCCTCCGGACAGTCACAGGCGAAGCCGGTGGCGTCGCTGGTGCAGCTCGCGTCGTTGAGGCACGGCTCGGTTGCGCAGTGGTCGACCGTCCCCTCGCAGGTTGTGCCGGTGAGGCCGGGCGGGCAGACGCAGACGAACCCGTCGATCGCGTCCACGCAGGTGCCACCGCCAGCGCATGGGTCTGGGTCACAGTCGTCGCGGTTGATGGCGCACGTCGGCCCCTCGAAGCCCGCGGCACATGCGCAGCTGAAGCCGGCAACCTGGTCGGTGCACGCGCCGCCGTTGTGACACGGAGCGTCCGCGCACTCGTCGGTGTTGTGCTCACAGGCGTCGCCTTCGAAGCCGTCGGCGCAGACACAGACGACGCCGGCGACCTGGTCGATGCAGGTAGCGCCGTTGGCGCATGGCGTGTCCGCGCAGTCGTCGATGTTGTTGGCGCAGCTGGGTCCATCGAAGCCGTCCGCACAGACGCAGTCTGCCACGCCGTCCGGCTGGACCTCGCATGTGCCGCCGTTGTGGCAGACGACATCAGCACACGCCGCCACCTCGGTGCCACAGGTCGGTCCGTCAAAGCCCGGAGGGCACTGGCAGAGGTAGCCATCGACCAGGTCCACGCATGTGCCGTTGGCGCAGGGGCCGGCAGCGCAGTCGTCGCTGTTGACCCCGCAGGTTGTTCCCTCGAAGCCAGCCGCGCAGTCACAGACAAAGCCGTTGTCGGTGTCGTTACAGGCGGCGCCGTTGAGGCATGGTGAGTCCTCGCAGCCAAGCGCGGTGACGGCCTCGGTCGGCGCGTCGCTGCAGGCTCCGAGCAGCGCAGCGACTGTGAAGACGGCAAGTCCAAAGGCACGGCACGGCCACGTGTGACGAGTCATGGTTCCCCTCAAAAAGATGTAGACGGATCACGAGCGTATCACTCTTCGATCAGAGTTGTCATCCGCAACGGAACCGGCACTGAGGTCGTTTTGTGAACCACGATCGCGTTCGGTCGCCCGTGCACCGACAGGGCCGCCTGCCTCGGCGAAATCAGGACTTGAGGGCTGCACACCACGCGCGAGCCGACTTCCCGCGCGCGGTCAGAGTGCCAGTCGGGTTGCGGCTTGACCGCTACGCTGCTGCACGCTGCTAACTAGCGGTGCTTTCGCCAGGTGGCTTTCACGCGGTCACGGAAGTGACGTTGGGCTTTGGTGAGCTCCGAGCGCTTGGTAAGGCCGATCGCGTTCCGACAAGACGGCGGCAACCAGCTGTTTACCGACGTCGAGCCTTCCTCGGCCGAGGCCGGTGGCGTGCCACGAGGGCCATAGAAGTAGCGGTTGAACTCTGTGCGCGTCTTGAACGTGTAGCCGTAGAGCGCGCCATAGGCGTTGAAGAGCACGGCGAGGTCATCAGCGACCAGCTCACCGCGCTGGGCGCACTTGGCCACGGCGTCGGCGTCGGTGTCAGTGGGGTTGCCGCGACAGAGCTGACCCAGGAACGGTGCGAGCACGGCGTGGTTGGGCGGGCACCACATGCCGGTCGGACAGGCGACAACCGCTGGATCCTGGCTCGCCATGACGAAGCGGGACGTCAGCGTCCCGCGCGCGCTGCACGTAGAGTCGCTGCAGTCAGCAACGGCGACGACGACCGGCTCACCTGCGACGGCCAAGACCTCGACGTCGGCTCGGACGCTGCCCTTGGCGAGCTCAATGCGGGCAGGCCTCGATGGCGCAGGCGCTTTGACCGTGTAGCTATCACTGACCACAGGGCGGGCACTCCAGCTCACCCCTGACAGTGCCTTGTTGATCGCGGCAACCCCGGCGGCATCACCGACCATTTCATCATCGGCTTCATCGAAGGTCGCCAGCACATGGCGGGTCGCCGAGCGCGCGGTCGCGCCGACGATGACCCCGACATAGCGGACACTAGCTGGGCCGCGGTGCCGCTCGATGGCAACACAGAACGCCTGCCGCGTCTTGGGAGACCACAGCAGGCAGGTCGGGTGCTGCAGCTCTAAGCTGGCCACGTCGACCACGTCGAGCTTGCCGAGCCGGGCCGCATCAGCGGCGACTTCGGCGGCGCTGGCAGCGAGCGCAGGTGGTCCCGTCAGAGCGGCTCCAACCAACCACATCGCAGCCACGAGCACCGTGACAAACCGGCGCCTCGTTGGCGGGGAACCTGTCGCCGCGCTGAGGAGCGGCCATGCTGTCGCGTGTCCTCTCACTTCGGCTTCTTGACTCCGACTTTGTCGGCCCGCTTGGCTTTCGCACCGCGCTGCTTGGCGAGCTTCCGCATCTCGGTGGGCGAGAGCTTTTTGAACTCGTCTGGCACAGCCCGCGTCGCGTACGAGTGCTCCTCGAAGTCCACGGCCGACGCCCGTCCAATACCGAACACGGTCGATCCCTTGGTTCCCTTGTAGGCCCCCTTGGGTTTGTCTTTAGCGGCAGCCTTGTTGGCGGCGTGCTGGTCTTTGTGCTTGGTGCGACTGGCCTTATCCATGTTGGTGAGGTCGCGGGTGTGTACGCCGCTGCCGTCCGGCCCGCGGTGCTTGCGCCAGTGTTCGTCGCCCTCGCTGTCTTTGACCTTTTTGTCGGGTGCTTGAATCCCGCCCGTGTTCCCTTCAATGGTGGTCAGCACCTTGGTCGCTGCGTTGTAGCTCTCGACCATCGTGATGTGCTGGGGCTTGGTCTTTTTGCCGCTGTGGTCGATGAGTACGACGTCGCCAGGCCAGATGTCGGGCGAGCTGTCGCCAGCCATCTCGGCCGCAAGTGCATCGCGCGTTGTCCACTTGCGCTCAGACCCGCGACTGCCGTGATAGGCCTTGAGATCATGCCACTCGCCGTCGGCCCAGATCGACTTCGGCGCGCGCTTGGCGTTGGCCTTCTGAGTGTAGCGGAAATAGTCCATGACGTTGCTCGTGTGCAGCATGCCCATACGCAGCTCTTGGTCGAGCCCTGCCCCACGAAACATCGATGCTCCAACAAACATGCCGCACCAGTCTGCGACGCGCCCCTTCTTCTTGTCATGGGTGATGTTGCCCCAACCCCCGTCCTTGAAGATGCCCCTCAGCGCATTGTCCTTGTCCTTGTTGGCCTTGGCGATCCCTTCCTTGCCAGGCTCGACGACGCCTTCTTGCCAGGTTGCTCGGGCTGAGAGCACCGAGAGAGCTTGAAAGAGTGCAAGCGCACCGTCTTGGGCTTCAACGACCGCGGCGCGGAGTCCGCTCGCTGCGATCGACCCGTCGGCTGCAACCGCACCCATAGCTCGTAGACCTGCTTGGTACGCTTGAACCTCGTTGAGCTTCGGCAGGTTCGGCTGGGCGTCAGGCTCGGTGAGGACCGACGCCTTGGTGATCAACGCGAGCCCGTGACGTTTCGCGCGACCGCCGTCGCTCTCCAGGATCGAAGCGACAAGCGCAGCCTCTTGATTGAGCGTGGCTTCGAGTTTCGTGCGCCGCGGGTCGTCGGCGTCAAGCTGGCAGAAGGCGTCGACAGCTGCTGTGACCGCCGCGGCGCGCTCTGCCACCCAACTCGGCAGGGTACCCAGTGAGAGTGCACGCTTGGACGTCAAAACGATCGGCAGCAGGCCATCGCTCAGCGCGGCGATGGCCTCTTCTGGTGTGACAGCAGCGGCCGCCGCTTGCTGTGGTTTGTTGCCCTTTGCCCCGCCTCCAACAAGAGCATCTGCTTTGCCGACGCCGGAAGTGATGGGCTTGGCGGGTTTTGCCGTGAGATTGCCGGCAAACGCGGTGTTCAGTCTGCCCAAGGTTTTTGAGCCCACCTTGCCGTCGACGCGCAATCCCGTCGCGTCGTCTTGGAACCGGGCGATCGCCTGAGTGGTTTGCTCGTCGTAGCGACCGGAGGCTGCCGCACCGATGCCCAGCTGTACGCCGCGAATCCAATCGGCACCGTGCTTGCCTTCACGCCTGCTGTTGTAGGCCAGTGCTTCTGCAAGCTTGGCGGGCTTCAACAGCGCCTGCTGAGCCTCATAACCATCGGCCGCAGCAACTTGTTTCTTCAGCTGGAGGGCACTCGCGCTCGGCCTCCCAGGCTCGCCTCCAGACTGGTTTACAGCTGTCCCAGCCGTGCGTTTGTCCCGCTCAACGACCATGGTGACCTCGGTGAATGTGGCACTGACTCCGTCAGCTTAGTGCGCCCCTCAACGAAGTCAACCGTCAGGCCGGTTTTCCTTCATTGTTACCGACAGTTGTTCGTGCTCGCTATCCGGCGCAGCGGGCCTCACTTGTGTTGGCCACGACGGCACTCGCGAACCACTGAGCCAGGCCCTCGGCGACCGACTCGAAGGTCTCAGCAAAGCGGGGATCGGCCGTGTACATCTCGGCCAGCTGGGCATGCATGGCCGGGGCGCAAGCGTAGAACCAGCGCTCGATGTGTTGTCGGTGCGCTTCCGCCGCGGCGCGCGCGAGGTCAGCGTCCGGCGCGTGCCCGTCGGCCATCAGTGCCGCAGCTCTTGCATAGATCTCGGCAGCTTCCGTCCGAATCGCTATCCACTCGGCCTCGCCGTAGCCCTTGGTGCGCTTGGCCGATACCGCATAGGCTTCAGACGTCCCCCAGCGCTGCTCGACTTCGTGCTCGAACTCGGCTGGGTCGAAGTCGCCAAGTGCCTTAAAGGCTTTCGAAGGTGTCATCATTCTCTCCTCTTGGTGGGCGTGGAGCGCTTCATCGACTCCCGCAATCATCGCGTTGAGGCTCTCAACCTTACTAACGAGCTGAGCCCGCTGCTCGCGCAACGTTGTGGCAATGTCGTGGTCTGGCTTGTCGAGCAGGGCACCGATGTCGTCGAGTCCAAGCCCCAGCTCGCGCCACAATAAGATCTGATGCAGTCGCTGGAGGTCATCAGCGCCGTAGAGGCGATACCCCGCGTCCGTCCTGCGGCGTGGCCGCAAGAGCCCGATTTGGTCGTAGTGATGGAGGGTGCGGACGGTGACACCGGTTTGGCGGGCAACGTCGCTGACGGTCCATAGTGGGTTGCGCTTCATGTCGGTGACTCTGCGCCCTGACGTCACGTCAGGGTCAAGGAGCAGACGTAGAAATCCGCGCGCTACGGGCAGCGCGCTACTCGTCGACACTCACCACGTCGGGGTAGGTCAGGGTGTGGTAGCGCTCGTCGGTGAGGGCTCCGGCGGGTAGCTCGACGGTGGTGCCGTCGGGCCAGCGGACGGTGGCGGTGTAGTCGCAGGCGCGGTCGCCTAGGCCGAAGAGCAGGGTGCGCATGTCGGCGCTGTTGTACATGCCGCGGCTCGAGCGGACCTCGCGGATGAGGTGCTCGTCTCCACCAGCCGTGCCGACGCCGGCGAACGTCAGGGTCACGCGGGCCCCGATGGCGTCGCGGTTGATCGTTTGGCCATCGCCGACGAGGTGGATGCCGATCCACCGGTTGTCTTGGCCGATGTCGTTACGGAAGAGGAAGTTCGGGCGTCCGCCGCCGGTGTCGCGGCCGCCGACGAGCAGGTCCATGTCGCCGTCGCGGTCGATGTCGCTCCAAGCGTGGTTCTGGGCTTTGCGCATGGTCGCGAGGATCTTGCAGAAGCCGCGGCTGTCGCAGATCTCGGGGCTCGTGCACGCCGTGTCGTCACTGCACGGAATGCGGCAGCGGTTGGCGAGACACGCTTCGCCGTCGGGGCAGGTTGTGTTGCCATCCGTGCAGTCGATGAGCGACGCGATGTTGACGGCGTCGGGCTCGTTGATGCCGCTCTCGGGGCCAACGCTCTTGAAGCTGCCGTCGGCCTGTTGGTGCATCAGACCAAACCACGCCTTCTGGTCGAGGGTGTCGTAGCCGCTCTCGTACTTGTTGTCGCGCGAGACGCTGAGATCGAGCCAGCCGTCGTTGTCGAAGTCGACCATCGCGCCGTCCACGTCGCCTTCGTTGTACGGATAGCTGCGGGTGCGGGCCTCATCGGTGAAGGCAAAGCCCGCGTCGGGGCCACCGTTGATGAGGACCTGGGTGGCGTCGCTCCACATGCGCGTGTAGTTGCCGCCGGGGTGGCTGATGGTGGTGAGGTAGACGTCCATCAAGCCGTCGTTGTTGATGTCGCCGCAGTCGATGCCGAAGCCGTTGCTGCCAATGTACTCGCCGGGGCCCTTGCCGGGCTCGGGGTCCTCGCCGAAGCCGGTGGACGCGATCCAAGGGTTGCCACCGGGCAGCGACGCAAAGCCCCGCGCAACGGCGACGTTGGTGAACACGCCGAAGTTGTTCTCCCACAGGATGTTGGCGCCAAGCTGCACGCTGACGCCGTAGGTCGAGATGAAGAGGTCCAGGTCCCCGTCGTTGTCGTAGTCACAGCCCACGCTGCCGTTGCTGGGCGCCGCGCCGTTGTTTTGGAGCAGCTCGCGGACGTCGGTGAAGGTGCCGTCGCCGTTGCCTTTGAACATCCAGTCGGGGGCGCTGGCGCTGGTCTGGCCGTTGCCGACGAAGAGGTCGAGCAACGCGTCGCCGTCGTAGTCGAAGAAGATAGCGTTGGCCGCAGCGGCCGGGATGGTGACCCCGCCGACGCCCGCGTTCGGGACCTGCGTGAAGACCGCGTTGCCGTCGTTAAGCCAGACCTGACTCTGGGCGCCGCCGAGCTGGATGTCCAAGCCAGCGAAGATGTCTTGGTCGCCGTCGTTGTCGACATCGCCGAACGCGAAGAATGCGGTCTGCGAGTCGCGCAAGCCCGAGGCCGTCGAGTGGTCGCGGTACGTGCCGTCGCCGTTGTTGAGAAAGACCAGGTGCTCGAAGGGCACGCCTGCCTGGGCGTTGGGAAAGAGCGAGTGCATGACGATGTCGTCGAGGCGGTCGCCGTTGAGGTCGCCAAACGCGAGGCGGCTGTGGTCGTTGATGACGATGCCGGCGGGTGCCGGGTTGAGGTAGTTGCCGACGCGAATGCCGCTCGCATCCGAGATGTCGCTGAAGAAATTGGCAGCCGGCACCGCGGTGGTCGCGCGCGGCGTGCAGCTAGGAGCCGCGGGCGTGGTGTCCACGATGGCGCTATCGGGTGGATCGCTGGCGTCAGGGTCGCTGGCGTCTAGGTCGTCGCCGGCGTCGGCAACGCTGTCAGCGACGTCGTCTGCGGCGGCTGGCCCGTCGTCGCCGCAGGCAGCGAGGATCCCGGAACCGACGACAAGGCCAATCGCAGCGGACGTGAGACGGGTGAGCCTGAGCTTCATGGTGTTCTCCTAACCAGACGATCGTACGGCCGGGTTGTACCGGCGGGCTCGTGACAAGTCACGCTCGGAGGCGTCGGCCGCGCGGCGCGCGGCATCCTTCACCGATCTTACAGCCGCGCCGCGGTCCTTGTCGCGACCGATACGGCGCCCTTAGAGTGTCTCACGCGCGACCGGCGCACACGCAACGAGCGAGGCCACGAACATGGCGAGAGAATTCAGAGACGCCGCAGTGCTCGCGGTCATCGTCGCGGCCCTTGCGGCATGCGGCGACGACGGCACCAGCTCGGTCGTCGACGTGACCGACACGGCAGCGGCCGACTCGAGCGAGGACACGGCCGCCAGTGATGCGGCTGAGCCCGGTGACACGCAGGAAGCTGCCGACACCGCCGAGCCGCTAGACACGGCAGCAGGCGTCGACAGCGCCGAGCCATCAGACACCGCAGAGGCCGCTGACAGCGTCGCGCCCATGGACACGGTCGCGGCGACCGACACGTTTGCTGACCCTGACGTCGTCGGCGACACGATCGAGCCGGCCGCCGACACCGCGGCGACTGACTTCCCGCCGACGCTGGGCGCTTTCGACGACCAAGAGATGGCTCAAGGCACCACGCTTGCGCTACCGATCGCGCTCTTCGATGACACGCCCGACGCGCTGACCGTCGTGGCGACCTCGAGCGACGTCGATGTGGTCGCAGACGCAGACCTCGTGGTCAGTCAGGATGGCGCCGCCTGGCTGCTCACCATCGAGCCCGGCGTCGACGCCGTCGGGCAGACGGTCGTCACCGTGGCGGTCACCGACGCCGCCAACCAGACGGTGAGCGAGGGGTTTCGCCTAGACGTCAACGTCCAGAGCACGTGGACCGGCATTGTGGGGCAAGGTGCGCCGGGGGATGACGCGATCCGCGGGGTTGCCACCGACGCCGCTGGCACGGTCTACACCGCCGGTCGCTTCTTCAGCAGCGCCGCCAACGCCTACCGGGGCCGGATTCGCGCCTACGACAAGCATGGCACCCAGCTCTGGTCGGTCAATCGCACGTCGCCTCATGACGTCCACCTCAACGCCATCGCTTACTGGCCGTCCCAGAACTGGGTCGTCGTCGCCAGCCAAGACAAGAACGTTGACGGCAGCAACACGCAATACGGTGTGGTGGCCGCACATGACGCTGCGACCGGCGTCGAGGTGTGGCAGGACCAGGTCGACTTCTATCTCGACACCGAGAGCGACTACACCGTCGGGGTCGAGGTTGCCGTCGATGACAGCGGCTCGTTGATGTTCGTTGGCCACTTCAAGCGCGAGGACACGGCTGGCGCCTGGGAGTACGGCGGTTGGGTCGCGCGCTGGGACGCCGGCGACCTCAGCGGTGGGGTGACGTGGTCTCAGGAGCTCGGGGTCGGTCCTAGCGACACCACCCGCGTGTCCGATGTGTTGCTCACCGGCGACGGGGGCATGGTGATGCTCGCCAACTCGAGCGTGGCGCTGCCGATGTCGCCGACGCCTCTTGGGGATATGGACATCGTGCTTTCGCGCTACGCCAGCGACGGGTCTTTGCTGTGGGTGACCCGGCATGGCACGACCGTGCGCGATGATGGTCGGGCGCTGACCCGCCTAGCGGATGGTCGGATTGCCGTTGTGGGTAGCACTTATGGCCTGATGGGCAGCACCCAAGCCGGCGCGCGCGACGCGGTCGTGCTCACGGTTGGAACCGACGGCACGCTGGACTGGGCCGTGCAGTCCGGCAGCGCCGACTCCGATGTGCTCTTCGCCGTGGTCGCGATGCCGAACAGCGACCTCATCGTCGCCGGCGCCACCAACACCATCCCGAACGTCACCAGCGATGCCTTCGTCCGACGGGTCAGCACCAAGAGCGGCGAGATTGTGTGGGAGACGATCCTGCCGCTGAGCGGCTACGCGTGGGCCTCCGACCTCGCCGTTATCGGGCCGGACGTCATGGTCATCGGCCAGACGGGTCTCTTGAGCAACAGCGATGGCTTCATCCTGCGCGTCAGCGGCGACGGCGTGGTGCAGTAGCCGTGGGCGCCACCACCTACAAGGCCGCCGCCATGCGCGCTGACTCCTCTCGCTGGCGAGACGGCGTGGCGATCTGCGGCGCTGTCGTTGTCACTATGATGGGGTGGGCGGGCTGCGGCGACTCTGGGACCGACGCGAGCGCTGCCGTCGATGTGCCGGATACCGCGGACGCGAGCGCAGACACAGCCGAGCTTGATGCCGGCAACGACGTCGTGGACGGACCCTTCGCGGACATCGCGATCGACACCGTGGCCGCCGACACGGCGACCATCGATACGTTCGCTGACACTGCGCTCGCCGACACTGCGCTCGCCGACACCGCGCTCGCCGACACCGCGCTTGCCGACACCGCGCCCGCCGACACCGCGCTCGCCGACACCACCGTCCAGGACTTCCCCCCGACACTCGGTGCCCTCAGCGACCTCAAGATGGCCCAAGGCACAACCCGAGACATCGTCCTCGCGGTCTTTGACGACACGCCAGCGGCGCTGACGGTGACTGCCACCTCCAGCGACCACGACGTGCTCGGGCCGACCGAGCTCGCGCTGAGCCTTGCCGACGATGGCGCGACCTGGGTGCTGACGCTCTCACCGACCGTCGATGCGGTCGGCATGACGGTCGTCAACGTCTCGGTCGAAGATGCAGCGGGCTCCGTGGCTGTTGAGGGCTTCCGGCTGACGGTCGACGTCGCCAGCACCTGGACCGGCGTCGTGGGCACGGGCGTTACCGAGGAAGACGCGATGCGCGGGATCGCTACCGACGCCGAAGGTAACGTCTACGTGACAGGCCTGCTGTGGAACAACGCGACGGGCGAGCACGTCGGCCGGGTTCGTGCCTACGACAAGCACGGCGTCGAGCTATGGTCGGCGACCCGCGCATCCCCTCATGACGTGCTGGTCAACGAGATCGTCTACTGGCCCGCCATGAACTGGGTCATCGTCGCCAGTCAGGACAAGAACGTCAGCAACAGCAACACGCAGTACGCGGTCGTTGGCGCCCATGATGCGGCGACAGGGGCTCCGGTTTGGCAAGATCAGGTCGACTTCTTCGTTGACGTCAACACCGACTACACGGTCGGCTTCACGCTGGCGGTCGACGACATGTCGCTTTTCCTTGGTGGATACTTCAAGCGCATCTTGCCGTCTGGGATCTACGACTACGGCAGCTACGTAGCGCGCTGGGACACGACCGACTTGGTCGCCGGTGTCAGCTGGACCCAAGAGCTCGGTGTGGCCAGCGTCGACGGCAGCAGGATCACCCACTTTCAGCCAACAGGCGATGGCGGCGCGCTCGTCCTTGGTCAGACCGCCCAGCCCGTCGCGGGGACCACGCCGCTGGGCGACAGGGACATCATGCTCTACCGCTACGCCAGCGACGGCTCGGTGATCTCAACCCTGCGCTTCGGCACACCCCAGGCGGACTACACGTCCGGGCTCACCTCGCTCGCCAACGGTCGAGCGCTGGTCTCAGGCGCCACGCGCGGTGACCTGGGGTCGACGAACCTCGGCAATCGGGACGGGTTCGTCATGTTGCTCGAAGCCGACGGCACCGAGGTCTGGTCTAGCCAGTTCGGAACCGGCGGGGACGACTCCGTGACGGCCATCGTTGTGATGCCCAACGAAGACGTTGTGGTCGTTGGCTTCAACAACTACGTCCAGGGGACGTCTTGCGAGGGGATTGTCCGGCGGCTCAACACGAAGAGCGGTGACGTCGTGTGGGAGACACCTCTTGTGTTGGGGCCAAGCTTCATCCTGCCACACGGCGTTGCGCGGGTCGGCGAGGACGTGATGGTCACCGGTCGCACGGGCGTAGGGTCAGGCACCGACAGCTTCACCTTGCGCGTCGATGGAAGCGGCGTCGTCCAGTAGAGCAGGTCGGCGGCTGGTGGAGACGCAGCGGCAGGTGCACCTGAGCGATATCGGACTTCCTGACACCACGCTGTCAGTAGACCCGCGGCCGCAGACCCCTCCTGACACAACGGTGTCAGTAGGAGGGCTCTATGGTGTTTCTCGAGTCGCCGAGGTGGCGGTCTCAAGTTCATGAAACAACGATAGAAACACAGGAGTCCCCCATGAGTAGCAACGTCGGTTGGTTTGAAGTCCTGAGCCCCAATGCTGACACGTCCCGCGCTTTCTACAGCGCGCTCTTCGGCTGGAAGTATGAGGTGATGCCCAACGCCTACGGCGTGGTTGCGCCCGGTGGTCCAGGCACCATCCCCGGCGGCGTCGGTCAGCACCCCGCCGGAAAGTCGTGGACGACGTTCTACGTCAGCGTCGATGACGTGGCGGCGTCGTTGGCGAAGGCCGTGGAGCTCGGTGGTAAGGCGCTCACTGAGCCCTACGCCATGCCCGACGGCATGAAGCTGGCCGTGTTCGCCGACATCGATGGCAACGTGATCGGCCTGTCGCAGGCGGCGGCCTAGACGTCAGCGACAGAAGCTTTGGATCGAGTCGTATCGGCGTGAGGCCAAGGACCGAGGATATCGGGATACGTGAACGACGAAGTGACGCCGGGATCGCGTCAATAGGGCCGAGCAAAACCCTATCAAAACTTCTGTCGCGGAGGTCTTGCCGGAGGGGAGCTGCCACATCGCTCACCCTCCGGCGGGGGTATCGGCGGACAAGAGGTCGGTGCTACGCTGCCGCTGGATGCGACGTGCTGACCGACTCTTCCAGATGGTGCAGCTGCTGCGGGGCCGCAAGGTGGTCACCGCCGAGCAGCTTGCGGAGCGTCTTGAGGTCTCGGTGCGCACGGTCTACCGGGACATTCGAGACCTGGAGTCCTCCGGCGTGCCGATCATCGGCGAGCCAGGCGTGGGCTACCAGCTGCAGCGAGGTTTTGAGCTTCCCCCGATGACCTTCAACAGCGACGAGATCGATGCGCTGGTCCTCGGTGCTCGCTTGGTCGAGAGCCACGGCGACCCGACGCTAACGCTGGCGGCGCGGAGCCTGCTCACCAAGGTGGAAGCGGTGCTGCCCGCGGCGCTGCGAGGTGCCATCGCCGGGACGCCGCTCTTCGTGCCGATCCGTCGTGCTGACGAGACCGCTGCCCGCTTCGGCGTCCTGCGTCAGGCGATCGCCCAGCGTCGTTGCGTCCGCACCCGCTACACCCGCGGTGATGGCGAAGCGAGCGAGCGCCGGCTGTATCCGGTCGCGCTCTTCTACTGGCCGCGCCTCAACGGGTGGTCGGTCGGCGCTTGGTGCGAGCTGCGAGGCGCCTACCGCAACTTTCGGCTGGACCGCTTCGACACGCTCGAGCTCGACGACGAGCGCTTCGACGACGCGACAGCCAGCGCCGACGCATTTCGCGAACACATGATCGCTCAGGCTCGTGCCGATGGCTGGGAGCTGCCGCCGGGTCTTGCGATCGGCTGAGAGTGCGTCGCTAACGCGCGGCGTCCTCGAGCGCGCGACGCATGCCGGCGACCTTCTTCTGCTTCTTCAGGCTGCGCAGCCAGCGGGCCTGGTCGTCATCGGTCACGTGAACGAAGACGCTCTTGAGCTTCATCAGGATCTGGGTGTCGCCCTGGAAGAGTGCTTCGTACTCGGTCAAGAGCCGCAAGAGGTAGGTGGCGAGCTGCTCGCGGCGGGCAGTGCCGGTGGGACGGTCGGCCGCGGTGCCGCGGATGCGGTGGAAGAGCTTGGGGTCGGCGACGGCGCCGCGGCCAAGCATTAGGCCTGTAGCGCGGGTCTGCTCGAGGACTCGGCGGGCGTCTTGCGTGGTGGTGATGTCGCCGTTGGCGATGACGGGCAGCGAGCTACGCGCGACGATCTCGCGGGTGAGGTCGTGGTTGGCGACGCCGCGGTACTTCTGTTCGACCGTGCGCGAGTGAACCACGAGGAAGTCGATGCCAGCGGCCTCGAACGCCGGTAGCACCGTAAAGATTTGGCGCTCGTCGTCGATGCCCGAGCGGGTCTTGACCGACAGCGACCCCGGCACGATCTCGCGCAGCTCGCGGAGCATCGGCTCGACGGTCTCAGGCGCTCGGAACATGCCGCCGCCCGCGAGGACCGAGGTCATGCGACCCCACGGACAGCCCATGTTGACGTTGATGTGGCGCACGCCGCGCTCGATGAGGCTGCGCGTCGCTTCGATCACGCCTTCATCGGCGCTACCGATGACCTGCACGACCAGAGGAATGCCTGGGACCTCGGTCGTGGCTTCGACGAAGTCCGCGGGCGTGACGATCTTCTTCGACTTCGGGCGCACTCGGACAAACTCGGTGAAGAGCACATCGGGTCTGACCGTTGTCCCAAAAACCGAGCGTAGGCCACGGTTCGTGAGTCCCTGCATCGGGGCGAGCATCAGCGGGCAGGGCTGGGAGCCCCACGGAAGTCGCTCGGAGGGCATGGCGCTGCCGGGCGTGGGTCCAGGGTCGCTCAAGCGCTATTGGATCCGGCAGGCCGCGAAGCCATCGACGCTGCAGGCGTGCTGGGGCGTGATGGTCTCGCAGATCTCGAGCGCGATGCGTCCGTCGCGGCAGCGCTCGACGTTGTCGCCGATGCAGCGGCGCTCGTGGGTCGCGGGGTCGCACGCGACGATGGGGTCTTGGGCGCAGACCGCGTCGTCGTCGTCGTTGACGATGCAGTCTGGGCCGAAGGTGGCGCAGTTCGTCGCGCGGACAAAGCCCTCACGACAGCGAAGCGCGAGGGCGCCATCGCAGGTCTCGGGATCGGCCTCGGTGCACTCGGCGGTGGGCTCGGCGGCACAGAAGGCGACCATGTCGGCCACGGGCTCGACGCAGAACGGGTTGGGCGCCTCGCACGCGTTACGGCTGACCGGGTCGCCAAAGAACTGGTCGGGGTGCAGAAAGCAGGTCTCGAGGACATTGCCGTCGCAGCGAGCCTCGAACTCGCACGGCTCAGCGCAGCCGGCAGCGAACGCGGCGACCGCAGCGATGGCAATGGCGCGTGTGGATCGATGATGCATGGGCTCTCCTCTACGTCTGGGCATGTCTGGCTTCAACACCGGCAGCCGTGCTTCGCGTCACTCGGCTGGGGCGATGGCCGCGCTGGCGCCCGCGTCGCCGTCGCCGTCGTCGTCGTCGTCCATGTCTTCGTCATCGTCGGCAACGTCGCCACGCATCACGTCGTGGTAGCGCGCGTAGAGGCTGGCCCGCTCGTCGAGCACATGGAGCATGATCTCGGCGCCCAGCTCACGCTCGCCCTCGGCGATGCTCTTCTTGGCCAGCTCCAGTTGACCAAAGGTGTCGTCGTCCACGTCCGGTCCCGCGTACACCTCGCCGAGTCGCTCGACGCCATCGAGTCCGGCGACGATGGCCTCCACTGTCTCGCCCGACTCCAGCTTGCCCTCGCCGAGCTCAAGCCAGACCAAGACCTCGGCGAGCTTGACGGCCTCCGGGCTTGGCTGGTCGGGCGCTCGGTGGCCGGTGATGGTCTCAAAGACCGAGCACGTGACGCCGTTGTGAGCGGCCGTGGTCGTCACGCGCCACGCCTGCTTACCTGTCGCATCCACGGTGTGGGTCACGTCCATATCGACCTCGACAAAAGGAGACTCTCGCTGGCTCAGGCGCCTCGAATCAGGCGGAACTCCTACCTTAAAAACTATCGCCCGAGCACGACTTTTCAGCGTCATCAGTTCGGTCTACTCTCCGCGGCGACCCCATACAGTCAGCGACAGACACCGGCCGGGAAAAAGCGTCATGAGCGACAAGAAGACAAGCAAGAAAGCAGCCCCCGCAAAGAAGGCCGACAATGCCAAGGCCGACGAGAAGGCGGATGCCGCGACGGCGAAGGGCAAGGGCAAAGCGAAGGCTCCCGACACCAAGAAGGACGCCCCCGCTGCGGCCGCGAAACCTGCGCCAAAGAAGGCGCTCTCGGCGCTGCCGGCGCTCGATGCCCAGCGGCTCTCCATCGCCGAGATGACCCCGTTCGCGTCCGACCTCGATGTCGACGCGCTGATTCGCATGCTCAACGACGGTCGGCCGACGGTCCGCGCTAACGCGACGCTCGGTCTCGCCGTCCTCGGCCACGCCACGGAGCGCATGGTGCCGCTTCTGCGTGACGGCAAGCTCGTGGTCGCCCAAGCGGCTGTCGACAACCTCACGGCGCTTGGCGCCGGGGTCGTGCCGATTCTGCCGCAGATCATCAAGACCCTTCCGTCCACCGTCGAGGAGATCAAAGAGGGGACGTTCCGCGTCCTCGATGGCCTTCGTGACAGCGCCCCCGACGCGCTTATCGACGCGCTCGACATCGTGCCTGGAAAAGCAGAGTTCACGATTGTCGAGGTCTTCGTGCGCGGCAAAGAGGCCGGCAGCAACCTCCTGCTCAAGGCGCTCGGCGACGATCGAATGAAGGTGCGACTCAACGCGAGCGTGGGGCTCACGCGGCTTGCCAAGACCAACGGCGATGTGGCGCTGCCGGTCGTGAAGAAAGCGGAGAAAGAGGACGAGTCGCCAGACGTTCGCCAAGCAGCCGGTCGCGCTGTCCGGGCGATTCTCGCGCCGCCGAAAAACCAGATCCTCGAGCACCCACCCGTCACGATCGACGGCTTTGAGACCGACTTCCTCACGGCCGCACAGGCCAAGGCCGGCGCTGCTGCGACCACCGCCGAGCGGATGGTCATCGCCACCAAGGACGGCCGCGCGAACGTGCGTGCCAACGCCGCCCTGGTGCTGGGTGCCCTCAACGCGTCCGCCGAGGTCGCAGCTGGCCCGCTCGGCATGCTGCTCCGCGACAGCTCCGAGAAAGTCCGTCTTGCGACCGCCCAGGGCCTGGGGCAGCTCAAGGAAGCCTCTCTCGCTGCCGCGCCCGCGCTCGTGGGCGCGCTCGGCGACAAGGAAGAGGACGTTGCGGCTGCGATTGCCGCAGCGCTCGAGCAACACAAGTCCGCGGTCTTGCCCGCGCTCCTCAAGGGACTTGAGACGGGCGACGAGACACACGGTCGCCGGATCTTGGCGCTCTTGGTGCCGCTTCCCTCCGCTCCGCAGGACCTCTACGCCGCCTTTGAGACCCCTGCGGTGAACGTCCAGGTCAATGCCGCGCGCGGTCTTGGCCTACTGGGCGACCGCGTCGGCGAGGGCCGCGCGCTGCTGGAGAGCAACCGAACGGGTGGCGACGCCAGGACCCGCCGCGCGGTCATGCAGGCGATTCACCTCATCGACGGCCCGCCACCCGAGGGCCCGCCGCCGATTCCAATCCCCGGCTTTGAGGACAAGCGCCTCACGGTCGCCGAGCTCGAGGCGTCCAAGGACAAGATCGACGCGGCGCGCATGCAGATTGCGCTGACCGACGGCCGCGAGGACGTCAAAGCCAACGCGTGCGACGCGCTGGGCATTGTCGGTGCTGACGCCGCGCCGGCCGCGCTCGGCCTTGCGGTCTGCACCAAAGACAGCTCTGAGATTGTCCGCGCTGCAGCGGTCAGCGCCCTTGGAAAGGTTGGCGCGGGCACGCTCGAGCAAGCCGGCGCCTTGGTCGCTGCCCTTGGTGACAAGCACGAAGAGGTCGCAAGCAACGCCGCGTCATCGCTCGCGCCGCTCAAGAGTCAGGCGCTCCCCGCGCTCATCAAGGGCCTTGAGACCAGCGACCCTGTTCACGCCGGGCGCATCTTGGAGCTCATCAACGTCTTGCCAGAGGCGGCCCAGGCGCTCCACGACCAGCTCGTGGAGAGCCCGGCTGAGAACGTGCGCGTCAACGCTGCCGTCGGCATGGGACGCCTTGGCAAAGAGAAGGTCGGAAAGCTCCGCGAGGCCCTCGAAGACAACCGCACCGGTGGCGGGTCGCGCCTCTCACAGGCCACGCTGCACGCCCTCTTCCTCTTCGATGGTCCCAAGCACGAAGGGCTCGCACCCATCGAGGTGCCGGGTTTTGAGGACAAGCGCCTGACCGTCAAGGAGCTCGAGGCTGCTAAGGACAAGCTCGAGGTCGGCCGCATGACCGCGGCGCTGACCGACGGACGCGAGATCGCACGAGCCAACGCCTGTGACGCCCTCGGGGTTCTCGGGGCCGCCTCCGCGCCGTCCGCACTCTCGCTGGCCGTTTGCACCAAAGACAGCTCCGAGCTGGTTCGGGCTGCGGCGTGCGATGCGCTCGGAAAGATCGGCGCCGGAACGCTCGAGCAAGCAGGAGCACTGGTTGCTGCGCTCGGCGACGACGAGGATGAGGTCGCTGACAACGCGAGCGCTTCGCTGGCGCCCCTCAAGAGCAAGGCGCTCGCGGCCCTCATTAAGGGTCTCGACACGCCAAGCGAGACCCACGCGGCCCGCATTATCAAGCTCATCAATGTCCTGCCTGAGGCGCCGCAAGCGCTGCACGACGTCGTCGCGGAGAGTCCCGCCGAGAACGCCCGCGTCAACGCAGCGGTCGGTATGGGCCTGCTCGGCAAGAAGATTGGCGTGCTCCGTGTGGCGCTGGAAGAGAACCGCACCGGCGGTGGCTCACGGCTGTCTGCCGCGACGATTCATGCGCTGGAGCTCATCGACGGACCCAAGGCTGCGCCGCCCAAGCCCATCGAGCTGAAGGGCTTCGACCGCAAGCTGCTCAAGCCTGCAGTGCTGGCTGAGCATGCGCCGAAGCTTGGCCTAGTGCGCCTGATGCATGCGCTTAAGGACGGTCGTGAGACGGTCCGAGCCAACGCGGCGACCTGCCTTGGCGTGCTCAAAGAGGAAGCCGCGAGCGCCGCGCTTCCGCTCTCGGTCCTGCTCAAAGACAGCGTGTGGGAGGTGCGCGAGTCGGCGGCGAAGGCCTTCGGCGAGATCCCGTCGGCCGCCATCGAGCAGGCGAGTGGCTTGGTGGGCGCGCTTGGCGACGCTGAAGACGAGGTGGTGGAGGCCGCAACGAAGGCGCTGCTGCCGCTCGGCAACAAGGTCCTAGCCGCGTTGATCAAGGGGCTCGACACCGGCGAGGAGCACGGCGAGAACATCCTGAAGGTCATCAACGTGCTCAAGGAGGCGCCCGACGCCCTGCACGAGGCGTTCCTGGAGTCGCCGGCCGTCAACACCAAGGTCAACGCGGCCCGCGGGTTCGCGCTGTTGGGGCCAGAGAAAGTCGGCGACCGCCGCGTGGCCCTGGAGGACAACCGCACCGGCGGCGACGCGCGTACGCGAAAAGCGGTACGACTGGCGCTCGAGATCCTCGACGGCCCGCCGCCGGCTGGTCCGCCGCCGATCACCATTCCAAAGTTTGAGCTCAAGCTGCTCAAGCACGACGTGCTGGCGGCAGCGGCGGACAAGATCAACGCCGACCGGATGACAATCGCGCTACAGGACGGGCGTGAGACGGTCCGCGCCAACGCAGCCACGGCGCTTGGCGTGCTGGGCGACAAGGCCGCTGGGGCCGGGATGGCGCTGTCCGTGTTGTTGCGCGACAGCATGCAGGAGGCCCGCTTTGCTGCGGCCAATGCCTTCGCCAAGATTCCGGCTGCTGCCGAGCAGTACGCGCCGGCCCTTGTGGGCGCGCTTGGCGATGAGGATGAAGATGTCGCCGACGCACTCGCGGGCGCGCTCAAGCCGCTGAAGTCGAAGGTTGTCGATGCGCTTGTGGGCGGGCTTGAGACCGATAGCCCGGTGCATGCGGAGCGAATCTTGAAGATTCTCAACCTGCTGCCGGAGGCTCAGTCAGCGCTCTGTGGGGCGTTCAGTAGCCCATCGGTGGCGGCTCAGGTGAACTCGGCTGCGGGCTTCGCGATGCTCGGCAACGACAAGGTGGGCGAAGGGCGCGCACTGCTCGAAGGCGCCCGCACGGGCGGTGACGCCGCGACCCGTGCGGCCGTGCGCAAGGCGCTCTTGATTCTTGATGGTCCGCCGGACGCCGGCCCGCCTCCGATCACGATTGCGGGCTTCGAGGAGCGTCTCCTGGGAGAGAAAGACTTCGGCGACAAGATCGATGGCGACCGGATGGTCCTGGCGCTCAAGGACGGTCGCGAGGTGGTGCGTGCCAACGCCGCAACGGCTGTCGGCCTCGCAGGGAAGGGCGCTGGTGCTCCGATGGCGCTGGCGGTGCTCTTGCGCGACGAGTTCCCCCAGGTTCGGCTGGCAGCCGCGACGGCGCTCGGCAAGCTGGGACCTGCGATGATGGAGGTCGTCGACAACATGGTGGGCGCGCTCGGAGACGACGAGCCGGAAGTGGTCGCCGTGCTTCAGAAGACCCTCACCGGGCTCGGCGAGGACATCGAAGAAGAGCTACTCAACGGTCTCAGCACCGAGAGCACCACCCACGGCAAGAACATCCTCGATGTGTTCACCAAGCTGCCTGACGCTCCCTACATGCTGGCGAAAGCCTTCCAGGGGCCGTCGGTCTCGGTCCAGGTCAACGCGGCCTGTGGTCTGGGCATGGTCGGGGTCAAGCGCCTCGGCAAACACGTCAACGTGCTGCTGGGTGCGCGAACCGGCGGGGATGCGCAGACGCGCGAGGCCGTCTTCAAGGCCCTCGATGTGCTGGGCGTCTCCTAAGAGACGCGCGACATAGAACGGGCGGTCGCTCCTTGTGGAGTGGCCGCTTTTTTTTGTTGTGCGGGTGCGTTCGAGCATGTTGCGTCGCGCAAAAAAAAGTGACCCTGGCGTCTCAAGTCGGCCCCGAAGATAGCCGTTTTAGAGGGTGCGGCGTCGCCGGAGATGTGAACCGCAAACACGTCATGGGAGCCCCCCATCGGCGGCGTGTGCAGCAGCGACGTCGCCCAAACCAATCGCTGAGCGCAGGGTTGAGCCTGCGGACGGCACTCTCTTGCCCATTGATGAGGTCAATGATGGTCACTGCGTCGATCCAACCCACCGCTGTCCACTTCCGCCCTGGGAACAAGGACGTCCCTTACGTCGTGCGCATCTACTCGGTGACGGACGACCCAGACGTGTGGCCGCGCTACCTCTCGCCGCCCCAGGCGACGCCCTCGCGTTGGCACGGGGTGCGCTGGCGGAGTGGCGACCGTGTGCCCGAGATCAAAGGCGTCACGACCTGGTGTGCGCTCGCCGAGCTCGGCGAGCAAGTGATCGGCGGGGTCGCAGTCCACCGCTCTGACAAGCCTGGCCGTCTGTCGAGCCTTGAGCGGGTGCTCGCGGATGCGGGTGCTCGCGACGCGATCAAGGCTGCAATTGGCTCGCGTGCCGCCCACGGCGTCGCCCACTGCAGTGGCCTGTGGGCGCTCAAGGGTGGCTTTGGCTACCCGGCGCTCAACGGCGACCTTGGGCGGGCCCACCTCGTCGCCGCAGCGATGTCAAAGTCCCGCTTTCTTGTCGCGGCGGCGACGCGGCGGACGGCGGCTGCTTGGAAAGCCCTTGGTTATGCGCCGCGCGCCCAAGACCCCACGTTCGAGGAGGTCGAGACGGGCGAGGAGGTCACGTTGATGTGGTGTGACCTGCGCGAGCTGGAGGTACCGCTGTCGGTCTGGGTCAAGGCCCACTCGATGAACCGCTCCGCACGTGGTCGAGGGCGTCGGTCAACGCTCACGTCGTTCCGCGGGCTGACCGAGCCTGGACGCTAGCGCTGCCAGGAAATGCGGGTTCTGGGACGGCCGTGACGTGTGCCGCTGGTGGAGGCCGGCGGGGCAAGACACGTTCGTGCAGGCGATGAACCGCCTCATCGCGGGTGGATCTTCGGGCGGCACAAAGCGCCGCGTGAGCGAGCAAGTGACAGTCCTCTGAGCGCGCGGTGTTCTAACTTCGACTGCTGCCCTGACGGCACAGAAGCTAGGAGACCCTCAGATGCCTCGATTCACTCACCTCACCCGCGCCACCTCGCGCCACCTTGGATGGCTTGCCAGCGCCACGCTTGGGCTCTGCCTTGTGCTCGGCCCACTGACAGGCTGCGGCAGCAGCTCGCCAGATGCGACGGCCCACACTGTGGCTCACGCCCCCGACGACCACGCGGTCGACAGCCGAAGACGCGGGAAGCGCCGCGCTCGCGGCCACGTGATCCGCACCAACGACGGCACGGTCGTCCGCTCGCGCTCCGGGCGGGTCGTGGTCACCCGCACCGAGCGTGCTCACGCCGACGACAGCCGCCGAACGCCTCAATACGAAGGAGGCGGTGAGCGCTATCGCTGTCCAGACGGTGGCTGTGTCCAACGCTGCGACGACGCAAGCTGCCGGGCCACATGCAGCGGCGGCGACTGCATCCAGCTCTGCACCGACAGCGACTGTCGATTCACGTGCAGCGGGGGGCACTGCGTCCAGCGCTGCCTCGAAGGCTCCGACTGCCTCATGTCCTGCAGCGGCGGACGCTGCGCACGTGAGCTGCGCGACGCACGCTCGTACTCGTCGAGCTGCTCCGGCGGCGACTGCCTCGGGCGCTGACCGCTGAGGACCTAGCGCCGCAAGCCCATGAAGCGCCACGTCGCCATGACCGCACGGAGCGTCAAGCTCCTCGCGGCGCCGGCGCGCGCGGGCGGGCCATTTTTGCGAGCGAGGACGGAAGCCGCTTCATCTCACGTCAGGTGAACGTCTCTCCTGTCTCCGGAGACCACTTCGTCTTCAGGTCTCGGCACTACTCATACGTAAACGCGGCCGGTAGGGTCACGATGTCGCCGGCTGGCGTGTGGACGTGAACATCGACGGGGCCTGGGTTGACGGCGGGTGGAGACGTGGCGACGAGCACCGCGCGGGTCTTGAAGTCCACGTCGGTCGCCGGGATGGCGCCAAAGGACACCGTCGCGCCCACGGGGAAGCAGTCGCCCACGACGCTGACCTCGGTGCCCCCAGCGAGTGAGCCTGTCGCTGGGGCGACGGCGCCGACCATGAGCGTGCAGGGACCCCACCACGGCCCGGCCGGCGTGTCGACGTAGGTGAACGCATCGTCGACCAGGAGCGAGACCCCGTTGTACCGCACCAGCTCGACGTCGACAGGGCCGAGAGCGACACCAGGTGGGACCTCAAACATCAAGGCGTTGGTTGTGGTGCGTCGCATCCTCTCGACGGGCACGCCGCCGACCGTGACCCGTGTGTTCCACTTGAGGCAGCGCCCGACCACGGTGACATGCTCTCCGCCCTCGAGCGAGCCAGAGTTCGGTACAATCGTGTGAAGCTCGAGCGGGCATAGGCGCGGGATGTCAGCGTACGTGAACGCGTCGGGCAAGGTGGCGGAGTCGCCCTGCGGGGTCTGGACCGTCACGTCGACCGTCGTCCCGGCCTCTCCGGGAGGCGTCGACACCCACATATCCCAGTCCGGCCAGCCCACCAAGTCGGCAGGAACGTCGCCGAAGAACACGTTCATCCCAGGCACAAAGCAAGCGCCGAACAACGAGAGCACGTCCTTGCCGAGAGTCGAACCCAAGGTCGGGGAGACCCCTAGCAGTTCGAGGCAGTCGCAGAGGTCTCCGTGACCCACCCCATCCGCGTTGGCCTGGTCCGGGTTGGGGTAGTACATGCAGTTGTCGTCGGCATCGGGGATGCCGTCACCGTCGAAGTCGAGCACGGAGCATGGGCCGGGATCGGCGTCGCTCGGATCGAGAGGATCGGTCCCGCACTGAACCTCGCCCAAGTCGCCGACTCCATCACCATCGGTGTCGAAGACGGTCGGATCCGTGCCGAGCTCGTCGATTTCGCGGCTGTCATAGGCACCATCGCCGTCGATATCGTCGTCGCATGCATCGCCCCGTCCGTCGCCGTCGGTGTCGAGCTGGTCGTGGTTGTCTGTCTTGCTGCAGTTGTCGACGCCTGCGCAGACGTCGTCACCATCCACGTCGTGCCCTTCCCAGCGGCCGCAGGCCAACGAGCCCATGGGCGTTGGCGGAACCTGTGACGCCGCGGTGTCCGCCTCGTCCGTGGGTCCAGTATCCCCCAGCGTGTCGTCGTCGTCGGGCTCGCCAGACGTGTCCGTGATCGCGTCGGCTGACACGTCCGCACGATCGTCGGGCCCGGCAACGCCGTCGCGAGCATCAGGGGTCTGACATGCGAGGAGTAGGAGGCACAAGCCTGCCCAATGTGTTGCGTAGTTCATGTGTCGCCCTAGGCCTAGCAGCTGTCCTTTCTGACAACGATAGCGCGAATCACCTCACGGGGGCACTCGCATCCAAGAACGGACATCATGCTGCAAGACACGCCCGTTTAGGCCGCCCATCCCTGATGGTTCATCAAGGCCTCGATCAACGGCGGTGGGCGAGTCTTGCGAGCGAGGGGCGCCTAGCCCCTGTGTGATCTGTCGTCATGGCGGGTGGGCGAGTCTTGCGAGCGAGGGCGGCAGCCCTTTCATCCGACGGCGCGTGCGATCGAAAAGTGAGTGTTGGTTCTCGTCTCCCCGCACGTCGCGTGCGATCGAAGTGAGCGTCGGTTCTCGTCTCCCTCTCAGAGGAAGCCGCGAGCCACGGCATACTCGATGAACTGGGCGTAGGGGCCAGGTGCCTTTGAGCAGCGCAACGACGTCTGCTTCCACAGCGTCCGCAACGACCAGAGGCGTGTCGGGATCCAGCGCTCGGACCGTCACTTGAACGCCCAGCGGCACTGGCAGGTCAAGCTCGCTCGCGAGGTCATTGGCGATCGTTGCAGTGACCGGTTCTTGTCCGTGCGTCGGCGACACGACGACTCGACGGGCAAGCGGGGCAACGAGTGTGGAGCTGACGGGTCTCCCGTAGCACACTTCGCGACGCCAGAAATTGGGTGAAGCAAGTGTCGGTTATTGTTTCGTTCGGTTTGGATGTCAGTTGTATCCAAAGATTCCCAGACGGTACTTTCCGACCCGTTTGGAACTCCCGAGATGAAAAGGGCTTGTGTGCAGCGTTGAAGCGAAGGTTCAAGTGATACGACTGTGTGCCGGCTGGGCATTGCTTCTTTTGTCGACCGCGTGTGCAGACGCTGGTGACGTTGGTGTCGAAAACAACTCAACGGTTTCTTTGTCGGACGCAGGGGATTTTGAGTGCTACTCAACACTGCAAGGCCATCAGTCCTTGGATGCTCAAAACGATAGCGCCACGATTACAATAGGTTGCCCGGGCTTCTCTTTACGCAGCCAGCTACAGCGAAGCGCTCTTGATGAAGAGAGCTTAGAAGTCCATTACTGGATAGGGCAGGACCACATTGTCCGGGGCGGAATCATTAAGTCTTGGCCAGAGGCTAGCACCACGGTGGTTGTGGCCGAGCTAGGTCCGGTTGAGCGAGTCGATTCTGGGCTGTCAGCTCCGACGGACTTCGAAGAGTCCGTCCGAATGGACTTCTATGGGTCGTTTGAGACCTTTTGCCTCGACAGCTCTTTTCAAGACATGCCTGAAGACAGGTGTAGAGAATTTCTCTCTGGCTTTGTTGTGGAATGATCACGGTGAGGATAGGTCCGACGGTCCACATCCCTGGTCTTGTTCTACTTCGGCACCCAGACCCACTGGGGCTTGATGGTCCAGCCCGTCACGGGCCAGGGCGCGGCGTCGATGACTCGGTCGAAGCGGTAGTGGCGGCGCAAGAATCGCACCCAGGGGCCGGCGGTGGTCTTTTCGCTGAGGATGACCTCGGCGAAGCGCTTCTGACCGATGGCGTGCTCTAGCTCGGCGGTGAGCGCGAGGCGCCCGGGGTCTTTGCGGTCGGAGACCCGCAAGACATCGCGCGCGGCCATCCCGAGACCGAAGCTGCGCTTGTCGGCCGACGTCTGGACCCAGCGGTGGTCGGGGATCAGCACGTCACCATCGACCCCGGCGAGGTACGTGTTGAACGCATCACCGCGGTCTTGGGCGTTGTCGGCCGGCAGCGACACGTTGCTGTTGTAGGTCAGCAAGGCCAGCTGAACCAGCAGCAGCGCCGTGAGTCCAATGCCGGTGGGAGACCCGCCGATGCGCCTGCGCTCCTCGCCCCCGCGCTGCCCTTCCAGCACGCCGAAGCCGAGCGGAAGCAAGAGCGCGACCGCACTGTAGGCCGGGATGAGGACGTTGAACCAGCCGCCGGAGTGCAGCCGTGAGAGGTACGCGCTGAGGACATAGCCGACGAAGACAGCGAGGTAGAAGAGGCCCCAGCGGGGGCTGCGCGCCGCGACGAAGCCAAGCGCGATGAACGTGGCGGCGAAGGCGACGCCGAGCTGGGCCATGTCGACGGTCCAGAACTCAAGGTAGACGCTCGAGACGTTCGGGTGCATGCGCGGAACATCCCAGATGTAGTAGAGAAACCAGCCGTCGGTCAGCCACTGCAGGACCAGCACGCTCGCGGAGGTCGCCACGACGAAGGCGCCGCCGACCCAGAGTGCCCGCCGCCAGTCGATGAGCAAGAACGCAAGACCGGCCGGTGCGAGCGCGATGGGGGCCGACTGCTTGGTGAGAAACGCAAGCCACATCAGCACCCCGCAGCCAATGGCGAGGCGCTTCTTCTTTCGTCGTGTCGCGTCGTCGGCGTCTGGGCCGGCGCCGACCACGTGAAAGCGCAGCATGTAGAGGGCGCCGGTGCCGAGCAGCATGAAGAGGCTGTCGACGCGCGCGAGGTGAAACCAGCGTCCGGAGATGTGGAACGTGGCGAAGAGCAGCCCGACCGATGCGATGGCCCACTTCAGCTCGGTGAAGCGGTCCGCGCCCGCCGCGCGTGCCTCGCGCGCGACAAAGCGGAAGAAGAGCATGGCGACGCCGAGGATCGACAGCAGCGAGACGAGGCGCAAGGCGAAGAAGTCGACGCCCATCACAGCCGAGAACGCGCCGCTGACCACGAAGTAGAAGGGCGAATAGATGTAGGGGACGTAGTCGATCGTTGGCGGGCCGTAGATCGACAGGCCGCTGGTGAGTCGGTCGACGGTCTCGACCATGCCGCCTTCCATCCACTCAAGATGGAAGGGGTAGTCCACCGTCTGCACAGCGATGCTGAGGAACTTGACGATGAAGAGCGCCGCGCCGCCCACGAGGAGCGCTGACATCAGCGTGTCAAAGAGGCGCATCAGCCGCGGCGGCCAGACGGAGGCCTGTGATGACGTGCCGGACGCCGGCGAGGCGCTGGGGGATAGGTCGCTCATTTGGACCGGGTGATACCCGAATCGGTGCAGATCCGTCGAGGCCGACGCTCGCCGCGGACCACCGTGAGGCAGCGCGGGCACGCACCGCATCGGCAGAGACGGGGTCCCCAGATGTCGCATCATCGCGTATGCTTGCAGCCATGATGAAGGACACGATTGAACGCGCGATCTCCGACGCCCGCCTCCACGAGCTCTCCGCGGAGCGTCACGCCCAGCAAGCGCGCCTCGAGCGTCTGCAGCGCGAGCGACACGAGGTCAGCCAAGCCATCTCGATGTGGGACCGCATCGTGTTCTTCAGCCGCACGCCGGACGAAGCGCGAGCGCGTGAGCTCAAGAAGTCCCTCAAGCAAGGTCTCAACGACCTCGCCGCGACCAACGACAAGCTCAGCGCGGCGGTCGAGCAGATCGCGGCCAGCGTCCCGCCCTTCGCCGTGGCGCGGGACATCGACACGGCGGCTCGTATTGCCCGACACGAGCTGCGTGCCCGGCGCGGCTTTTTGGTCAAAGAGGTCGTCGAGCAAGATGAGCTCATCGACGCGCTGCGCAGCCTCGCGCGGCGGCTTCTCTCGACATGGCTGGTCGGGTTCGACTCGATCGACTTCTTCCGGGCGGTCTACCGCGGGGAAGGCTCCGCCGCCGACGCCCCGAAGCACGTGGAGCTGGTCGACCCTGACTTCGGACACGCCCCCATCACGGTCGAGACGCTCGCTGCCCTCGTGCGTGGGGCGCTCGACCGGGCGGGCTTTCCAGCCGCGCAGCGTGAGCACCGCGCCGCCACCGACGCGCTTGAGCAGGCCCGCGCAGACTACCGCACCGCGCAGGCCGCGGTGTCGTGGCTGGACAAGCTCAACGTGTTCCGCCGGTCCGACAGCGAGTTCGAACGGGATGAGCAGGAAGCGCGCTTTGTCGCGCTGCATGAGGAGCTCGAGCGTTCCTGGCACCGTCTTCGCCACCGGATCCACGAGGGTCTGCGGGCCTATCCCGTGCTCGACCTGCATCAGCACGTGCTTGAGGTGCTGACAGCCGCGCGCCTGACCAAGTACGAAGCCGAGCCCGCCTTCGATCGTGCCGGCGAGCTGTCGACCCACCACGCCGCCGCCTTTCGTGCGGTGCTCTTGCGCTCGCTGGGCGCTCTCGAGACATGCTTTGCGGAGACCTTTCCAGGCGTTCCGCTACCGAGTCAGCTCGGCCTGGAAGCGGCCGACACGACCGCGCCGAGCCGTCACGGTCAGCTGGTGATCTCGTACTTTGCTGGCCTCGAGTCGAGCCGTGCTGGGGAGCTGCTCGACCGCTGTCGTCAGCACGCGGTGATGGCGGGCCGCGCGAGCTGGCGCCTCGAGGACCTGCGCGACCGCATCAGCTTCTTCGATCGCTTGGTCTTTTGGAGTGACACCGAAGACGAGGCGCTCGCCGACACCCTCGATGAGCACCGCGACTGGAACCGCGACTGGGCGGCGCACCTGTGGGAAGAGCTGCTGGGCGAAGCCCGCGCGGTTGGCTCGGAGTTCGGCCCTTTCGCAACCCGCGACGCCGCGCTGCTCTCGGCGGCGGCCATCGGTCAGATCCACACCGATGCGGGGGAGTCGTCGTTTCCAAAGTCGTGCACCGTCTACGGACGTGAAGACACGCTCAACCACCTCGCCGATGTGCAAGGGGCGCTCAAACACTTCTATGGCATCGACGGCTCGATCGGCAGCCTGCTGCAAGAGACCGCCAACGCGACGCCGGCCGACACGGTCGTGCGTGGCGATGCCCTGCACGGCGTGGGGAAGCTGAGCCGAGCAGAGCTTGTTGGCGTGCTTGCCCACGAGCTTCGCGGGACCGACTTTCGCGCGGCGTTGCGTCGCTCAACCGAGCGCATCGGTGAGGTCGAGCAGGTCTCCGCCGAGCGCGCGTCGATCGCGTCCAAGATCTCCATCTGGGACAAGGTCAACATCTTCAGCACAACCGCCGATGAGCAGCGCAAGTCCGAGCTGGACGCCACGGTGGACGCGATGATGACCGACCGTCGCAACGACATCACCCACGTCATGGCGCTCTTTCGAGAGGCCGTGCAGCGCTATCCACCAGCCGCGCTCTACTTCGCACTCTCCGACATCATCGACGCTGTCAACAACATCCGCGCGGTCTGCCGCAGCCGGACGACCACCGTCGGCAGCGGCAAGAACCGGCGCACGGTGACGCGCTACTACTGCCAGCTCCTCGGAAAGGGCGAAGCGATCGGCGCGATGGAGCGCTGGTCGCGCCTGCTGACCGCGAGCTTCGGAACGCTGCCGACCTACCACGAGCTGGTCGATACCTGGCAGCTACGGGCGATTGGTGCGGACGGTCCCGATCTTGATGCTGTGTGAGTCTGTTCGCGCGTCACCACGCGCCGACAAAGCTGCTGGTACCTCGGGCGCTTTGACGGTACTCGATGAGGCGTCTGGCGCGTTGGCGCGGGCGAGCAGCTCAGGAGGCGAGTCGGTCGGATGGTAGCGTTCTTTCTCCTCACGGGCGTGCTGGTGCTTGCCGCCGGGCTGGTCCTCGGCGCACGCTCCAAGAAGGTCCTCAAGCCATCCTCGGGGCTGCGCGAGCGCATTGAGCCAGCAGCCCTGGCGCTGGGTCTCAAGCTCGTGCGCCACGACGCTGGGGTCTGTGAGTTCCGCGGCACGCGCCACGGGGTGGAGACGGTGCTCGTGGCGTACGCCGGCGTGACCAACATCAGCGCTTACCCGGCGACGCCACTGCCGGTCGACGACACCTTCCGGCTCGAGCGCCGCCCCGACAAGGACAAGCCCACCGACAGCGGTGATGCGGTCTTCGACGCGCGCGTTCGCGTGACGAGCGGCGGGGGCTGGTTCTCGCGCGCGCTCCTCGACGCCGACACGCGCCACCTGTTGATGCACACGGTGGGCGCGCAGCGGGAGGCCCAAAGCGACACGGTGTTCTTCAGCGCGACCCGCGAGCGCGTCTTCGCTATCGGCGCCGCCGAGACGCCAGAGCGCGTGCTTGAGATCGCCCACCAGGCTCATGAGATCGCGACCGCTCTCGGCGATGCCGCCGCGGACATGGCCGGGCGCCTTGCGGCGATCGCAAGCAGCGACACCAACCCGTCGGTTGCAGCGCGGGCTCTGATGGCCCTCAACGACCACGACCCGGCGGCCGCCGCCGCCCAGCTCGACGAGCTGAAGTTCGCGCCACATCCGCTTGTGCGGCTCGCTGTCGCCGTGGTTCAGCGGGATCTGGGGGCCGCGGGTAGAGCCTTTGCGAGCGTCCAGGGGGAGTGGGCCGACGTCAGCGACCTGCTCAGCCAGCTGCCCCTCGACGACGTCACGAGCACTGAGCTCATCGACGCGTTCGGCGCCGCCATCCACGCCAGCGACGAGCGCCTGAGCACGCTGCTCGCGGTTGCCCCACGGACGCCGTCGTGGCTCCCCGTGTGGGACGTCGCGCGGGATCTGGTCGCGGACGCGTCGGTCGCGGCGAGGCTGGGCTGGAGCTCGTGGCCAGAAGCGGTCGGCCAGGTCGACGGCGGCACGGCGCTGGTGGCCAGCTGGTTGAGTCGTGCACCCGAGCACGAGCTTGGAAGCTACATCGACCTGCTCTCGGACGTCGGAGGCCGTGACGATGTCGCGCAGCTGCACGCGGAGACGGAGCGTAGCGATCGGAGCCGCCGCACGCGCGACGCAGCTTTGGGCGCCATCGCTGCCATCCAGGAGCGTCTCGGAGACACCGGTGCGGGGGGCCTCGCCGTGGTTGAGACGCGCGATGGTCAGCTGAGCGTGGCCACACCTGGCGCAGCGGGGGCAAATGATGCCGGTAGGCTCAGTGCGTCCGAGGTCGGCGTCGAGCTTGAGGTCGAGTCCACCGCGAGCTGAGCAGGCGGTGTCGCACGGCGCGAAGGGAGCGCACGGGGAGGCCACGCGCAGACCCGGCGAGCGCCGGTTGATGTTCGCTTCCAGCTCGCTATGGTGAGGCGACTCGACACGGAGGACATCATGGGCATCGCCGACTGGCTCGCGGACTCAACTCAGGTCAACCGCAGGGACCTGCGCACAGCGCTCGATGCGAGTGACGGTGTGACCGATGCACTCGCCCGTGAGGTCGACTCGCTCGCCGCGCGGCTGGCCCGGACCGAGCTCTTGGCCCAGTCGCTCTACCTCGTGCTGAAGTCGCGCGGGTTGCTCACCGACGCCGAGCTCGAGCTGATGGTCGCCAGGGTCGACCTTGCCGATGGCTTTGAAGATGGTCTCATCGGGCCCGACCGGAGCACCGAAGCCTACGCGTGCGGCGCGTGCGGCAAGCCCGTGAACACGCAGCGCGCCGAGTGCATCTACTGCGACACGCCGATTGCCAGCACGCCGGCAACGCGCACAAAGCCGTCGTACCCGAGTGTGACCTGCTCGCGCTGCCAAGACGAGGTTGCGAGCAACACCACCTGGTTCAGCGAGCATGGGCTGCTCTGTTCTCCGTGCCACCAGTCGCCTCCTGAAGGTGGCGGCTTGAGTGTCGCTGAGGACACCTCCGGACGCCTGAGTGGCGCAGAGTGAGCGGCGCGAACAAGACATTTCGCGTCCGTATAGTCGTATCGCTGGTCGCCTGCGTCTTGGCCGTCTGCGTGTCATCGCCTGCCCATGCTTCCGACCCGGATCGCCCCCGCTGGACGGTCCAAGTCGACCCGCTGACGACCGCCCTCGGCTTCGTCCATGTCCAAGTGGAGGCGGTGCTGTCGGACCACTGGTCGGTCTACGCAGGACCTAGCCTGCACCTCTTCGCAGGCCTCACCGCAGAAGAGGGCGAAGCGGCCTACACCGGCCTCGGGGCTGAGGCGGGCGTTCGCTACTACTTCGAGCCGACCGCGCCTCAAGGCTGGTGGGCGCTGGTTCGCGGGGTCGTCGCGCACCTGAGCCTCGACGATGGCGACGCGACCCGGCTGGGCGGCTACGGCAGCGTGCTCGGTGGCTACACGTGGATCCTCGACGGTTGGCTCGTGCTGTCGGCCGGCGCGGGACTCCAGTACCTCGACTACCAGATCGAAGGCGCCGGTCCGAAGGGCTGGCTGCCTGCGCTGCACACGACCGTCGGCTTTGCCTTCTGAGGGCGTCAGCTCCTGCTGGCGGCTGGCGACGGCGCTGGGCGGATGACGCCGAAACCCCGCTCAGACGCACGGCACGTGCGCCTGAGGTGGATGCGCAGCGACGGTAACCAAGTCCCGACGCGCCGCTCGCTATCCGATCGGTCAATGACCTAGTGTCAGGACTCACACGCTCTGGGGAGTTCATGCGGCAGCGTATCGCGGTGGTTGATGACAACGGTGACAATCGCCTCTTGCTCAGTGCGGTGCTGCGCAGCCTCTACGACATCGACGAGTACGCGGACGGTCCGACGGCACTCGCGGCGATGCAGGAGACGGCGCCAGATCTCATCCTGCTCGACATCTCGATGCCGATCATGGACGGGCCGGCGGTTCTCAAGCGCATCCGGGAAGACGCCTCGCTCAAGGGATTGCCGGTGGTTGCGTTGACCGCTCACGCCATGTCGGGCGACAAAGAGCGGTTTTTGGGTCTCGGTTTCGACGGCTACATCTCCAAACCCATCATTGACTGGGACGCGCTGACGTCGTTACTTGGCGACCTGATGGGCTAACTCGGCTGGCCGAGACAACTGCATCCTGCGGGCCTCGCGAAGTGGAGTACGTTGCATCAAACCGACACAGACGATGACGAAGGCACCGCTGCCTGTGCCTGAGCGTGACGAAGAACGCATCGAGCGCCTCGTTGGTTACGGCATCCTCGATACGCTGCCTGAGCAGGAGTACGACGACCTCGCGATGCTGGCGGCGTCGATCGCCGAAGCCCCGGTCGCGCTCGTGTCGTTTGTCGATGGCTCCCGCCAGTGGTTCAAGGCCCGCGTCGGCATGGAGCTGACCGAGACGCATCGTGATATCTCGTTTTGCCTTCATGCCGTGTCGAGCGGCTCTGCGCTGGTCGTCAACGATGCGACAACCGACGAGCGCTTCGCTGATAACCCATTGGTCACGGGTGAGACCGCCGCGATTCGCTTCTACGCCGGCGCCCCGCTCATCACGCCGGACGGCTTCGCCCTTGGGACGCTCTGCGTCATCGACTTCGAGCCCCGCGAGCTGACAGAAAACCAGCTCAAGTCACTCGAGTCCCTCAGCCGCCTGGTCGTCAGCCAGCTCGAGCTTCGCTCGGCCAACCGAGCGCTCGCGGGTGCAAAGCGCGCGGCCGAGATGGCGTTGGCGAATGCCGAGGGCGCCGAGTCGCGCGCGGTGGCCGCCAACCAAGCCAAGAGCCGATTTCTCACGACGATGAGCCACGAGCTCCGGACGCCACTCAACGCCGTCATTGGATTCGGCGGACTGCTCGCGCGTAACATGACGGGCGGGCTCGACGCCGACGAGGTCGACTACGCCAACCGAATCAAGAGCGCGGGGCTCCACCTTCTCACGATGATCAACGACGTGCTCGACCTGTCGAAGATCGACGACGGGCACCTGTCGATTCACGTGGCTTCGGCAGACGTCGGCAAGCTCATCTCGGAAGCCGTGGCGCTCCTCGGCGAGCAGGCACGCGGGCGCGGCATTCGGCTACGGCACGACGTGCCGGTGTCGATCGGGCCGGTTGATGCGGACGCCCAGCGCCTGACCCAGGTCTTGATCAACCTCATCGGCAACGCCCTCCGCTTCTCACACGGCGGCCTCGTCGATGTGCTGCTGGTACCCCATCCGGACGATCCGGCGCGGGCTCTGCGCATCGATGTCGTCGACTCCGGCTGCGGTATTCCTGCCGACAAGATCGAGTCGATGTTCAATCGCTTCGTTCAAGGTGAAGACGGCACGTCCCGAGAGCACGGCGGCACGGGCTTGGGCCTGCCGATCGCCCGCTCCCTCTGCGCCGCGATGGGCTTCCGGCTGGTTGCGACCAGCACTGTGGGCGAAGGCTCGACGTTCTCGGTGCTGCTCTCGCCCGATGCGGCCGCGCCTGCCCACGTCACGCCGCGCTAACCGCGGCCGCGGAATCTCGCTTAGCCAAACAGCGATGGCCATCGCGAGCCCGAGCCGAAGCGCCTCACCCATCACGCCAACGCCCCACCCGTCACGCATCACCCGTCACGCATTACCCCGGCACGCATTACCCCGGCACGCGTCACCCGGCACGCGTCACGCATCACCCGTCACGCGTCACCCACCACGCGTCACCCACCACGCGTCACCCGTCACCCATCACCCACTACGCATCCGTCTCAGCCCGCCGAGCCTTTCATTCCTGCCAAGACCCGCTCGATGACCGCTAGCAGCCGGACGTTGCGCTGAGGGTCGAGCGCGTCCGCATGGGGGCTCGCAAAGCGCCCTTGGTCGTTGTCGAAGTACTTGCCGGACGCGCTGGCAAAGCTGTCGGAGAGCGCAGCTTCGACCAAGATCTGGGCGCCGACGCCGACGCTTGCCCGGGCGGAGCCGAAGGCGTCGCGGACCATGTTCGTGGCGAGCATCGAGCCCGGATTCACGGCCACGACGGACGGGTCGTTGTCGCCGCGCGACGTCCCCAGCTGATTCGACCACATCGTGATGGCAAGCTTGCTCTGTGAGTAGGCGCTAAAGTCCGAGAGCCTCGCGGGGCTGGCCAAGGCGTCGAGGTCGACGCGCTCTTGGGCGGCCGAAGACAGGTTGACGACTCGGCCCGTGCTGTCCATGGCGGCCTGGAGCCGCTTCATCAAGAGGTACGGGGCGAGGGTGTTGACGACGAAGCGGACGTCGAGGTGGTCATCGGTCGTCGGCCGCGAGGTCTTGAGGACGCCGGCGTTGTTGATGAGCACGTCGAGGCGTTCGCGGCTGGTGGAGACAGCGGTTGCGAGGGCGTTGACCTGGGCCATGTCGGCGAGGTCGGCGACGAACGTGTCGAGGGCTCTTCCGCCTGCGAGCGGCGCGAGCTGATCATGTACGGCCGCGAGCTTGTTCGGGTTTCGACCGTGGAGCAGGACGTCGTGGCCTCTGCTCACGAGGATCTTGGCGGTCTCGAGGCCGATACCGTCGGTGGCGCCTGTGATGAGGATGGTTTTGGTCGCAGTCATGGGGCTACTCCTTAGGAATGGAACTCCGGCAGGACCTCGTCGGCCAGCCGTCGGAGCGTGGTGGGAATGTCGTGTCGGTTGAAGCGTAGGTTGAGAGCAACGTGGTTGACGCCGACGTCTCGGAGGCCGCGCAGGTAGGCCTTGAGGTGGTTGGAGCCTGCGCGCATGCCCAAGTGGAGCGGGGTCGGTACGGCGTCTGGGTGCTCGGCCAGATCGATGTAGAGCGGCTGCATGACGGGCTTTGGCGGCCCGCCCGTCGCCGCGATGCGTGCGCGCCAGTCGCTGATGATGGCCGCTTGGCCTGCTACCCCACGGGGATAGAGCATCCGGCCGTCGCCGTGACTGGCAATCCAGTCCGGCGTCTGTTGGCTGCCGCCCGTGATGAGCAGCGGCAGGCGGCTGCCTGCGGGCTTGGGCAGCATGTCGATGCCTTTGGGGCTGCCGAAGGCGTTGTCGAAGTCCGGCCAGTCGCGGCCCATGTGCTCAATGTACGCGAAGCTCTCGCGGAAGCGCTCACCGCGCTCGGCGTGGACGATGTTCATCGCCGGGTACTCGTCGGGTCGGTCGCCGGAGGCAACGCCAAGCAAGAGGCGGCCCTCGGAGAGCACGTCGACGCTTGCTGCAGCCTTGGCGACATGAGCGGGGTGGCGCAACGGCAGGATGATGCTGGCCACGCCAAGGGCGATGTCGCGGGTCTTGCCTGCAAGGAGGCCGAGATAGACGAAGGGATCGAAGATCTGACCGACATCACCAAACGAGGGGACATGGAAGGGCACGTCGCGCAGCCAGACCGAGGCGAAGCCAAGCGACTCAGCGAGCTGGATCCGCTCGACCTGGTCGTGGAGTTCCGGCGGCGCGGCACGCGGGTACGCTGCCACCGGAACGACAAGCCCGATGCTGAGGCGTCCCGCCCGGAACACCGACTGGTACCCGCGGTTGATGAGCGGAAATTCTTTCTGCTGCGGTGTCTTGTCGGCCACGAGCGTCCTTGTTGCTGCGTCGTCGGTGACGTCCCTTCTGAGCGCACCGACACCGCAAGTATTGGGTCGCCCGATTGTGGAATCCATGGGGATTCATCTGCAACACTTTCAATCGTTTGTTTATAGTGGCGGCATGAAAGTCCGCGACATGCAGCTGCTCGTTCGGGTGGCCGAGACCGGTTCGATGACCCACGCGGCGCGCCAGCTTCACCTGACCCCAGCAGCAGTGAGCAGCGCCGTCCAGCGCGTCGAGAACAGCCTCGGACTGCGGATCTTCGAGCGCACCACGCGGGCGCTCCACCCCACGGACGAGGGCCAGATACTCATCGACGGCTGCCGCGAGCTTGTCGGCCAGTGGCAGCGCGTCGTCGACGATGCGACTGGCCACCAAGGCGAGGTCAAGGGGGAGGTGCGTCTGTCCGCTCCAGCCGACACGACCTACAACTTCTTGCAGAACGTCGTCGTCGACGTGTGCCGTCAGAACCCTGGTCTGCGGGTGGTCTTTGACACGAGTGACCTTGTCCAAGACCTGCAGCGTGACGCCATCGACATCGCGATTCGCTACGGCCCGCTCCGCGACAGCGGTCTGACCGCGCGGAGGCTTGTTCAGCTCCCCGTGATTCTGGTGGCTGCGCCCTCGTATCTCGCCGAGCACGGCGTACCCGAGCAAATAGGCGATCTCAGCGGCCATCGCTGCCTCACGCTGCGTCGCTCGAACGTCCCAACCGAGTCTTGGGCGCTCTCCAGCAGTGGACCGCCAGAGCGTATCGCCGTTGCGAGTGCGCTATGCGGTGATGGCTACCTCGTGCGTCGCTGGGCGGTTGCCGGCCAGGGGATTGCGCTCAAGAGCCTCTTCGACGTCATCGAGGACCTCGAGTCAGGACGCCTCGTGCAGGTGCTGGCCGGCACCACCGGGGGCTCGCTCGCGGTGCACGCGGTCTTTCCGAGCCGGCGCTTTCTTTCGGCCCGGGTGCGCACGCTCGACGACGCCATCACCCGCCAGTTCCATCGGCGAGAGACCCGCTGTCGTGACTGGCTCGCCTCGACAGCGTGAGTCCCACCTCCGGGTCGCGCCACGTGCTCAGTCGCCCAGCAAGTCCTCGTCGCCCCCTGGCTCGGTGAGGTAGCCGTTGATGACTCGCGGCAGGAGGTCGTTGAGCTTTTCGATCTCGACCGTGCCGATCGTCTGGGTGGGGCCGGGCAGGTGCGACTCGATGTGAGCGTTGCCGATGCCGCTGTCGTCGGTGATGAAGACATAGGTGCCGCCCGTGACGATGGCCATCACGCGGGTGAGAAACTCCGTGGGCTTGTCGATGCCGCTGGCAGTCACCGGGATGATGCGGATTCCTGCCTCCGCTGCCGCGGGGATCACACGGCGCAAGACCGCCAAGTGCTGCGAGGAACTGTGCGGCGGCGCGTCCAGCACCAAAAACAGGAGGCGTGCGCGAGCGCTCGCTCGCCAGCTATGCGCTTCGATCGCGTCGGCGAGCGCTTCCTCGACGGCCTCGGGGGTGTCGCCGCCTCCGCTGGCGGACTCGGAACGGAGGTCGGCGAGGGCTGCGCCAATGTCGGTCGTAAACGGCATCGGCTCGACCACGTAGTCATCGCCATGGTCGCGGTAGTAGTTGAGGCTCAAGCGGATGTCGACGCCATGCCCGCTCGCGTCATCGACGTTGGAGATGACGGACTCGAGCTCGGCCTTGAGGAAGTTCATCTCGTCGCTCATTGAGCTGGTGGTGTCGATGACGAACATCAGGTCGAGGGCCGCTGCGGCCGCTGGTACCGTTCCGTCGAGGACGACATCGAGGTCGTGAAACTCGTCGGCGAGGCCAGCGAACTCAAAGCTCGCCGTCACGGCGCTCTGGCCGGCGACCTTCACGTGAACGGCGTAGGGCGGTGTCGCTTCCGTCTCCTCGGTGAGGTTGGCGTAGACGTTGGCGCGTCCGGCGTTGTCGGTCCGCGCTCGAAAGACCACCCCCTCGTTGGCATCGACCAGCTCAACGGCGGCATCGTTGACCGGCAGCCCGTCGGCGTCGACGACGTTGACGCGGGCGCGCTGAGCGGTGTCGAAGGTCCACCGCGACTCCATCGTCGACCAGGCCGGTTCGTCGAAGAGCCCTCGGTAGTAGCTCCACTCGTCGAGGTCGCGCCACTCGCCTGCGGTCATCTGACCAGCCGCGGGCGGCGGTTCGTCGACGCCGGACATCGTGTCGGGGCTCGGGCCAGACGTGTCGGACGGTACGGTGTCTGAGCTCGAGCCCGCGGTGTCGAAGCTCGAGCCCGCGGTGTCTGAGCTCGAGCCCGCGGTGTCGAAGCTCGTGGAGCCGGCGTCGGCGCTGCTTGAGCCTGAGCCGCCGCCCGCCCAGTCGACCGCGTCATCGGAGTCTCCGCAGGCCGCCAAGAGGCCGAAGGTTGCAAGTGCGGCCACAAAGGTGGTGGGAAAGGTCATGTCAGCTCCTCGTGTATCGGAGCTGGGCAAGAGAGCAAGCGTCGTGCCAACGCGTCGGGCGTGTGTCTGTGCGGGCCGCGCCGCAGCAGCATACGCGCTCAGCCGTAAAGCAAGTTCACAGTGCGCAGGGTCTATGCAAGCTCATGAGGGTCCGACCAACTCGGCAGAAGCGCCCGCTATCACACGATGTTGCGCGGGATAAAGGGCATGGTGTCGGCCAGCGGGGAGCGGCCGAGCCGGGTGATGCTGCCGCGGCCAAGCTTGCAGTTGTAGCGGAGGTTGTTGGCCTGCAGCGTTGTGTCGGCTGGCACCACTGAGTTCGGCATCGATCCCGGGTAGAGGAAATAGGCGCAGGTCAGCCCAGGCGGCACCTCATCGGTGACGTAGGCCACAGCCTCGAAGCTGCCCGTGCGGGTGTTGCCGAGGTGGTCGATGAGGCTGCTGTTCTCGATGCGGAGCTGGTCGCCGCTGGCGATCCCGAGCCGCTGAGCGTCCTCAGGGTTGAGCTGCAGACAGTTGGCCGGCCAGCGCGCGACCGCGTCGGGGCGGCGCAGCGAGTCGGAGAGGTTGTTCCACAGGTGATTGACACGCATGTTCGTCACCCAGAGCTGGTCGCCCCGTGGCGCGAGGGCGTTGTAGCGCTGCTCGACCACCGTCCAGCTGGTCTTGACGAAGTTGGCCTTGCCGCTGTCTCCCTTGAACTTCAGGTCGGCGTGAAGGCGCTCGGTGCTCACGAGCTGCCCGTCGAGCAGGTCGACCGGCGTTTGGATGCCGGTCGTGCCGTAGCTGCGCAGCAGCTCGTAGCTGGTGAGGCCTTTGACCTGGGCGCCAATGACCAACGTCGAGAAGTCGAGGCGCTTGCCGCGGGAGGCCTCGGCGGCTTCTTCCAAGACGGCGTTGCCGTCGGGCCAGTCGAACCCTTCGAAGCCCATGCGTCGCGCCACGTCGGCGACGATCACCCAGTCTTCGCGGGCTTCGCCGGGCGGGTCGCAGAAGCGCTCGTAGAGGCGCAGGCGTCGCTCGGCGTTGTGGCGGGCAAAGGTCCGCTCGCCCCACCCGGATGCCGGCAGGACAAGGTCGCACAGCGCGGTCGTCTCGTTGGCGTAGAGCTCTTGGTTGACCATGACCATGCCGCCAGCGTCGACCCTGGCTTTGAGCGTGGCGATGATCGCTGCGGTGTTGGTCGACGTCGGCTGGTGCGGCGACGCTTGCGTCATCGACACGAGCTTGTCGCGCAGCACGCCGCTACCAGATGAGCAGCCGATCCAGTTGGTGCCAATGACCCACATGAAGTGGGTGTTGCCAGCGACCGTCCAGCGGTCCTGGTCCATCGGGACGTTGTGGCCCTCGAAGCTATGGGGCGACGCCGAGAGCGGATAGCCGCCCGCGGTCTGGCCACCACGCTGGTGACCGCCAAGTCGCGAGATCGCACGCCCAGGCCGGCCGACGGACCCAAGGAGCAGCGCGAGGTTCGCAAGCGCGCCGGTGCCCTCGTGGTTGTGCGACCACATGATCCCCTTCTCAAAGTAGATGCACACCTTCTTGCGCGGGGCGTTCGGCTCGAGCGGGCCGCTGAGGAGCTCGGCGCAGCGGATGATGTCGGCGACGGGAATGCCGGTCACTTGCGAGGCACCGTCGAGGCTGAAGGCCACCTCGCTGGTCAGCTCCGTGACGAGCTGGCTGTAGCTCAGCCCAAAGCGACGCTTCCGCCAGCTCCCCTCGAGTGCGATCTGGCTTGGGTCGGCGGTGTAGTCGCGGACGAAGTCGGCATCGTGCCAGCCCTGCTCGATGATGTAGCGTGCGATGGCGCCGAGGAGCGCAACGTCGGTACCGATCTGGACCGGCAGGTGCATGCCGCCGTTTTTCTTGGCGAAGTTCGAGGTAAACGTGGTCCGCGGATCGATGTGGATCATCGTCGCGCCGCCGGCCGCCATCCAGTCGACAAATCGGACGGTCTTGTTCTCGTAGGGCTCCGTCCCGACGATGAGCAGCACGTCGGCTGCCTTGTCGTCGGCGTAGCAGGCGCTGAACGCGTCGATGCCGGCATCGGTCAGCCCAGGCGCGTCGTCGCCGGCCGCAGGCGCGTGGTGGGCCGCGTGGTTCGGCGAGCCGATGGCTTTCCATGCGAGCTTGGTCTGGACGTACGCGTTCTCATGGCCGCCGTAAGAGGGCCGCTTCATGCCCCATGCAAGCGGCCCGCGGGTCGCGATGACGTGGGCGGAGACCTCGGCAACGATGTCGATGGCCGCATCCCAGCCGATGGCCACTAGCTCGCCGTTGATCCGGACCTGCGGCTGGGTGAGACGGTCGCGCGTCGGGCTGTCGGGGTTGTAGAGCCGGCTGGCGAGACCGCCGCCTCGAACGCTGTGGTCGCCACCCGGGTTGACGACCGTGGCGTCAGGGTCGGGAAGCACCAGCACGTTTCGCAGCTCGCCGTCGACGCGCACCACGTTGTGCATCAGCGCGCTTGGCCAGCCGCCACCACCGCCCAGCGGGAAGTCGCGACCGATCGCGTTTTCTTCGGCGGCGAGTCCGCCCTCGCGTCCAAGGGGCCAGGTGTAGGTCTTGTAGCCGCAGCCGACCGAGCAGTACTCGCAGGCGGTGTTCTTGACGACGGCATCCACGGGGGGCAGCGGTACTCGGCTCATGCGCTTGTCCCCCCTGCCGCTGGACTGCAGCGCTGGGAGAGCTCTCCGAAGATGACGCCGGTGATGCCGGTGGCCAGCACGTCGTCGCCCTCCACCTCAAGCGTGATCTGCGGCAGGTCCGCCGTCGCCTGGCCGAGCACGACCTGGCCGCGGTGGCGCATCGAGAACGTCGTGAAGTGGCAGCGACAGGGGCCGAGGATCTTGTGCTCGTGGTTGTAGCCCCCAAGGATTGGGCAGCCCATGTGGGTGCAGAGGTAGCTGAACGCAACGACGTCGCCGTCAGGCCCAATCCCGCCAGCAGCCGGCTCGCCAAGCTTGACCGCAAAGGCGGGCAAGGTCGGCAGCGGGTAGCCGAAGTCGACGGGCTGGCCGACCACGAGGTCCTGGAGCTGCGACACCCAAGTCCGGGCGCACGGCACCACGTCGCCTGGCTTGAGCTCCGTCGGGCCGACGCTCGGGTCATAGTCGGCGCACTGGACCAACATGGTGCTGCCGAGACCGACGGCGCTGAACTTTAGAAACTGACGACGTGAGAAGCGCTTTGCCATCGCTCAATGGTCGTTGACGACCTCGCGTGGGTCAACCGCCTTGCGCGCCGTGTCCGTGCTCGGTCACGCCGCGCGCTCAAGCCGTTGGCTTACGCGGCGCTGTGGCTCGAGTCGACGATGGCCTCCGCCTCGATCTCCACACGCCAGCGCGGGTCGATGAGGGCGCCGACGACGACCATGGTTGCGGCGGGTCGCGCGGTGCCGAAGAAGTCGCGATGGACGCGGCCGACCGCGTCGGCGTCGCCTGGGTGCACGAGGTACATTCGGGTGCGGACCACGTCGCTGGCGCGGGCCCCGACTTTTTCAAGGGCTTCAGCAATGATCGTGTAGCAGCGAAGGGTCTGAGCTTCGACGTCATCGGCGCACTGGCCGTCGGGGTTGATCGGCGCTGTGCCGGACACGAAGACGCGGTCGTCGACGCGGATGGCGCGACTGAAGCCGTAGCGAATCTCAAAGGGCGAGCCCGAGTGGACATGTTTCCGACGTGAATCCATGGGCACCTCCGATGCGGGAGGCTTCATTTACCACGCGAAGCGGTCAGCTGTCGCGCGTGCGCTGACTGGGTGGACACGGCAGAGACAGCGGCAGCCGAGGCGGTGACGGTGTGAGCAGGCTCGGCCGCCCGCTCGACGAACGTCACAGCGATGGCTGACGCGGAAACCAGCAGACCGAAGAGGACGGCACAGACGAGAACCACGGGAAGCAATGAGCGTTGGCTGCGGTGCGGTGCGGTGTGTGTCTTCTGAAAAGCCATGACGGGTTCCTCGGTCAGGTGTGTCGAGGCGTGTGCATTTGCTCGGCCTCTCGCTTTCGCGACGAGTGGGCCGTTCGCGGATCGACATCGCGCTGAACAAAAATGAAAAAACCGGCCGGCGACCCCGCAAACCCCGACAATCAGGTAGGATGCGCAGAGGAGGTCAGCTGTGGCGTCGACAGAGTGGAAGACAAGTGCGTGCATCCTTTGTGAGTGCAACTGCGGCCTCAAGATCCAGCTGGGTGGCGATGACGGTCGCCGCTTCACAAAGCTCAAGGGCGACCGTGAGCATCCGATGTCGCAGGGCTACGCCTGTGAGAAGGCTCACCGGCTCGACTTCTATCAGAACAATCCTGAGCGCCTGACCCTCCCGCAGCGTCGTCGCGCGGACGGCACCTACGAGACGGTCGACTGGGACACGGCGATCAGCGAGGTGGCCGCACGCCTTGCGCAGGTCCGTGACACGCACGGTGGGATGTCGATCTTCTACTATGGGGGCGGTGGCCAGGGGAACCACCTGCCCGGCGCCTATGCTGCCGCGACGCGCCGAGCGCTTGGCTCGCGGTGGCGGTCCAGCGCCCTGGCCCAGGAGAAGACGGGCGAGTTCTGGGTCAGCGACCGGATGTTGGGCGCTTTCACCCGCAGCGACTTCGAGCACTGCGAGGTCGGCGTGTTCTTGGGCAAGAACCCGTGGCACTCGCACTCGATCCCACGCGCTCGGGTCACGCTCAAGGAGCTGTCGAAAGACCCCGCGCGGACCCTGATTGTGATCGACCCGCGGCGGACAGAGACTGCCGAGCTGGCCGACATCCACCTGCAGGTGAAGCCTGGGCGCGACGCGTGGCTCGTCGCGGCAATGGCGGCGGTCTTGGTCGACGAGGGGCTCATTGACGACGCGTTCATCGACGCGCACACCGAGGGTGTTGAGGCCGTGAAGGAGGCGCTCTCGCAGGTGGCGATCGCCGACTACTGCGCCTACGCCGGGGTGGATGAGGGGCTTGTCCGCAAGGCTGCACGGCGCATCGGCGAGGCTGAGAGCGTTGCGAGCTTCGAAGACCTTGGCGTCCAGATGAACCGTCACTCGACGCTTGTGAGCTATCTGCACCGCATGGTGTGGCTGCTGACCGGCAACATCGGCAAGCGGGGCAGTCAGTACATTCCGACGCCCTTGCTGTCGATCGCTGGAGGCGACACGGGGCGGGTCAGTCCGGTGGTCGGTGCTCGTATCATCGGTGGGATGGTGCCGTGCAATGTCATCGCTGAGGAGATCCTGACCGAGCACCCCAAGCGCTACCGAGCGATGATCGTGGAGACTGCCAACCCGGCCCACTCGCTTGCCGACAGCAAGCGCTTCCGAGAGGCACTTGAGGCGCTCGACACCTTGGTCGTGATCGATGTGGCGATGAGCGAGACGGCGAAGCTTGCCGACTACGTGCTCCCGGCGTCGACCCAATACGAGAAGGCCGAGGCGACCTTCTTTAACTTCGAGTTTCCCGACAACGGGTTCCAGCTGCGTCCGCGTCTGATGAGTCCGCCGGATGGCCCGCTGCCGGAGGCTGAGATCCACGCACGCTTGGTGGAGGCCCTCGGGGCGCTCAGCGAGGCGGACCTTGCGCCACTGCACGAAGCGGCCGCCAAGGGGCGACCTCACTATGCAGGTGCGTTCTTCAAGCATGTCATGAGTCAACCGCGCTTGGCCGGGCTCGCGCCGGTCATTCTCTACCGCACGCTCGGGCCAACGCTGCCAGTCGAGGTGCGCGAGGGCGCGGTCTTGTGGGGACTGGCGCTGCGTTTCGCCCAGAAGGCGAGTGCGTCACTGGCGCGCGCTGGCTTCAAGGGGCCGCCTCCGCTGCAGGCTGACACCCTCTTTCAGGCGCTGATCGACACGCCGTCGGGCGTTGTCTTCGCTCGCGACCTCTGGGACGAAGTCCTCGGTCGCATCGGCAAGCCTGACGGCAGGATCCAGCTTGAGCTGCCCGACCTGCTGGCCGAGCTTGCGACCCTCCAGGACGGCGTTGGCGGCGACGGTCTTGCGACCGACCCCGACTTCCCCTTCATCCTCGCAGCAGGCGAGCGCCGGTCGTTCACTGCCAACACGATCATCCGCGACCCTGCATGGCGAAAGAAGGGCGGGTCCGGTGCGCTGCGGGTCAGCACGGACGATGCCGCATCGCTCGGCCTCCGCGATGGTGACGCCGTGCGGCTGACCACCCGCGCTGGCTCAGCAGTCGTCGCGGTCGAGGTCTCCACCAGCATGCAGCAGGGCCACATTTCACTACCGAACGGCTTTGGCGTCGGATTCGGTGGCCTCGACGAGGCGTCCGGCATCGCACCCAACGAGCTCACGTCGATCGACGCGCGTGACCCGTTCGTTGGAACGCCTTGGCACAAGCACGTGCCAGCGCGGCTCACGCCTGTCTCCACCAGGCCGGCGCCATGATGCATGACAGGGTGCTGAGACTCTCCCATCGCAGCGGACCGATGCCGTTCCGCCGCATGACCTGGCGTTTCGACGTCGCTGCCACAAGGAACTGCTCGCTATGACAGCCAAGCCCATCTCCACGGGATCGAACATCGTTGCTCTCTTGGTCGCGCTCGGGCTGTGTTTCGGCGCCGGGGCGATCGGCGGCATGGTGACAGGCCCCGTCGTGGCAGACGCAACGGGCTGGTATGCCACGTTGGTCAAGCCTGTCTGGAACCCACCCGGCTGGGTCTTCGGGCCTGCCTGGACCGTGCTCTTTGCGTTGATGGCCATCTCGGCTTGGCTGGTCTGGCGACGTGTCCCCGCCGGCAAGCGAACGCTTCCTGCTGCGGTGTTCTTGCTTCAGCTCGCGCTCAACGTTGGCTGGTCATGGTTCTTCTTCGGAAAGCAACGGCCAGACCTGGCGCTGATCGATATCGGGGCGCTGTGGCTGGCCATCTTTGCAACGATCTACGTCTTCCATCGCTGGTCGACCTTGGCCGCCTGGCTGCTGGTTCCCTACATCTTGTGGGTGACCTTCGCGACCACTCTCAACACCGCGATCTGCCGGCTGAACGGGTATTGAGAGAATGCGCAGCCGCCGCAACACCTGGGCCCGACTCGGGACGGTGGCCTGCTTTCGATGGGTCCCCGGTACGTAGACAACGCACCTGCCTTCTATGGCGGGCTGATGTCTGCTTGTTCCACGTCAAAAAGCGAAACTGAAGCGTTGAGCCGGCTAGGGCCAACGGGGCTCAGCGAGCTCCTGGATTATCGTCTACGGGCGGGAGGTGGCGTGTCCGGAGGTCGTCGACGCTTGAGCTCGCGAGTCTCTCTTTGCAACCGCGATGTGCTGTAGCGGTCTTCCGTGCGCGTTGCCGCGCTGTGGGCGTTGTGGGCTCCGCCGATGCTGAGTGTCGCGAGGCGCTAATCCGCGCTTACGATGCCCAACGCGGATGCCATGGACGCTGAACGAGGGTCTCACGGCACTTTGCAATGCGGTCTTGAGTTGCGTCTTCGCAAGCGTTGACTTGCATGGCTGGTGCTTCGTCAGAACCGGCGATGAGCTTTTAACCACGGTGGTTTCCGGTCGCTATCCGCCCAGCTTTCGAACGGCAAAACCCGGGCAAGAATCTAAAGCATGCGGGCGACGAAAGTGACGACAGGCAGACTCAAGCCGCCTGTCGTCACTGTTTGCGCGCTTTTTTCGTCGAGATACACTTTCTCCTAAAGCCCGATGCCTCGTGTTTTTAGGGGTTTATTGGCCGCGAAAAGAATCGTGACGTTTTATTCAAGTCGTCTTTGAAACCGCCCGAATGGATCTTTGTAGCCACGGAAGAGTCACAGAAACCGAGACCTTGGAGGGTCACATGGCCAACTATCGCCACATAATGGCGGTCGTCAGTATAGGTTTGTTTGGGTGCGACACCGACGTCTCACTCACGACAACAACGACCAGCAGTGCGCTGAAGACCGACGCGCAGCTCAACGAGCTTGAGGGAGACCTGAGGGCGCCTGGGTCGATGTGCGTTGCAGACGCCTCAGAACAGAACGTGGAGTATGGAGCGACCGCGAACCCGCTCGCGCTTGATGTTCCGTTCTCCAGCAACATCTGTCGGCTGCTCGCGCCCGCCGGCATCGCGTCTCCTGGCCAGATCGGCACGGTCACCTCCATGTCTGCTGGCGGCAACGGGGACCTCGACGCCACCTGCCAGGCCGCGATGGACGCCAGCGGCCGCGCCGAGGTGGAGCATGAGCTGTGCGGCGCCAAGTTCGTGACCTACGACACGCTCGGAGGGCACGCGGATGTCGCTCACTGTAAGGACTGCAGCTCCCCGACCGCGCCTGTGTGCGGTGCAAGAGCGTGCGCCAAGAGCGAGCTGGCGGGCACGTCTCGGTCGGCGCGGGGCTACGCCTTTCGCATGCCCATTGGCGACCTTGACGCAGGACTTGGCGCAGACTGTGATGCGGAGCTGATCGTCGGGCTCGAGCAGGTCAACATGTTCGAGGCATCAACCCGCGGAGCAGGTGCCTGCTCGAGCGCCACAAGCTGCGGCGAGTGCGCCGTGAGCCGGCTTGAGCTCACACCCACCATGCAGGTCTCTGGCGCGTGCACCAGCGCCTTCGGGCTTGGTGCGAAGAGCACGCTAAGCGGCCGACTCACGGGCCTTCTGGAGGCTGAAGTGAGGACCGGCGAGGACTGCGCAGGTGGCTCTGGCTGCGTCATGGGTCGCCTGGCAACACACCTTAATGTGCCACTCAAGGTCGGTGTCTCCGACCGCATCACGATGGGTGGCGACGTCACGATCGCGCAGTACCGCTGCCGCGGCGACTGGGAAAAGAACACTTGTGAGAGCGCCACCACGGGCGACACGTGGTCCTGCAACTGGGAGTTTATCAACCAATGGCCTATCTAACCGTTACGTCTCAACGTCCCTCGGCGCCCCGGCGCTCGACCCCTCCCACCCCTGCACAACGTGCTGCGCTCAGCCGTGCGGTCCGCCGACCACACTTCGGCTGTCCGGAGCCCTCCCGTGCAAAGGTCCGGCGTACTTGGCGACTCAAGACCGTTCGTCGCGCTGCCGCGCTCGCTGCCATGGTGCCCATGGCCGGCTGCGAGCCAGGCACCGACGTGACGACCGGCACCGGCCCCGGTCTCAGCAGCGAGCTGCAGGGAACGTCGGCCCGCGCGGCGAGCGCGGCGACGACTTCCAGCGCGGTCACCATCGCCGACATCGTTGACCGCGGTCCCTACTTCCGCTGCAAAGTGGCGACCGACATCTACGAGCCGCTGGTGCAGATTGACAGCGAGCGACAGCTCGTCCGCATCGCTCGCACCGAAGCCTGCGCTTATGGCCTCGGCATTCGCGACGCCAGTGGCGTGGTCCAGGAGCTGCCGGTTGAAGACGGCACCTACTACAACGCCGCGACCACCACCCACCGGGGCCGTCTCGCCATCGCGACAACCCGCGTGCGGACGGACGGCTGGCGCATGACGCCTGACGGCACGCTGGTGACCCACGACCTAGACACGGTCATCGAGGTCATGGTCGCCGACAACCTGGGCGGCTGGAGCAAGCCGCAGATCGTGATGGATCTGCCTGAGGCGACGTGGCTGGGGCTTGTCACGAGCGACGACGAGAACCTGCGGCTCACGTTCTGGCGCGACTCCCTCTTTGAGCACCTGCTCTTTACCCAGGAGCGCCGGCCCGCGACCGATGGCCTCTATGAGATGCATGCCCTGGAGACGCAGGCTGGCGAGTTCCAGCCCCACGGCGTGACCCGAATTCGAGACTACGTCCTTCGCTCCGCCCACGCTGCGGGTGACGGGCTTGATCACTAAGCCGCAGCGATGCGTTCCCCTGACCTGGAGGTCACGATGAGAAACAGTCCAACAACTCGCAGCGCACTGCGGCCCACGGCCACCCGCCGAGGGGTCCGCGCTGGTCACAAAATGTCGCCGATTCCGGCGGGTCCTCACATCATCTTTTGGATCGACACCACCTGGCCGGAAGGAGATGTCGGCGAGCCACCGGAGCTCCGGTTCGACGAACCCTGAAACGCTGGTCTTCACGGCCAACGAGACGTCGCCCGGCGAGCCAACGCGTGATGCGTCGTCGCTGCGTCGCCACACGCCGATTCGCCACAGTCGGCAAACGCAGAGACGCCCGGCTTGCCACAGCCGGGCGTCTCTTTCATGCGTCCCTCGACCCGCGTTGAGTCGCTGTCCGAATTCGTCACCGCCACTCGGTCCGAGTTCCAGCAGCCCGCTAGAAGTTGACGTTGGCCATTCTGAACGTGCCGCCGCTGACGTCGTCCGTGCACAGCTGGGTGAGGCAAACACGTTGCAGCCGTCTAAGGTCGCTCCGGCCTCACCCACCTCCACACCGACGACTGGATAACGTTCGCAAACCTCACGTTGTCCACGAGCGGCTTGGACAACGTTCGCAAGACTCACGTTGCCCACACAAGCGACGACGACTGCTGCGGGTCACCTGATGATTCCCGGGGATCATAGTCGCCGCCGCCGCGGCTTGTGGGGATGTGGGAGCCGTGTCGGACTCCGTCCGTACCGACTTCCAAGGGCTTGTGGACAACCCCGCGCTGTTAGCGATCCTTGAGTCATCCGCTCGGTTGTCCAAGCCGACGGTGTGCAGGTTGGTGAGGCCGCGAGAGGCGAATTCGCAGCAACCTCTTCGTCTCACCAAGCTGTGCACGGACGGCGCCAGCCCGGCATGTCCACAGGCGCTTGATTTTGTGCGCTTTTCGCTTGACGGCTTTTGGTGCCCGAAAACCAAAAACGCCCGGACTTACTACAGAATCCTCTGTGGTGTCGCCAGCGGTCTGCAGATGTCCATGATGACGCCGCGAAGCCCCAAACCTGCGACGCAGAAGCACGATCCCCGGGGACCGTCGCAGGAGCGCGCTCGCGCCACGTCCCAGCAGACGTTGTCCGTACCGTCTTTGAACGCGACGGAGAGCGATGCACGTATCGTGACCCAAAGACGTCGCAGCGGTGTGTGGCGACGCATAGGCTACAGCTCGACCACATCCATCCCTTTGCTCTCGGCGGAGAGCACTCGGCATCGAATCTCCGTGTGCTTTGCCAGCATCACAATAATCGGCGTATCCCGCCGCGGTACCGGCATCGGACGAGCAATCCATTCTCGTCGACCCGTTCATGACCCACGTCTCGGCCAAAAAGAGAGAGCACCTAGAGACAGCGAAGCCGCCGATTCTCAAAATGGCTAAAGTCGAGGCTAGAAGCTTGAGCCTGGCTCCAGCAGGAACGCGCGCTCCGCGTCTGAGCTCTCGCGCCCCAAGATCGCATTGCGGTGCGGGTAGCGACCGAAACGCTCGACGATGACCATGTGGCGCTTCATGAAGTCCACGGCTTTGGCCAACATCTCTCGCCCCGCCTCGCTAGGCGCTTCACGTCGCGCACGCTCAAAGAGCGCAAGTCCGCGTGCCTGGACGGCGACGTCCTCGGCATGCATCGAGGGCATCAGCAGGATGTAGCGCTCCGCAGTGCGCAAGGTGTCGAAGTCGCCGCGATCGAGCGCGTCCGTCATGACGTCCCGCGCCCGCGGATCCTGGGCGAAGGCCGCCGGCGTGTCGCGGTAGACGTTGCGCCGGAACTGGTCGAGGACGATGATCAGCGCGACCGAGCCCTGGGGCGTCCGACGCCAGTTGCTCAGCTCGCCACGGCTTGCAGCGTCGATCGTCGGCCCGAAGCGGGCGCGGATCTCTGCATCGAACGCATCGCTCTTCTGCCACCAGCGCATGATGAACTCATGCGCGACGTCGCCGTCGGCAGTGAGCTCTCCAAACCAAAATCCATAGACCTCGTCTTGAGTCGCGATCATGACGCGACCGCCGCCAAGGCTCCAAGGACCTCATCGACGGCCGGGTGGTCGCCGCCAAACGCGCTCACGTAAGCGTAGTGAGTCGCATCGCCCGGACCGAACACGAAGACACCGCCCTGTTGCCACGGGTCGCCTTGGGTGCGTCCTTGCTTGAAACCGGCCTTCATGGCGCGACGCGCGGCTTTGAAGGTCTTGAGGTTGGCGACCGAGCGCCCACCGCGCTTGAGCTCAGCGGCTGCAAACGCTGCCCGCTCAGGATCCACAAGCACCGGAAACGTCAGCTCCCGCTCGTCGCGGAACCCGCGCGCGTGAAAAGGGGTGCCGCTGCCGATGACCACCAGCTCGGCGCCGGCACTGTGAATGTCGCTAAGGGCGTCACGCAACTGCGCGACCTGCTCGCGGCAGAACATTCAGCCAAAGTGGCGCACGAACGTCAGCACGACGGCCTTGCTTTGCCAGAGGTCTCCGAGGCGGACGGTTCGCTCGTCGGCGTCGAGTAGTTCGATGTCTGCTAGTGCCTGCGCCACGCTCATGTCGATACGCTCCTTGCCTGTGTGATGCCGTCAACTTAGCTCAGCTGAGCGGATCCGACGACAGCATGTCTGCACGTTGCGCTGTCGGAATCACGCGAGTCCGATGAGGTATCGCTGTTGCGCGGCGTCCGACCTCATGGTTGCCAATCGCTCCAAGCTACGGCAGATATCCCTCGCGCGGCCCAAGCCGTAGGCCCACGCACAACCACACGGAGTTCTCGCATGAAGTCGCTTTGGAACCTGCTCGCTGCTGTCATCGTTGCCTCGCTGGCGCTCGCCGCCTGCATTCCGGACGAAGAGGACGACGATCCGACGGCGCCTGAGTGCCTGGACCCAGCTGAGGTGGAAGCTGAGGGCGGCTGGTACATCACCGAGACGGACACGTGTGCCGTCATCAAGTTCGCCTGCGAGCCAGGCTTTATGATCGTCGCAGACGGCTGCGGCTGCGGCTGCATTGTCGACCCTGACTACGTTCCGACCGAGCCCGTCGGCTGTGGTGGATGGCTGGGTGATACCTGCGAAGACACCGAGTACTGCGCCTACGTCGAGGGCCAGACCTGCGGCTGGGCCGATGCCTCGGCGACCTGCGCGACCATCCCGGACGTGTGTCCCGCCAACTACGACCCCGTCTGCGGCTGCGACAACGCGACGCACCCCAACAGCTGCATGGCCGCCATGGCCGGCACGGGCGTTCTCCACGCGGGCGAGTGCGCGCCACAGCCAGGCGGCGCCTGCGGCGGCATGCTGGGCGATACCTGCGCAAGTGATGAGTACTGTGCCTACACCGAAGGCCAGTCCTGCGGCTGGGCCGACGCAACCGCGACCTGCGCGGTCATCCCTGAGGTCTGCCCAGCAAACTACGCGCCTGTCTGCGGCTGCGACGGCAACACCCACTCGAACAGCTGCTTCGCCGCCATGGCTGACACCGGCGTGCTCCACGACGGCGAGTGCCAGAGTCAGCCCACCAACCCGTAGCTGCACCAAAGCCGCCCGGAAACGGGCGGTTTTTTTTCACCGCGCCATGGCCGGCTGCCAGCGGCGACGCCCAATTTCGTCGGAAATGCGACGAGAGTTGCGAGCGCGCTCGCACTGATGTAGCAAGGCCCGCGCGCGTATGTCGCGTCTATGAATTCGTCCGGGAGAACTCATGCGTCGTCACCTCTTGCTCACCGCTTCATTGCTCGCCTTCACGGGCTTCACCGCATGCGACGACGCGCAGTCAACCGACAGCGCTCCCATCGGCACCGACGAGGCGCTGGTCTCAGAGACGGGCGGCTTGCTTCCCGCCGGCATGACGGCTGGCGAGCGCCAAGGCAAAGCCGACGGCGAAGACCCCCGCGACGCGCACTCCGACTACCGGTTCACCGGCACCCCCGGCGACATCCTTGAGATGCCCGGCGAGTTCGAGGGCGTCCAGCTGCTCTTCGTCGGCTACACCCGTGACGCGGTCCAGCTCGAGCGGTTCTTCGTCGACCTCATCGACGCAGCCCATCTGCAGACCCACGTGGTCGTCTTCTACGACGACGCCAGCGCTGCCGGCTACCTCCAAGGTGCGCTGCAGGACGCAGGCTCCGACATCAGCCAGATCTCGTTCGCTCAGGTCGACCTCGACTCCATCTGGATGCGCGACTACGGCCCGTTGGTTGCACGCACGACCGACGGCTACTTCCGCGTCGTCGATCCGCGCTACTACTACGGTCGCTTCGCTGACGACGTCTTCCCGACCGTGCTCGCTGACGCCTGGCAGCTGCCGGTGTCACGTCCGCCACTTGAGCTCGAGGGCGGCAACTTCCAGTCCGACGGCCAGGGCCGCTGCATCACCACCGAGTGGGCCGTCGATCAGAACTACCTGTTCGGCTACCGCCACGACGACATCGAAGAGGTGTTTCGCGACTACCTCGGCTGCGACACCACCGCGATCGTCCCTGCGATCGAGGGCGAGGGAACCGGCCACGTCGACATGCTGGCAACGATCACGGGTCCCGGCGAGGTCATCGTCGGACGCTACGAGCGCAGCGAGGACCCGGTCAACGCCGCGCTGCTCGACGAGGCCGCCGACCGCATGGAGGACGCAGGCTTCTTCGTCCGCCGCGTGCCGATGCCCACCAACGTCGACGGCAACTACCGCAGCTACACCAACAGCCTCGCGGTCAACAACGTCGTGCTGGTCCCGACCTACAGCGACGACAACCGCTTCGAGGCCGAGGCGCTCGACGTGTTTGAGCGGGCCTACCCCGGCAAGACCATCGTTGCGGTCGACTCGACCGACATCATCCGCTGGTCGGGTGCCGTGCACTGCGTGACGATGACGATCGGCAACTAGACCCAAAACAAGCGCTCTTTCCGGCTGCGGCTTTGGCGATGCCCTCGCCAGCGACGTCCATGCGTTCGCTTCGCTCACCTGAACTCGACGATGCACGCATCGCCTTCGTCCAGCGGACGTAGCTGGCAAGCACATCGTCGTCGCCTCGCTCGAAAACAGCGCTTGATTTGGGACTAGACCCCATCGCGTTTGC
>CALHXW010000196.1 GCA_938040325.1 uncultured bacterium | reverse complement strand
CCTGAGGCATCGCCGTGTCCTGAGGCATCGCCGTGTCCTGAGGCATCGCCGTGTCCTGAGGCATCGCCGTGTCCTGAGGCACGGCGGTGTCCTGAGGCACGGCGGTGTCTTGCGCAATCGCCGTGTCTTGGGGCCCGTCGGTGTCGTCGACCATCGCCGTGTCTTGTGCGGCCATGTCCGGCTCCACCGCGCTGTCCTGTGGCTCCACGCTGTCCGGCTCGGTCGCGTCCACGTCACCGAGGGTGTCGGTCAGCCCGCCAGGGTCGGGCTGGCCGTCGTGGCAGCCCAACGAACCGATGGCCAGGGCAACAAGCGTTAGGATCCAAGCGTGTCTCAACGGGCTCTCCCTCGACATGGAGTGGTCGCGTGCACAGTATCATAGCGGAATGGCGGGGAGCTGCCGCGAGTTGCCCAGCCTGCCATCGATGAGGAGGCTCCATGACGTACTTTTCGACGACGCTGCGTTGGACGCTTGGGTCGGCTCTATTGCTCGCGCTGAGCGCGTGCGGTGACGCTGAACGTCCAGACCAGGCAGCCAACCGCTCGGGAGTTCCGACCTCGGGACCGGCTGGGGGCTCGAAGGGTACTGCGGCGACGCCGAAGAGTGTGCTCGCCGCGCTCAAGCAGCCTGCCGTCGCCGAGGCTCATCGTCAGGCGGGGCGAGCGGCCGTCGACGGCATGCCGGGCGTGCCGGTTGAGCGCGTGGCAGCCGCGCCTCAGGTGGCGATCGAGGCGCGCTTTGACCCAGACCGCCGGCGTCTGTCAGGACGCGTCGACCTTGCGTTCATCAACCACACGGGCGAGCGCCTCGATGAGCTTATCTTCGCGCTCGGGCCCAACGTCGCTGAGCTTGCGCCGAAGGCGGCGCCGGGCAAGCGGCACATGACGATCGGCGGCGTCTGGGTCAACGGGAGCGAGGTCGAGCCCCGCGGTGCAGAACCGAGCTTGCTGCGCGTTCCGGTCCAAGTGGCTGACGGCGAGCACGCCACCGTCCGGGTCACGTTCGGCGCGGACGTGCCGTCGCTGCGGCCCCCGGCCTGGACCGGCAAGCTGGAGGATGCCTCGGCGCTCTTCGAGCTGGTCAGCGGCGGCGGCGAGGGGTTTGGAGCCTTCGGTCATCGTGGCGGCGTGTTCAACCTGGCACGCTTTTATCCCATCTGGGTTCCACCGGTTGTCGCGAGCACCCTCGGCGCGTCAGCGACCGCAGCGGACGTTGGCCGCTTCGCCACCTCCCACCACACGCTGACCTTGCGAGCGCCGTCCGACACCGTCGTTGTGTCGTCGGGGACGACGCGCTCAACCCGCCCCGACCCGTCTGACCGCGGGCTCGTTATCCACGACATCGTGGCTCCGGCAACCCGCGAGGTCGCGCTGTCGGCGTCGTCGAAGTACGTGCGCAAGAGTGAGCGCGTTGGCGACGTTCTTGTGACGAGCTTTCATCTGCCCGACAGCCCCACCACCGGCGCCCAGATCCTGCAGTACGCTCGCCGCGCGCTGGAGCTCTACGAGCGTGACCTCGGACCCTATCCCTACCGCGAGCTCTCGCTCGCGCAAGCGCCCCTGACCGGCAGCGCTGGCGGCATCGCGTTCCCCGGCCTCATCGTGATCTCTGACATCTTCTACGATCGCGACAAAGCGGCAGGTGCGGGCACCCGTAGCGAGCCGGTGCTCAACCTGCTGACCAACCACCCTGCGCTCCGCGAGACACTGGAGTTCATCGTTGCCCACGAGGTGGCTCACCAGTGGTTTGGCATCGTCCTCGGGACCGACCGGGTGCGAGACGCCTGGGTCGATGAGGGACTCGCGGGAGCTGCGGGCGTCCACTACTTCAAGCAGGTTCATGGCGACAAGGCCGCCCGTCGGCAGCGCGAGCTTCAGCTGAAGGTTCCTTATCAGCTCAGCCGCACGCTTGGCGGCGCGGACCACCCCGTCGCCACACCGCCAGAACGTCTCGGCAGCATCTACGAGCTCGGTGGCATTCTCTATGGCAAGGCGGGGCTGTTCTGGGACACGCTGCGACGCCGCGTCTCCAACGACGCCTTCTTCGCCGGCATTCGCGACATCATGAGCGCCCACGGCTTTCAGTCGCTCGACGGACGCCTGCTGGTCGACCGGCTCGTCGCGAGCGCGCCGCGCCCCGACGACGCCCGACGACTTGCAGCGCGCTGGCTCGAGCAGCGCAAGGGTGATGAGGACATCGGCTCGTTGGCGCCTGACGTGCTGCTCGAGTACCTCGTCGCGGATGCCGCGATGGACACAGGCACGCGCGAGCTGCTCTCGCTGCTCACCGACAACGCGCAGTTCGATGCGATCATGGGCGCGCTCTTCGACGGTGGCGAGCTCGACATGCCGAAGCTCGTCGATGTGGTCGGAGACATGGTCGGGCTTGAGCCTGGAGCACGAAAGTGGGCCAAGCGCCTGATGAGCCTCGCCGACCAGAAGCCCTCGCAGTGGGGCGCGACCGTGAATGGACTGCTCGACGAGGTAGGGGCCGACTTGGGGCTTGAGAAGAAAGAGCGCGACATCCTGCGAGGGGTCACCAACCTGCTCTTCGAGGCGCTCGACGACGCGCCGACGCCGGCGAGTCCGTGATCGGCGGCTAAGGCCGCGCGCTCAGGCGGCCGGTTCGCAGGGCTTGCGCAACGCGCGTCAGCCTCAATCGGCCCGGCGCGATGGGGATTGGCACTCGCTCCCCTTGATCTCACGCGAGGTCAGGTGCGAACGTCGGTGCCCAAGGAGAGCTGATGCCGCTGCAAGACCCCTTCATCGGTCGCACCATCGCCGACAAGTACGCCATTGTCGCTCGAATCGGCGCGGGCGGGATGGGCGCGGTCTACCACGGTCGCCACGTGGAGACCGGCGGCGATGTCGCCGTGAAGTTTCTTCATGGCACGGCCGCGCTCGATGAGCAGTCGGTGAAGCGCTTTCGTCTGGAGGCACAGAACGCCGCGCAGCTGCGCCACACCAACACCGTCCGAGTGACTGACTTCGGCGTCGACGCTGGGCTGCTCTACCTGGTGATGGAACACCTCAGTGGTCGCTCGCTCGCCGCCGTCTGTGCTGCCGAGACGCCGATGGGCTGGCAGCGCGCCTGTCACATCATCGCGCAGGTCTTGCGCTCGCTGTGGGAAGCCCATGAGCACCCGCGGCGCATCATCCACCGCGACATCAAGCCGGCCAACATCCTGTTGATGGACCTGCAGGGCCAGCGGGACGTGGTCAAGGTCGTCGACTTTGGCATTGCACGCTCGCTTGAGGGCACTGGTGCAGGCACTCAGGGCGTGATCGGCACGCCGCGCTACATGGCCCCGGAGCTGTGGAAGGGGGAGGTGGCCGATGCGCGCGCTGACCTCTATGCCGTCGGTTGCGTCGCTTATGAGCTGCTCAGCGGTCGGCCGCCCTTCGTGCCGCCCCCGAGCGCAGGTTCCGCGCTCTTGCCGCTGATGAACATGCACTGCAACGACCTGGCGATGCCTCTTGGTGAGCGGATCGAGGGTGTTCCGCCTGCCGTCGCAGCCTGGGTCGACAGGCTCCTGGAGAAGGACGTCAGCGCGCGACCCATCGGGGCCGAGGCGGCGCTTGTCGAGCTTGAGAGCGCGATGGCTGCCGCTGGACAAGGCGCAGCGGCCGCGCCAGTGGTGCAGGCATCGCTTGCCACACCCAAGGGCCGGGCGGACGCCGTGCGCCCACCACCGGAGCCGCATCCGACGACCCGGAGCGTCGTCGCTCCACTTGCGAGCTCGAGCAAGACGCCATGGTTGCTCGCACTCCTTGGCGTTGGTGCCGTGGCGGCCATTGCGGTGGTGGCCGCAGGCGGAACGAGCGGAACGGCCACGCCCGCGGCGCCGCCGGCCGAACGTCCTGCGTCTGTTTCACCTCGCGCGGCAGCCTCGAATCGCACGGCAGCCAAGCCTGTCGACCTCGGGCGGGTGAGAGATCGCTACCGTGCGCGTCTGAGCGACCGAGACCACCGCAGCCCGAGCGGGACGCGCCATGCGCGCGCGGCGGACGTCGTGGTTCAAGATCGCGCCAACGTCCACAACCATGGCGTGGCCGACCCAGGCGATGAGGTGGACAAGCTCTTCGACGACAGTGCAAGCCTCGAGGCCTTTGCGGAAGTGCTCGACCGGGTCATCGAGCCGGCCGTCGCCCACGAGATCCTCACCGGCACCCCCTTGGTCGAGGTCACGATTTACGCGCGCGGCGTCGGGGTCAGGGTCTTACCCGAGAGTCGCTCCAGCCAGGCTCAATAGGCGGCGCGTCCACCGTGGCGAGGCCGGTCGTTGCTGCCTCCATCGACAAAAGTTGACGCGAGGCGTGAATTTTTCGCGCCGTGCTGCATCGAAGTACCAACGCCGCTAACGCAAAAACCTGTTTGGTTTCTTTCTCTTAAGCGTCTCAAGAGGAAGCCCCGCGAGAGCGCCATGACCACGGAGGTCCACAATGACCCGCATCCTTACCTGTGTTTTGATCGCCTCATCCCTGGCCGCTTGTGGCGTCAATGAGTTCGACAAATACCGTGACGAGATTGGCACGGTCATGGTCCAGAGCCAGCTTCCTCTCAAGGCTGAGCTCGACATCGCGGACGTGCCGATCGTCGGCGAGCCCGGTCCACCCAGTGCCGCAGACGCCGCCGTGGCCGCAACCGAGAGCTACATCCTCACGCGCTTCAATGACACGCTCTACGATGCGGCCGCGCCGGACGCACTTGCCCGCACGTTCGAGGCCGTCTTTGGTCGCGACGTGGCGCAGGGCACGCGCTGGGAGGTCGTGGCTGGCGGCGACTTCGACGCGCGAATTCGCGGCATCGTCGACGGCTACGGCATCCGCATCGACGAGCTCGGGAGAGCCACGGCCTACTTCCGAATGAAGGCAAAGACATGGGCAACCATCGATGGCCGACTCATCTACGATGACTTCTCGAGCCATGCGGTGCCGCTGACGGGTGCTCCAGGCGGGCCTGACCCAGCCGTCGACCCCATCGCCTTCGCGGCAGAGCGCGCGTACAACCTCCAGATCCTCAACGACCTCACGCCGCGCGAGCTGCGCTCGATGGTCGACCAGGCTGCGGCGGAAGCTGCCGCGACTCTGGCCCGCGAGCTGGTCAACGCTGCGTTCTGAGCCAGCGGCGAGCGATGCATGAGGAGGGCACGTCCGGCGGACGTGCCCTCTGCTTTTTTGGGGGGGAGTGGACCGGGTTTGTCCATCCGCAACGGGGGATTCGGGTTATCGTAACCGCGTGGAAGGGTTTGCCTTGCATGAGATCTTGCGCCATCCTAGGTTCCGCATCCTAAGCGGTTCACGGCGTCACGCTGAGACTCGCCACTACCCTCCCCGATCAGTCCGTCCAATCCTGGACGGCCCCCGATTAACACGACACCGCAAGGCAGGTTTCGCAATGAGGCATCGCCTACGCGAAGCGTTCCCGTCCGTGACGGCGCTCTTCTCCATCCTCCTCCTCGCCACCGGTCCGGCAACCGCTCAGACGCCGCCGCCGGACAACTCAACGGCATTCCAGGTCGAGAACTTCGAGCCCCAAGCCGCGCAGGGCGTGAACCTCCTCAACCTGCTCCGAGCCAAACCGATGCCGCACCTGCGGCCGTCGGTGGGCGTGTTCTTCCAGTACGTCGACGACCCGCTTGAGCTGGTCCAGGACGGCGGCGCCGAGGATATCGTGTCGCGTCTCGTGCAGCGGCAGATCAAGGCGGAGGTCTACGCATCTCTCGGTCTCTTCGACTTCATGGACATCGGCATCGTGATGCCCTTTGTGCTCAGCCAAGAGGGCCAAGACCTGGGGATCTTCAACCGACCGGGCGAGACCATCGAGGACTTCGCTCTGGGCGACCTGCGCATCACGCCGAAGATCCGCGTGGTCGACCCGATCAGCGCTGGAGGCTTTGGGCTTGCGGTCGCCGCTCACGTGTACGTCCCGACAGGTGACGACGCGTCGTTTAACTCGACCGGCGACGTCCGCGTGCGCCCGACCGTCGTCATCGACTGGACCGACATGGACAGCGGCTTTGGCATCGTTGCCAACGCAGGCTACGAGTTCCAGCCGAAGACGCCCGCCCACAACCTCATCGTCGACGACGGCCTTCACTGGGGTGTCGGCCTTGAGATCCCAACGCCGCTAGACGCCCTCTCGGTCGTCTCCACGGTTCATGGCATCGTCGCCCTCAGCGACAACCGCGACCCGCTCGACCTCGACAGGGACGTCAGCGACGTTCGCTCAACACCCGTTGAGGTTGATGCCGCGCTCCAGCTTCGCGTCTCGGACTTCGTTGGCAACATCGGCGGCGGCGCGGGCCTCACCAAGGGCGCTGGCTCGCCGGACTTCCGCCTCTTCCTGTCGGCCGGCTACGTGCCGTCCCAGGTGCTGGACACCGATGGTGACGGCTACCTCGACACCGAGGACGGCTGCCCGCTTGAGCCGGAAGACTTCGACGGCTTCGAGGATGCTGATGGCTGCCCCGATGACGACAACGACGGCGACAATGTCAAAGACCGTGACGACGGAACGCCCGACAGCACCGGCTACGGCAACTGCCGTGACAACCCCGAGGACATCGACGGGTTCCAGGACGGCGACGGCTGCCCCGACCCCGACAACGACAACGACGGTATCCTCGACGTCGACGACAAGTGCCCCAACGAGCCGGAAGACAAGGATGGCCACAAAGACACCGACGGCTGCCCGGATCCCGACAACGACGGCGACGGTGTGCTCGACGTCGTCGACGGCGCCAAGGACGGCACGGGCTTCGGCGTTTGCCGCGACCAGCCTGAGACCAAGAACTCGTACAAGGACGAGGACGGCTGCCCCGACGAGGCACCCCGCAAGGTTCGCCTCGGGCGCTTCAAGATCGAGATCCTCGAGAAGGTCTACTTCGACTACGACAAGGCCACCATCAAGCCGGTCAGCTTCGGACTGCTCGACGAGGTCGCCCGCGTCATCAACGAGCACCCCATGCTGACGAAGCTGCGGGTTGAGGGTCACACCGACCACCGCGGTAGCGACGCCTACAACAACCGTCTGTCTCAGGCTCGCTCCGAGTCGGTGCGGCAGTACCTCACCAACCGTGGGGTTGCGCCTGAGCGACTGGTCGCCCAAGGGTTCGGCGAGCGTCGTCCGATCGTGAAGGGCGCAGAGGGCAAGACCGAAGCGGGCATGGCGCGCAATCGCCGGGTCGAGATCTTCATCATCGAGGTCAACGGCAAGCCCCATAGCCCCGACCAGCCCGTCATCATCGAGCGCACCCAGCCGATGTAAGGTCTGTCGTGACTGACTGAGACACAGCGCCGCGGCCCTTAGGACCGCGGCGTTGTGCGTTTGGGGAGCTGCATGCAGCTACGGCTGCACGGCGCGGGAGCTGATCTGGCTCTCAGTCCAGCGGTCTCTCGCTGCGACAAGGTCGGCGAACTCACCCTCGACGGCGCCTGCGAGCCGTTCGGTCGCCTCATTGAGCAGCTCGGTCATCCGGTCTGAGCGCTTACGGTCGTTCTGCCAGATGTTCTCCTCGGTGGTGGCATAGACCCGCTCAAACACCGTGAAGAGAAGCGTGCCGCTCTTGACGTCAAAGAGGGTGGCTTCCACAACGCCCGCGGTCTCGACGGTGTTGGCCGGAGCGACAAACGCTCCGACAAGGGTGAGGTAGGTCAGCGCCCAAGCGTTGAGGTGTGAGCGGTGCTGGAACCGGTGGCGGTAGAGCAGGAGGTACTCGGCACGGTAACGGGTCGCAAGCTCTCGCAGCCCGGCGATGGAGGTCTGCGCAGGCCAGTCGGTGCTGACCTCTGTGACCGCCTCGAAGAGGTTGGCTTGTGTCAGCCGCTCTTCCAGCACTCCGGGCACCCGCACCAGCGGCAGAGCGTGGTCGGCCAGGTAGCGGTCGACGACCTGGACGATACCCAAGCGTGACTTGGCCTCTAAGAACACAGGAGCGCTCAAGATCTCACGGATCTTGTCCTCAGACACCGCAGCGACCTTGTCTCGGCGGAAGTGGTTGGTCGTGAGCGGGCCCGTCGTCGGCGTTGAGCCTTCGATGGTCATGGGGGCCAGCTGCGCTTGGAGCTTGTGGGATGCCCCGCATGCCGACATCAAGAGCGCGGTGAGCGCCGTCGCGAGCGCCAGCGTGCATCTTCGTGTGGTGATGCGCTTGGAGCCGTGGCCAGCGGAGGGCGTCTTCGGTGGGGACAGGCGTGTGTTGAGCATGGTCGAGGTCCTCGTTCGTGGGGAAGCGCGAGCCGACGCGGCTCAGTCGCGACATGTGGACGAGCTTAGGGGGACCCGCCTGACGATGATCCATGGCGGCGTCATGGCTCTGTCATGAGATCGTCATGACCTCGCAGGGGCGAACCTCGTGCCGTCGGCGAATCGGGCCGGGGAGTGGTCAACGTCCGCGGTCGCTGGTAGGTCGACTGCCGCGGCTGTCCCAACACGTGTCTTGGAGGTCTTGGCCCATGCGCGAAAAGCTCACGCGAGACTATGCGGTTCGGCTGGCTCCCTTCGTGGAGCGCGGTCTGATTCGGGAGGTGCCGACGGAGTGGCAGCTGCTCTGCGGGCAGGTTGAGATGGCGCCGTATGTGGTGCTTCCAGACGCGGGAGACGACGATCGCTACGGCGGCGCCCGCTTCGGCCACCCGCTGGCGCGGACACCGATCGTCTTGAGTCAGATTGGCTGGGAGCACTTTCGCGTCGGCCATGGACTGCACTCGACCCCGCGAACGCTCTTTCTCCACTTGGCGTACGTGTTCCACGAGGGGATGCCGACCTTTGATCTGCAGCTCGTACAGACGGTCCCCGACGGGCTGGAGCGTTTTCGCGCGTTGCTGACCGACATCGACGAAGGACGCACAGAGGAAGGGCGTCATCACCAGCGCTTGTCTGGCTGGGTCATTCCGAACGCAAGCGAGTACCGCCGGTGGTTCTTGGAGCCAGGCGGGTTCATCGACCGCGCCGCAGCCTTCGACTACCCCGCGGACGTTGCGGAGTTCCTCAGGCCGGAGTTCACGAGCCTCACGAGCTTCTGCAACTACTGCCTCGATGCCTTCAAGCCAGCGCCAAGGCCATGGTTTCCGACCGGTACCGCCCACAACGCGGCCATGCTGGGCCGTCTGTTTCGGCGTCGCTTCAACGAGCGCGAGATTCGCTAAAGCGGCTGCGTCACGAACGAGGCCCGGCCGTTGCGTGCAGCCCGACGTGTAAGGCGCAGACGTGACGGACAGTTAGCACCCGGCTAAACGAAAAGCACCCCGGGCGTTGGCTCGGGGTGCTTCAAGGCTGCGTCGACGCGGTGCGAGGCTACTCGCTGGCGCCTGAGCTGTCGGCGGGCTGCTCGGCTGGCGCGCCGACGCCGGTGCCTGGAACGACCGCGATCGAGCCGCTGGCGATGTGGGCTTGGATGGCGGCGAGCTGTTGGGTGGTACCAATGCAGTCGTACGTCTGGGTGGTTCCCTGCATCACGTCGTTGTACATCGCTTGGATGTCAGCCGAGACGTTGTCGATGCGGTCCTGAGTCGCCGGATGCGAGGACAGGAAGGTGGGAATCGCCGACGCGCCGCCCTGGAGCTCCAGCAGCTTGGCGAAGAAGTCGACGAGACCGTAGGGATTGTAGCCAGCCTTGTAGGCAATCTGTAGACCGACCTCGTCCGACTCGGACTCAGCATCTTGGCTGAACTCGGTGTTCTGCAGGAACGCAAAGATGGTGTTGGTGGCGTCGCTTGCGAGCCCTTCACCGAGGAACCACTCGGTGGCGATTTGGACGGCGAACGCGCCCTCGATGTTTTTGACGCTGTGGCGCTCGGTGACGTGCCCCAGCTCGTGGCCCATCACGCCGGCAATCTCACCGCAGGTGGTCGCATTCTTGATGAGGCCCGTGGTGAGGTAGGTGTACCCGCCCGGCGCCGCAAAGGCGTTGACCAGCTCGTCGTCGACGATCACAAACACCTTGTAGCCGCCGATGTCGTCGGGGTTGCGGAACTCACGCGATGCCTCGACGAGGGGCGCGGTCAGCTCACGCGCCCAGACAGTGATGGGGTCGGTCTCGGTGGCAATCTTGCTCTCTTGTCGGATCTGCTGATCCACACCGGCGCCCATCTCGACCTCTTGAGCGCTCGAGATCAGCAACCCTCCCAAGCCATCGCCGCAGGCACTTGCCCCAAAGGCGAGACTCGCAACGAGCGTGAGCTTGAACATGGAGAGCGTGCAGAGACGTGTCAGTGTCATGGAATTCCTCCGACCGGTAGACGTGGTCATGGTGGGGCAGGGGGCTGCCCGAGCTACGGCATCGTGCGCCGCAACCACTGAGTGATACGTAGGAACACAGCGTACCATCCATCTCAGGTCCACCCATCATGTAACCACAGCCAACCTGTGGTCAGCTGCTGACGCCGTGAGGCGCATGCGAACGAGAGGGTTGAAAAAACAGACAAAATCAAGTTGTGCAGCCAGAGTCTGCGCATTAAAAGGCGCCGTCCAAAGCTCCCGTCCCTCGCTAGGAGACACCATGTCCTTGCCCCGCTTTACTCGCCTCGCGGCAACTCTCTTGCTGACGCTTTGCGTCGCCGGTGCCCATGCCGCCGGGCCAGATGGGTTCAGTGTCCAGCACTTCCAGATCAAGCCAGGTGCCGATCGCATCTTCAGCGTGGAAGGCACGAAGGTCGCGCCTGCGTTCTCGCCCTACGGCGGACTCTGGTTCCACTACGTGGACGACCCGTTGCGCTTCGTGTTCGAGATTCCGGGTCAGCCCGACCGCGAGGACCGCATCGTCGAAAACATGATGCAGCTGACTGCCGGTGTCGGCATCGGCCTGTTCGACTTTATGGAGCTTGAGCTGGTCGCACCGATCACGCTCTCCTCAGAGGGCGACACGACCACCGCCTTCAATGGACTGGGTGAGACGGGGCTGTCGGACCTTATCGTTCGTCTCCGAGCCGAGCTACTCAAGCGCGGCGAAGGCGGCGAGGGCTTCGGCCTGAACCTTGGCGTCGGCGTCGGTATCCCCACCGGCGACAGCGCCCAAGGCGTTGGCGACGGCGGTGTGACCATCCAGCCGAAGCTGGCGCTGAGCGTTGGCGCGGGTCCAGTGACGCTCTCGGCCAACCTCGGCGTCAACGTACGCACGGAGACCGAGTCGTTTTCGAACCTCGACTTCGACCAAGAGTTCCTCTACGGCGCCGGTGTTCAGTGGAGCATCATCCCAGAGCTGGCGCTCGGCGCTGAGCTCTTCGGTCGCACGCAGTTCGGCGACTTCTTCTCCGACTCCGCCCAAGACCCGCTTGAGTGGGCTGCTGGTCCGAAGATCTTCCTCTTCGACTCGCTCATCATCGACGTCGGTGCCGGCATGGGCATCATCAGCGGCTACGGTGCGCCTGACTGGCGCGTCTTTGCCGGTGTCTCGTACGCCGACTTTGGCGGCGTGGTCGGTAGCCCCGACACCGATGGCGACGGCATCACCGACGACCTCGACCAGTGCATCACCGAGGCCGAGGACGCCGACAGCTTCATGGACGACGACGGCTGCCCCGATATCGACAACGACGTCGACGGTGTCTTGGACGTGGACGACAAGTGCCCGCTTGAGCCCGAAGACAAGGACGGCTTCGAGGACACGGACGGCTGCCCCGATCCCGACAACGATGGTGACGGCATTGCCGACGCCAAGGACGGCTGCATGAACGAGCCCGAGGACACCGACGGTTTCGAGGACGACAACGGCTGCCCCGATCCCGACAACGACAACGACACCATCCTCGATGTCGACGACAAGTGCCCCATGGTCCCCGAGAACCTCAATGGGTTTGAGGACACAGACGGCTGCCCCGACGAGCAGCCCCTGGCGCGCGTGGAAGGCTGCAAGATCATCATCGGCGACAAGGTCTACTTCCGGACCAACAAGGCGACGATCCTCGACCGCAGCTTCCCGCTCCTCGACGAGGTGGCTCGCCTCATCAAGGGCGCAAGCGCCTACGACTACGTCATGATCGAGGGCCACACCGACAGCCGCGGCTCCAACCGCTACAACAAGAAGCTCTCGGACCGTCGCGCCAAGAGCGTTCGCAAGTACCTCGTCGGACAGGGCATCCCGTCGCGTAAGCTCAAGGCGAAGGGCTGGGGCGAGGAGAAGCCGATCGCTCCCAACGACACGCCGGAGAACCTAGCGAAGAACCGCCGCGTGGACTTCAACGTCGTCGGCGGCGAGTGCAAGAAGTAGACGCTCAATAGAGCTGAGAAGAACCCGCGCGACGCTGTCGCGCGGGTTCTTTGCGTTCGGGGCGACCGCGCGGGCCATTTGAGGGGGGCGCGGGCAGGAGGGCGCGTGGCGAGCTACGGAATGGCGTCGAACGTTGCGACCATCGGGTGCGGGTGGTCGGGCGGAAGCGCGGCATTCCCTGGGCGAACGCTGAGCAGTACGTTCACGCCTGCCTCGGCCGCCGCATCGGCTTCAGCAATGTTGTCGGTGATAAAGAGCACGGCGCTGGGCCGCTGACCGACGGCGTCTGCGATGGCGCGGTAGCTAGATGCGACCTTCTTGGGGCCCGTGGTCGTGTCAAAGTGGCCGCTCAGAAACGGGGTCAGGTCACCCGCTTCGGAGTGAGCAAAGAGGAGCTTTTGCGCTGCGACGCTGCCGGACGAGTAAATGTGGACCGCCGCGCCGCGCTGCGTCCATCGGGTCAGAGCGTCGCTGACGTCCGAGTAAACATGTCCGCGGACCTCTCCGCTGCGATAGCCTGCGCGCCAGACCATGCCTTGGATAGCCTTGAGGCCAGTGTCTTTGACGTCGGCGTCCATGAGCTCAAGCAGCCGCTTTGTCGCGGCGTCGGCGCCTGCTGTCGGCTGACCGTCCGTGGCGGCGAGGGCTTGCTGCACCGCCTCGTCGCGGAAGTTGCTGGCGATGAATCCGCCAAGCTCCCGCCGTGCATAGGGAAAGAGCACATCATAGACGAACGCGATCGAGGTCGTGGTGCCTTCGATGTCGAGGAGTAGGGTGTCGAACGGGGCAATTGTGGTGAGCGACATCAGGCGCGTTCCTTGGTGTGGAGGACGTCGGCGACGGCGGTGACAGCCTCCGTCAGCGCCGGCAGCGGCACGGTGGTGAAGCAGAGTCGGACCCACGTGGCGTAGTCAGCGCCCGATGCACCGCCCGGCGTCAGCAACACGCCACGGTCGAGGCACTCGAAGAGGAAGGGCATTGCGTCGTTCGCGGCAGCTTCCCGGCCTGCGACCCACTCCGCCACGTCGAAGAAGAGGAAGGTTCCGCCTGCGGGCACGGCCAGGCCGAGGGCGTTCGCGGCAACCTTCGCTGCCTCTCGGTAGTGCTCGCGAGCATCGGCTATCCACTGGTGGCCGTCGTCGAGCGCCCGAGCGGCGGCGTGCTGCAGTGGCTTGTTGGCGCAGTAGACTTGGAACGTCTGGACGGCACGCATCGCAGCGATCGCGTCGGCCGGTCCGTGCATCCAGCCGACACGAGCACCCGCAAGGCCAAAGCCCTTCGACATGCTGTGGACGGCGATCGTGCGCTCCCGGAGGTCGTCACGCGCCCAGAGCGGAGCGTGCGGCGTGTCGCCGAGCCAGAGCTCCTCGTAGACTTCGTCGCAGAGCACCCACAGGTCGTGCTCGCGAGCGACGTCGGCAAAGATCGCGGCCTCGCTCTCGCTGAGGATGACGCCCGTCGGGTTGTGGGGGCTGTTGAGGTAGAGCGCGCGTGTACGCGGGGTGATCGCTGCCGTGAGAGCTGCTCGCAGGTCAAAGCCGTCGGTCCGGAGCCGATCGAAGAGCGGCACCTGCACCGGGACGGCCCCGCGCGAGGCGATGATCCCACGGATCAGCGGCCAAAAGGGCGCCGGCAGCAGTACCTCATCGTCGGGATCAAGCAGCGTCTGGCAGGCGACGCTGAGCGCGCTGGTTGCGCCCGCAGTCACCTGTATCTCCGCGGTTGTTCGCTGCACGCCACCGCGACGCTTCAGGTGAGACGCAATGGCGTCTAGCAGCACCGGCTCGCCGTGGACCGGGGAGTAGGTGTGCAGGCGCGCGCCAGACTGCGCCTCCGCCATGGCCGGCGCATAGGGCTCAAGCCAGGTGTCGCCTATGTGCAGCTTGTGCAGGGGCCCCGAGTGCGCACGCATTCGTTCGATGAGGCGATCGAAGAAGACGCGGGTTGAGAGGGTCGACGTGGTCGCAGCGACATGTGGAAAGCTCGGCATGGGCCGCGTTTACCACGACAGAGCAGGGGTCGGCGAGCGCCCGCGCGGGACATCGACGGCCGGGTGGCGCGCGGTCGAGTCCGGACGTCGAGTGGACAAGGGTGTGCGATTGGCGCCAAACTCTATCCGCGGTGGGCGGGGTTGTCCGCGTCGCCGCAACCAACAACGATTCGATGGTCAGGAGGATGTCCGTGGCGACATTCAAGCTCGAAGTAAGAAAGCAGTTTGGCAAGCTCCAGCACCGACTCTGGTCGGCGGACAAGACAAGCCCGGACTTTGACGGGCCAACAGGCGATCTCGCAGGCCTGCTCGAAGCCGTCCACAAGAGCCTCGAGGGCGCCGGCGTCACCAAGAACGACACGGTGATCTTCCGCCAGGTGGGCTACTCGAACCGAGAAGAGCTGCGCTTCGCGGTGCGCACCGCGAAGTATTGAGTCAGCGCACGCGGGCGGAGCGTCAGGCCGGGGTGCTGCTGCACCCGACCTCGCTACCCTCTGACCACGGAATCGGTGACTTCGGTCACGGTGCTCGGCGCTTCGTCGACTGGCTGGTGGAAGCTCGCATCAGCGTTTGGCAGCTGCTGCCGCTGGTGCCGCCAGGCCCCGGGTCGTCGCCTTATGCAACGACCGGCGCCTTCGCACTCAGCCCGTGGCTGATCGATCTGGGCGGCCTCGTGGCCGACGGCTGGCTGCCCGGTGACGCGCTGTCATCTGCGCCATCGTTCGACCCGGACCGACTGGACATGGCAGCGGTCGAGGCATTCAAGGGCCCGTTGCTTGCCCGCGCCGCCGCTGCGGTCGCTAGCGCACAGCCCGATGCCCTTGCGGACTATTGCGCGGCCGAGCCGTGGGTGGTCGACTTTGCTCGCTATCAGGCACGCAAGGCGGAGGCGGGCGGCGCCCCGTGGTGGGAGTGGCCAGAGCGCATGGCGTCGCGTGAGCCCGAACACCTCGACGCGTTCGACGACCGTCACCGCAGCGACATCCAACAGCACATCGCTCTGCAGTGGCTCGCTGAGACCCAGTGGGCCTCGCTGCGCGCCTATTGCGCCGCGGCGGGCGTCCAAGTGCTGGGGGATGTTCCAATCTACGTCGACCACGACAGCGCCGACGTCTGGGCGCATCAGCGCTTCTTTGAGCTCGACGCCGCGGGGCGCGCAAGTCGTGTGTCTGGCGTGCCGCCGGACTTCTTTAGCGAGCTCGGTCAGCGCTGGGGCCATCCGCTCTTTCGCTGGGATGTGCTAGCGGCCGACGACTACGCGTGGTGGGTCGCTCGGATGCGGCGAGCCTGCGCGCTCACCGACTCGGTCAGGCTCGACCACTTTCGCGGTTTCGCCGCCTACTGGGCCATCCCCGGAGACGCACCTGACGCGCGCGCTGGAGGTTGGGAGGACGGACCCGGTGCCGCGCTCTTTGACAGGCTCAAAGAGGCGCTGGGTGACCTTCCGCTCATCGCCGAAGATCTCGGCGAGATCGACGACGCGGTCCACGACCTGCGCGACGGCGCCGGCATCCCAGGGATGAAGATCCTCCAGTTTGCCTTCGGCGGCGAGTCCGACCACCCCTTCTTGCCGCACAACTACACGGCCAACACGGTCGTCTACACCGGCACCCACGACAACAACACCACCTTGGGTTGGTGGCGCATGGTCGATGAGCCGGTCCGTGACCATGTGCGTCGCTACCTCGCTGTGCCTGGTCATGACATCGCTTGGGACATGATCCGCGCCGCATTTCAGACCGTGTCTCAGCTGGCGGTCGTTCCGCTTCAGGACATCCTAGCGTTCGACAGCGGCGCGCGGATGAACGTGCCGGGCACAGTCGATGGCAACTGGGCGTGGCGGGTGCGTGTGCAGGCCTTCCACAGCTCGCTCGCTGCCCGGCTGCGGACGCTAGCGGAGCTCTACGGACGGGCGGCGCCAACGCGCTGACGCGACCGACTAAGGGCTCAGCATGTCTGCATCGAGCGTGACCGACCAGCGCACGGCTCCCGTGACGTCTTTGGCCTCGTAGGTCAGCGTGGCCGGCGTCGCGCTCGTGTCGACATGGAGCAACGCGTAGAGGTGCCCGCCGCCGTCATCAGCGCTGCAGTAGGCGATGCTGTCGTTGCCGATGGTGGGCGTGCAGGCCGCGGCGTGCTTGTTGGCCAGCGGCGACGAGATCAGCTCCCAGAACGGGTAGGGCGTGTTGCCGACCTCCAGGACGCGGTTTTCGATCCGGTGGACATCGCCGGTGAGAAACACAACGCCCGCGATGCCGTTGCTTGCGATGTGGTCAAAGAGGGTGGCTCGCTCCGCGGGGTAGGACTTCCAGGAGTCGTTTGAGCCCGACGCGGTCCAGCGACTGCCGCCGACGAGCAGCTTGAAGGTCGCTGTGGACGCGTCGAGCTCGTCGAGTAGCCACTGGAGCTGAGCGGCACCCAGCATCGTGCCGTTGGTCACGGTAGGCTCGTCGCGATGGTAGCGACCATCGAGCAAGAAGATGTCGATGTCGCCGTAGCTCTGCCGACTCCACACGCCCTGGCCGCTGCCGCTCGGGGCATACGTTCCGTTGGCCCAGTGGCGCTTGAACATCGCGAGTGACTCAGCACGGTTCGGCTCGGTGGTCCCGTAGCTGTTGTCGGGCCCGAAGTCGTGGTCGTCCCAGGTAGCGAGCGTCGCGGTGTTGGCGAGGAACGCTGCCCGCGACGGGATTCGCCGGTTGCGCTGGAGGAAGTGGGTGTGGATCCGGGCGTCGGCGCGGTTGGCGTACGTGTTGTCGCCCACGAAGAGCATCAGGTCTGGCGAGTCGTCGAGCATCGGCACAAAGATCGGCTGGTCGGGGCTGTGAGACACGCGACTGCACGAGCCATACGCGATCGTGAACTGCGCCGGACCGACCGGGGCGGTGACAAAGCTTGAGACGGACGGCCCTGCAGGCTGACCGTCCACGACGAGCCGATAAAAATACGTCGTGTGAGGCGCGAGGCCGCCGAGGAGGTGCTCGACGACAAAGTCGTCGCGCGGGCCTGCAGACAGAGGCGGCGAGTCGACAGCGTCGGACAGATCTGCCGCCAAGCCGTAGCGCACGACGACCGGTGCGGTGTACTCGGTCCGGGCCCAAATCCTCGCGCTCGTGTCCGTGACGGCGCCCACCATGGGGCCGTGGGTCAGACGCTCGGGGTAGCAGCCCATGCAGCTCGTCGCGTGGATGTTCGGATCGCGCCAGTCGTCGGTCTCGGTGGCTCCATCGTCCGTGCCGAGCCACGTGCCAAAGCTGGCGCGGCAATACGTCAGCTGACCGTCGACGGCGACGGCCACGCAGCTTGGCTTCCACGCGTTGTCGCCGTTGATGAGGTTTTGCATGTTGTTGCTGATGTCGGTGTCGTCGTCGATGAAGCGGGATGGCTTCAGGCCAATGCCGCCAGTCGCGGGTAGAGGCAGGTCGATGGACGTGTGAACCGTGTCGATCTGGCCTGGCTGTCCGAGGTCATGCGGCCGCGTTGCGGGGCTCTCGGCGGTGTAGTCGTAGGGGATGTTGTCGATACGCTGACAGATGTCAGCGGCAAGGCAGATCTGATACGTGTCGGTGGTGTCGGCGCTGTCAGGTGTGTCAGCCGTCTTGACGATGAACGTCACGTCCCGAGGTGCTGCAGCGCCGCTGCCGCAGAAGGGCGGGGCATCGCTGTGGCTCCACCCGATGGGGCGCTTCGTCGCATCGCAGACGCGGCAGACATCGCTTGGGTGACCGGTCGCGTCGTCAACGCAGGTACCGCCGACCGGATCGAGGCAGCGACCAGCTGGGACGTCGAATGTGCAGGTCCCGGCCTCGCAGAGACCGGGAGCACACGCGACTGCTGGGCAGTCGAGATCGTCGACACAAGCGGCGTTGCGTAACTCCACGATGGCGACGCTCTGGACCCAGCCGTCGAGGAAGCGTCGGGCCGTCCCTGCACCCTGGGGATCGGCGCCGACCAGGATAGGCTCAGTGCTGTCTTCAACCCCACCCGCGGGAGCGGTGGCGTTGATCCCGACGGGCACAAAGTTGACCAGCAGTCCGACCGTGCCGGTCTCGCGGTCGAACACGCCGCTGATGACGTAGCTATCGGCACCGGAGAGTCCATCTGCTGGCGCGCGAGCGATGCGGTAAGCGCCGTCGACTCTGACCAAAAAGCGCAGCCAGGTCGCGCCACCGTCCCGGTCAAGGTCGAGCGCGAACCCTGCGGACTGCGCGTTGGCGACGAGCGTTCGGTGCTCGCCCTCCACCATGTCGTCGAGGTTATCGAGGTTGGTCACGACGGTGACCATCAGTCCGGATCCGGCCGCGATACTCGCCGGGCCGAGGTCGAGGCGTTGCCCAACGGTGTCGCTGATTCGGTCGAGCTTGAGCGCTCCGCCATAGAGGTCCTGGCCGGCATTCCAACGCCGAAACGTCGGCTCGCCGTCACCGCCGATGTCGGCAAGCTCGATGAGCCCTGGTTGCCGTCGCTGGTAGCCGACGGCGCTGACGTTGCCAGCGGGGTGGGCATGGGTGACGTCGAGGAAGCGAAGGTCGTCGTGGGCGGTGACATGGCGCCTCACGGTGCTGACACCGCCGGCTTCGGCCGTGAAGCCGTCGACCTGATGGCGCAGTGATGCGGCGACAATGCGCTCCCCCGAGGCGGGCGTGTCGATGATGACCGCCAAGCCGGCGATGCGCGCGTAGGTGATGCGGCCGGCGAGATCGCTGTCGGTGGCTTCGAGAGCGACACCATCGAGGCCATCGCTGGCAGCGCGGTCCAGGAATGCTGACTGAAGGTCGGCGACCGGTGCAGTCCCAGCCGGCAGCGACTCGATGAGTCGGACATCGGCCGCCAGCTCTGCCCAGGCCGGAAGCGCAAGCAAGGTCTGCACGTCCAAGAGGCGATCTCGATCGGCCGTGTCAGCGCGTATCATCAGGGGGCGGTGGGGCGCGACAACGTCCGCGTCGCGCGTCACGCCGAGGAGCGCGTCGGCATCGACCGGGGCCCCTGGCAAGGTCAGCGACACGAGCGCCAGACCGTCGCTCAGCGCCGGCGTGGCGAGGATGGCGGCTAGCGACTGGCCCTCGGCGGTGTAAGCAGCGCCGTCGTACGTCAGCGTCAGGTCAATGACGTCGGCTCCAGCGGCGAGAGCGGCCGTGATGACCGCCTGCGTGGCGGCGAGGTCTGGGCCAACGCAGGGCCGGCAGATCACCGGCGCCGTCTGGGCACGTGACGAGCAGGCGAGGGGTTTGGCCGAGCCGCGCCATAGCCCCGTCTCAGTCCACGGTGGCGGCGGCTCCGGGGCGGCAGTGTCGGCACTGACGCTATCGTGTAGGGCGGTATCAGCGGCGAGGCTGGTGTCCGCAGGCGAGCTGTCGCTCGGCGCGACGGTGTCGCTCGGCGCGACGGTGTCGCTCGGCGCGGCCGTGTCGCTTGGCGCGGCGGTGTCGCTCGGCGCGGCGGTGTCGCTCGGCGCGGCCGTGTCGCTTGGCGCGGC
>CALHXW010000195.1 GCA_938040325.1 uncultured bacterium | reverse complement strand
TCAGCCACGAGGACCACCATCTGCAAGACAAGCCATCGACTCATTCGAAACGTCGAACTGCTTGGGCTGGAGGGCCCATGGATAACTGCGCGCGGGAGCCAGATACTCCGAAAAAACCGAGCTTCCCCGAACGCTGCTAGAGCACCGATCAGGTGAATTGCATCCGAATTGCAAGCACTTGCGTTCGCCACCAAGGCGCGACGAGGGAGTTCGTCGGGGTAAGTGACCGAGGAGTAACGACGGCGGCTAACGTAAGTCCGCAGCAAGGCGGATGCGATTCACCTGTTCGGTGCAGGGCCTTCATTCGGCCGACACTGCTGGCGAGCACCGGAGCGTTCGCCTCGCTCAAAAATGGCGCCTGCCCTGGCACTGGTTGCGAAAAGAAATTATTACTGGTTGCAATTCGCAATCAGTTGAGTCGAGATGAGGGCTCACTGCTCAGGAGTTCTCGCATGGCCCTCGCCCACCTTCCTGCGTCAAAGCACGCAGCTCTCACCGAGTCGCTCGACGGCATCTGGACGGTCAAAGGCGACCTCAAGATGCCGATGCTGATGCCGATGCGTATCTCTCGAACGATGACCGTCGTGCGTCGGGCCGACGGCGAGCTCGTTGTCTTCAACTCGATGCGGCTTTCGGCGCAGGGACTCGCTCAGCTCGCGACCCTTGGCCCGGTCAAGCATGTGGTGCGGCTCGGCGGGTTCCATGGTCGCGACGACGCCTTTTTCAAAGAGCACTTCGGGGCGACGGTCTATGCGCTGCCTGGGATGGAGTACCGACGCGGGATCGGCAAGAAGCTGGGCGACATCTACTTCGAGCCCGACGTCCGGCTCTCCAGCGCTGCCGATCTGCCGCTCACCAACGCCACGCTGCACGTCATCGAGAGCTCGAACCCGCCCGAGGGGATCGTGATTGCGCCGCTGCATGGCGGGGTGGCGTTCGCATCGGACGCGCTTCAGCACACGCCAGCGCCGGATGAGTTCCACAGTCTCGTTGCGCGCGTGATGATGAAGCGAATGGGGTTCATGAAACCACACGCCGTCGGTGCCGGCTGGCTGCAGTTCGCAAAGCCTCGTGCTGCCGACGTGCGAAAGCTGTCCGAACTGTCGTTCGAGCACCTCTTCTCTGGCCACGGCGACCCGGTCATTGGCAACGCCAGCATGAAGTATCAGCCGGCTCTCGCTGGCGAGCTCAAGGGCTGCCACGCGTGATGTCCCCTCGCAGGGGCGCTCGGCGTGTCGCGCGTGACAAGCCGGCCTCGCTGCCTGAGAGTGTGGCCATGATCCAGATGCTGGCTAGTCTTACCTGAAGTTCAAGAGCACCACGGGCTGTCCCTTGGCTTACGGCGCGCTCCATATTGGCGACAAGTGGACCTGGGTCTTGCTGCGCGAGATCCTTGTCTACGGCCGCGAGCGCTTCGAGCAGTTCAAGGAGATACCGGAGGGGATCTCGACGAACATCCTCGCCGACCGGCTCAAGCGCTTGGTTGCCGCTGGCATCCTGACCCGAGAGGTCGATCCGACCAATCGACGTCGCGCGAACTACCAGCCGACCCGCAAAGGGCTCGACCTGATCCCGGTGCTCACCGCAACGCTGCGCTGGTCGGCGGCCCACGACCCAGAGTCTGCGGCTGCCCACATGGACCTGTCCGGGGACTGGGCAGCGAACGTCGAAGCTCAGTGGCGGGCGCGCTGGCCTCACGTCGAAGCACCACAAGCTGACGACGACGTCTGATCCCTCCGGTGTCGTGCTTGTTTTGGGTCTATCCGCCGAGCACCTTCTTGACGGCGGCAATCACCGAGTCGACACGCGGCCGTGACTTGAAGTCGGGGTCTGCGTGGGACCAGAGGACCTTCTTGTCCTTGCCGATGAGGAACATCGAGGGAATCGCGATCATGTTGTGGTTGCGACTCGACCAGCGCTTGAGGCTGATGCCCATGCGCGCGAGGCCTTTGACGCCGTCTTCGTCGACGACGTTGCCGACCTTGAACGCCTTGAGCGCGTTAGCGTCGGTGTCGCTTAGCAGGTCGAAGGGTGGCTCGTAGCGGCGCTGGGCCATGGCGGCCTGGTTGGGGGCATCGACCGAGATGAAGGCGGGCTTGACGCCGAGCGCCGCGAAGGCCTTGCCGCTTGTCGAGAACTCGCGGACCTGAGAGTTGCAGAAGGGGCACCAGCCGCCGCGGTAGAAGACTACGAGGCGAGGGCCGTCGCCGACCAGCGCGGCGAGTGAGGTGTCTTTGCCTTCACTGGTCTTGAGCGCCACATCAGCGACGACCGTTCCGGGGGCGAGACCAACGCCGTCGGGCAGCACGCCGATGGCCTTGGCGGGCTTGACCGGTAGGAGTCCTGCGAGCTGGAGTGGGGCCAGCTTGCGCTTGGGAGCGGCACCGGTTTTCGCCGGTGCAGGCGCCTTCGCGGCGGGCTTTGCGGCGGCGACGGCTGCCGGAGCAGCTGCCGGCGACGCGGTGGCGGCCGCTGCCGCTTTCGACGAACTCGGCTTGTCGGTCTGGGAAGAGCAGCCGAGCGCTAGCAGTGCGGCCGAGACGATGACGATTGACTCGCGTACGATCATAGAGTGGTCCATTGGTGGAATGGTTACGAAGGCTTACGACGGAGTGAGAACGCACCCATGTCTATGGACCACGTCAGCTGCCGGTTACCCGTGACGCGCGGTTGCGGTCGCGTTCGATGGGCCTCGGAGCGGTGGGCGTCCAGGTTTGGATCGAGCGCTCTCGACCCCGCTTGTGGTGACGGCGTCTACCGAAAAGAGTGGTGACTTGCGGATCGCCAGACGAGACCTAGACGGCTCCGCTGCGGCCACAACGTAGCTATCGCAGCGCGCGAACCAGCTGTCCTTGGGGGTCGCGGCTGAAGCCGATACGCTTGAAGTAAGGGAGCGTCTCGCGGCCTGGGGCGTCGATGACGAAGCGCTCGATCCCCTCGCAGTCGATGCTCTGAGCAAGCTCGCGGTAGGCAAAGCGTGCGCTCTTGAGGTCGCGGTAGTTTGGCGTGACGTAGTCGACGTGGACGCGCAGCTGCTTCGGTTCGCGCTCAAAGAGCACCAGCCCGACAGGGACGAGGTCGCGCAGCACGAAGAAACCTTCGCGTGCGCGCATGGCGGCGATATCGAAGCTGGGGAAGTAGCGCCGGATGTCGCCGCCGTAGTGCTCGAGGAAGGTGTCGAGGTAGCCCGACCTCCCTGGCGGAATCGGGGTGAGGTCGAATCGCACGGCGCCTTGGGTCAGCCGGAAGAGGTGGTAGAGGTGGACTGCGCCGATCAGCAGGTTCACCAGGATGATGGGTATGGCCCCCAACATCGCACCATAGACGCCCATGGTCAGCGAGCCGATGAGGCCGATGATGCGCAGCCGCAGGACCGCGCTCTGGGTCATGGCGAGGGCGATGAGTCCGCTGGCGATGTAGCCGATGATCTCGGTGTTGCTCATGGCGCCGGATTGTCGGTGACCTCAGGGCGACGTCAATAACCTCGGCCTTTGCCTGCCGTGCGTGAGCGCCGCCGCTTGGCTACCAGCCGCAACCCTGGGCGAAAAAGTCCGCATCGGCTGCTTGGACTTCTTGTGCCCAGGTGACCCAGAAGTCGCGTGCCCGAGTCACCAAGCTGGCGATGTCAGCGTCGCCGGCCGCGGCTTCCGCCATGAACGGGTCGTCGAGATCGATGCGTCCGTTGGCGTTGCCGAGTCCCGGCACTCGGGTTGACAGCCGTGGGAAGTCCGCGGCCTCGCCCCAGCGGTCTTCCTGGCTCGTGGGCGCCAGGCCAGGGAGGTCAGACCATGCCTCGATAAAGGTCATCTCGCCGGCATCGTTGAACACGAACTCCTCGTAGATGGGACATGAGCCTTCTTCGTACTCAAAGACGACGTAGCAGCGGGCGAAGGGCTGCACATCGAAGAAGCGGCAGTCACGCACTGGCACCGTTGAGGGGTCGAACTGACGAAGGGCTTTCGCGGACTCGTTCATCACGTCCGGCTCGTAGCCCGTGAGAAAGAGCCAGGGCGGCCACTCCCAGCGGACGACACGCTCGCCATAGGTCGGAACGCTCTCGACCGGCTGATCGACGTCGAGGGTGTCGAAGTATTTGTGAGCTTGGTCGACGTAGTACTCGGGTGTTTGCGTCGGGCTCAGGCAGCTCGCTGTCGCACCCGAGGTGCCCGCGTTGACGCAGCCGGCGGGCGGGCCGGTGTCTGCTGGCGCGTCGTTTGCGCTGTCGCCGCAGCCAGTGGTGAAGAGCGTGAGACTGAACGCGAGGATCAGGCGCTGGACGGTGGTGGTGATGGGCACGAATCCGCTCCTCGGTGGTGGTGGGGGGCGCGCGCGCTTTTGGGGCGCGGGGACAAGACTACAGCATTTGGTGGCGTGGGCGTGGGCGTGGGCGTGGGCACGGGCGCGGGCTTGAGGGTGGGCGCGGGCATGGACGTGGGCGTGGGCGTGGGCGTGGGCGCGGGCGTGGGCGCGGGCGTGGGCGTGGGTGCGGGCGTGGGCGTGGGCGTGGGCGTGGGCGTGGGCGTGGGCGCGGGCGTGTGCTCGGGCGTG
>CALHXW010000194.1 GCA_938040325.1 uncultured bacterium | reverse complement strand
TACTGCAGTGCTTCCGCGCGGGTGTTGGCGATGGCGATCTCGAACTTCGTCTTGGCCTTCTCGATGGTTTGATTCCAGCGCTCGGTCTCGATCTTGACGTCCTTGTCGATCCCCTTTTCGTCGGTGTCGGTGAGGGTCCGCGCCTCCGACTCCTTCGCCTTCGCTTCGTCGAGCCGGGCCTGGACGCCATAGAGCTGCTTGGCCTGCAGCTTCGCCTCGTACTTCGGCGTGAAGCGAATGGCACGCAGCACCACGCCGTTCTCAATGACCCGCACGTGGTACTGGCGTACCTGGGCGTTGAGCGGCTCGACCGCTGCATTCGCGAACTTCTCGCGCGTCTCCGGGAGCTGGACGTCCGCGTTGGTCATGCCGGCCAGGTGCTCACGCAGGAAACCCAGCGACACCGACCGGACCTTGTCATCGTACGTGTCGATGAAGCCCTCCTCGACGATGAGGTGCCCTTCGCCCGGGATGACCTCGTAGATGACGGTCACATCGATATCGATGAGGTTGTTTTCCTTCGTGCGCAGGTTGAGCGCTTCCCCGCGCAGGAAGTCTTGGTAGTGAAGGGTCTTTGGAATGCTGTACCAGCTGTGAATGATCGGCAGCGCCAGGGCCCGCCCTTGGCCGAAGTCCTCCTTGTCCACACCGCCAAACACGCTGCGACGGACGCCGATCTCGTCGGGCTCGATGTAGGTAGTGCAGATGGCTGGTAGCGCCCACGCTGCGACGATCAGACCGCTGATGACCTGGATGATGGTGCCCTTCATCGCTGCCCCCCGATGGTCCGGATGTCGAGACGCTCAGACGGCCGGGCGAAAGGCGTCGCCTTCAGCTTGGTCATCTGCGGCATAATGTGCTTGGCGATCTCGACGTTGAGCACGTCGGGTCCCTTGGCTCCAACCGCTGAGATCTTGGCTGCAAGCCCCTCAGCGTTCTTCTTGTAGGCCTCTCTGTTCGCCTCGGCTTGCTGGATCTTGGCGTCACGCTCGGCGGTACAGAACGCCTTGCGTTCGATGAAGTACTTGTCGGCTTCGCGACGCGTTGCGATCGCGCTGTTCTCAGCTTCCTTCAGCTCGCCTTCGAGCTGAGCCTGTAGCGACTTCTCTTCGGCATTCTTGGTCTTCGTCACGTCCTGGATGAGCCGGTGGCGCTGCTTCTCTAGGCGCTCGCGCTTCTCCCTCTGAACGGCGACCTCCTGCTCAGCCGTCTGCCGATCTTCGATCGCTTGCTCGACCTCGTTCTGAAAGCGCGGCTTGGGCGTGATGATCTGGGTGACCATGTAGCCGAGCGGTTCGAGGCGCTGATTGAGGGCCGTCTTTGCGAGGGATGTCGCACGACCGTAGGTGGATGGGTCGGCCACCTGGAGAAACGAGTAGCGTCCAAACTCGTTGCGCAGGACCTCGCGGGAGTGCGTCGCCACCGCCTTGGTCTTGTAGCCCTCGTCCCGCCCGTTGTTGGCGATCACCTCAGCGGCCTTCCCAGGCAGGACCTGATAGTGAATCTCCATTCGGTCGAAGTAGAAGTTCGAGCCGTCGTGCGCGCGCACCGTCAGCTTGTGGATGAGGTTGACGTCGACGTCCTGATTGCCCTCCATCACCAAGACCTGCGGCCGAATGTCGAGCAGCTCGACCCGCTGGAAGAAGGGCACGAACGTCAACGACCCCTGCTCGCGCACCACGCGTGGCTCGTCGGTGTTGAACACCGTGTTGTAGACGACGGCGACTTCACCGGGGTTCACGTCGGTCAGACCGATCGCGCCCGAGAACAGAATGACCAGGATGGCCAACCCGGGAAGTATGAAGCGAGTGATTCCGATCTTTCGCACGGACGCGAAGAGTGGAAAGTCTTTGAGGCTGCGTGCCACGGGTATCCTCCTTGGTGCTGTGTTTCATCATTGCCACAGCAGCCGGAGGCGGTCGATGCCGTCTCAGCTCACGACGGCGAAGTTAGGCCGCACGGACCCTCGCCTCGAGCCAGGCGCAGGCGCAGCGCCGGTCACGCAACGTTTAAAGGGCCGCCGGTCCATGAGACAGGCGGCCCCTCGATCCTCGGGCCCGAGCGCGATCGCGAACTGACAAGGCTGAACGCGCTTGCGGAATGTCGACGCCAGCCGACGCACTGACGAGGTGGGCGCCCACAGGCGTCTCACCCCAGCGACGCGTCACGACGCCGCAGCCGCCCAGCGTCGACGATTGCGCTACGCGTGGTCGATCTCGAGCGGCACGGGCTGGTAGCTCGCAGGCAACTCGGCGGTGACAAAGTGGGCGGCGCCGGTTCGGTCGCGCGCGTCGTCGTCTGCGGACACGATGACCGCGGGCAAGACCGCGTGGCTGTCGATGTCCGGCGGCAGGTACCCCTCGGGCAGCTTGCCGGTGTCGAAGCGCGCAGAGCCAAGCAGCGGCGGCGGGCAGGCGGGGGCCTCCGGCACGGCCTCGGCGAGAGGCAGCGCCGGAACGCTCTCCATCGCCAGGACCGCCGGGGTCTCAACCGCCACGGCCGCCATGTGTTGAGCGGCCCTACGACCACCCGAGCGCGAGCCGCTCTGGACGCGCTTCGGCCGGGGCGGCGCCTCGGTGCGGCCGGTCGCCACGCGCGCTCGCGACGCTCGCGTCGGTCGCTCCGGTGCCGCGGCCGTGGTCTCGAGCGGTGGCGGCGCCGGCGCTTGAGGAGGCGCAGGCGCAACAACAGCCCGGAAGTCACCGGCAGGGCGCCGGCGCCCACCGTCCCGTGCTGCTTGTCGCTGACGCAGGCGCGCCAACCGTTCGTGAAGGTTAGACATCCGTACGGGTCGTGCGTTGGCAGTGGTCATGGTCGATCCACGCGAAGAGCCTCGTCGCCGAGGCAGTTGAAAGTTCTGGGCTCCTCATGTTCAGCGGCAGATCCGCACGCACCCTTTAGCGCTTTCACTATGCAATTCATGCAGTTGCGACTTACACACAACACGAGACGGCCGAGCGCGCCCGATCTGACCGCGGGGTGAGGAACGCGACGAAGTTGATGAGCAACGACGGGGATCATCGCGCTCTCGGCCGGCGACGAGAGATGCACCCGAGCTCGCCGTGAGAGCTGGCGCACGGCGTGGTCCGGGAGTAACGTACGTCGCGGCGCGCACTGCGCCAAGACCAGGCTGGAGACGCAGTGGTGGACACCCTTTTATTTGGCGTGGGCTGTGCGATGTGTGCGGTCGGTCTGGTCGCAAGCCTCACTGTGGAGCGGCTAGGGCGCACGCAGCTGCTTTGGTTGACGAAGCCAACGGCATCGGCCGGCTTCCTCATGGCTGCGCTTGCCGCCGACGCTCTGGCCACCCCCTACGGTCAGGCTGTGTTTGTCGCCCTGGTCTTGTCGTGGCTGGGCGACGTGCTGCTCGTACCGCGCGGCAAGGGACCGCTCTTTCTCCCAGGGGTCATTGCGTTCTTGCTCGGCCATGTCGCGTTCGTCGTCGCGTTCGCCGTGCGTGGGATCGCCTGGAGCTCGGCGGCCATTGCAGCGATCTGCCTCGTTCCTGTGGTGATCGCCGTCTGGCGCTGGTTGGGCCGCAAGGTCCGCGGCCCGCTGCGCCCCGCCGTCATCGGCTACATGGTGGTCATCACGGCCATGGTCGCCGCTGCGATCGGCACCCACGTGGTGTCGCCCGACTGGAGGATCGTCGTCGCCGCCATCATGTTCTACCTGTCCGATCTCTTCGTGGCTCGGCAGCGATTCGTGACGCGTGCTTGGACGAACCGGGTCGTTGGACTGCCGCTCTACTACGCTGCGCAGTGTGTCTTTGCAGCGACGGTGACAATCTGGGCCGGCCACGCCTTGTAGGGATGCGGCGCTTGCGTATGGTGGCTGCGGATGGCCAGGCAGGCCACACAAAGCACCAAAGCTAAAGGAGATTCCATGAGTGTCGCACGGGTTACTGAGATCATCGCGTCGTCCCCGAAGAGCTTCGAAGATGCTCTCCAGCAGGGCGTGGATCGCGCCACCAAGACACTGCGCGGCGTCGCCGGCGCATGGGTCAAAGACCAGAAGCTGATCATCAGCAACAACAAGGTCGTGGAGTACCGCGTTGTGATGAAGGTCAGCTTCGTCATCGACGACTGAGTCGACACGAAAAGCCGGCGTCGCCTTGCGGTTGCGCCGGCTATCGCCCTTCCTCATCTTCCCCTCGCAGCCCACAGCCACCCGCCACCGCCCGCGTCGTCATCACCGACCGTTGCGAATCGCCGCTCAGGTATGGTTAAGAGTCGCTGCCACCGCGTACGGCAGCGCGGACGGCCGGGAATGCTGATGTCTGCACGGTTCGCCCCTCATGCGTAAGCGTATCGCCCTGCTCCGCCAGAGCGCCAAGCTTCAGCGCGCTACCTTCGTCCTACGCCTGCTCTTGGGGTTCGCCTTCCTGCCGGCTGGACTGAAGAAGGTGCTGGGCCAGCCCTTCACCGACGCGGCCAACAGCGGACCCTTTCACGATTTTCTCGACGCGTTTCTGGCGACAGGCGGCTTCTACCGCTTCGTCGGCGTCATGCAGCTCGTTGGCGCGGTTCTGCTGCTGACTCAGCGCTTTGCACACGTCGGGGCGCTGATCATGGCGCCGATCCTGACCGCCATCCTCGTCTTCTGCTGGAGCACAGGCGTCATTCCGACAGCGTCCGTGGTCACGCTGATGATGCTTGGCCTCGGGTGGCTCTTGGTCTGGGATAGCGAGCGGTTCCGCGTGCTCTTCGCAGCGCCCGGCACGGAGGTTCACACCACCGTCGCCGCCGACCACCCCGACGTCGACCGCCGGCTCTGGGGCCTCTGCGGCATGGCCATCATTGCGCTCTACGTTGGCAACACGCTCGTCACCGGCAACGTCTACCGGCCGCGTGGTGCGGAGTGGTCCAACCCCTCGTTCAGCGTCCTGGTTGCCATCGCCGTGCTGCCCTTTGTGACGTATGCGATCGAGCGGCGGCGACGAGCACGCTGAGCCGGTCGGCGTTTGCTCAAGCTGTCGCCGTCAGCGCGATCTAGGAGCCCCGATCACGCGTCGGACGGACACGTCACGCTCAAGCACGAAGTAGCTCGGCGTTGTCGGCGCGAGCACACCGAGGTTCAGGTACATCCTGCCGAGCAACACGCTGCCGTCGCCTGAGACATCGACGAGGTAGTCGGCGACCGAGCGCAGCGGATCCATCCGTCGGTTTCCGCCGAGACCGTAGTCCAGGACGGCGGCCAGCGGGTATCGCTTCGAGCGGTCGCGATCGCCAGGTCCGACGAACCGGTAGTGCCCGTAGGTGACCTGCTTGCCGAACATGCTGGCGTCGCGCCAAGGCTGCTCAAGCCCGTCCTGACGCATGCGGATGTTCCAGCCTCGGACCCCGCCCTCTTCGCTGACGAACACCTTCTTGAACTTCTTGGCGCCGCGATCGGCCCAGTCGGGCAGTCCGCAGCTGGTCCCGCGGTACTCGAATCCCGCGAGCTGGTCCTGCTCCGGCGCAGGCGCCGCAAGCAGCGCCGCATGAAGCTCCGCGGGGGTCGCATCCACTAGGTGGGTTTGGGGTCTCAATGGTCCTCCTCACGCAAGCACGTCGGCAGTGTCGCAAGTCTTGGCGGGCAACGACACATCAATATTGAGCGGGGCTGCCAACGATCGCCCGCTTGGACCACGGAACCATCCGGCGACGTGGCCATAAAAACGATCGTTGTTGGCTGCCATCGACGAGCGTCTGAGCCCGTGAACCCGTCGCTCAAGCCGAACGTGATCGTTGGCGGCTAGGTTTGCGGGCCCGTGATGACATCGTCCCGCACGTGCTGGGACGCAGCTCGTCTCGCCAAAACCTGAGAAATAGCAGCGATAGTGCTGACGATGGCGGCTCGGTTCGTTAGGATGTTTTCCGCGGCCGCTTTACGGATTCATTGGTTTGGGTCAAAAGTTCTGGGGCAACGACACTTACTTGGAAGGATGCGCATGGGCTACGACGCGAGGACGGAGGTTAAACGGCGATGAGCCGACTCCCCACCCTTACCGTCATTTTCCACCCCGAGCTGTCTCGGATTGGTGAGCGCGTGCGTCTTGCGGGCTTGGTGCCCGGCGGCGACCGCGTGCCTTTCTCGCGCCTCGAGCTGGACTTTGCGCCACCGTTCCGGCCGGAGGATGGCCTGCCGCTCGGCACGCCCTTCATCAGCCGTAGCCCGGTCTGGTTGAGCGCCGACGCCAGCGGCATCGAGCTGGACGGGCGTGAGACGAGCACTCAGGTGACGGGGGACGGCGCGCCGATCGAAGGCACAGCGCACTTCTCCCACAAACAGGTCGAGCACGGGGTCGTGCTTGAGCTGTCGGGCCAGGTTGTCTTGCTGCTTCACCTTCAGGCGGAGCAACGGCAGCCTAGCGACCGCATGGGGATCGTTGGCGACAGCGACTCTGCCGCCGAGCTTCGGCGTGCCATCTCAACGATGGCCCACACAGGCAAGCCAAGCCTGGTCCGTGGCGAGCCAGGGGTCGGCAAAAAGCTCACTGCGTCGATGATCCACTACCGCGGACCGCGGGCTCAAGCGCCATACAAGTCCGTCAACCTCGCCGCTATCCCGGCTGCGCTGCACGCCGACGAGCTCTTCGGCGAAGACAGCAATCACTTGGGGTTTGTTGGCCGCGCCAACACCGGAACGCTCTTCCTCGATGGGCTCGAAGAAGCGCCTCTCGAGGTCCAGCACGAGCTCGTGTCAGTCGCCAGCAAGCAGCGCGTCACCGCCAAGAACGGCGACGTCCGCGACGTTGACGTCCAGCTGATCATGTCGTCTGACAGCGATCTTGAGGCGCTCCAAGACGAGCGCAAGCTCAGCAAAGAGCTGATGGAGCTCCTCGAGGCCGGCACCATCGTCATTCCGCCGCTGCGAAGCCGGCGAGACGACATTGGCCGTCTCCTGCTGCACTTCCTGCGAAACGAGTTCGACACCCAAGGACGACTCGACGAGCTCTACTCGCTCGATGACAACGGCATGTCCTGGCTCGGTGCCAGCATCGTCGCGTGGCTGGCGCGGTACCCGTGGCCCGGCAACGTCCGGCAGCTGCGGAACGTGGCGCGCCACATCGCGAGTCGCGACCAGGCCGAAGAGCCACTGTCGCTGACCGATCCGTACATGCGGCGCTTGCTGCCAACCGGAATCGCAGCCGGCGGACACGTTGAAGAGCCGCCGGACTCGGCGACCGGAGACTTGGCGCTCACGTCACTCAACGGCGACGACGCATCGACGGCCAAGTCGAAGAGCAACGTCAGCGAAGAGATCGAAGCCGCCAAGGCAGCACGAAGCGCATCGCGCGTTCGGTCCAAGACCGACGCCGAGTATGCTGACGAGCTGCGCGAGCGACTACGGGGCAAGACCGGAGACCATCCACGCCCGTCCGCTCCGCCGCGCCCCGGTCGCGACGACTAGCCCTAAAACAAGCGCTAGTTTCGAGCGAGGCGAACGAGGTGCGCATCACAGCGGCGTCGGGCGGACGACGGCGATGCGTGCATCGTCGAGTCCGAGTGAGCGCAGCGAGCGCCCCGACGCCGCTGT
>CALHXW010000193.1 GCA_938040325.1 uncultured bacterium | reverse complement strand
GCGGTTTTCGGGACGAAGTGAGGCGTGCCGCTGGGGCAGCGAACGAGAGGAAACCACAACGCGGGTTGCAGGGGCGCAGCTCCTGAGTGATCTCGAGGTTGTTGCCTCAGTGGTGCGCATCACGAAGTCATCAGGAATTGCATTTCCCGGCAACGCTGCTAGGGCGTCTTCTTCGCCTTGAACTCGACCACGCGCGCGAACGTCGTCGCGTCTGGCTCGATCGAGAGGGTCTTGCTTCCGAGCTGTGGGTGCTCGACCGTCACAACCGGGGGCTTGCCGACGAACTGAAGCCGCTGACGGCACGGGGTGGTCTTGCAGATCTCCATCGTGCCCCAGAGCACCCGAGCCCCCGGAGGCTTAGAGCCAATGTCGAGGTTGAGCGTTCGCCGCTCACCTGCTGGTGCGACGCCGGCCTGGCCCGACGTGACGGCTGCGGGAGGCCCGTCTTTGCCATCTTTGTCGACCACGAACGTGTACACGGCGAGCCCGAGGAATGCGATCGTTGCGAGGGCGGCGAGCCAGGGCCATGGCCCTGCGCTTGTGCGGCCTGGTACGCTCACAGCGGCATCGGTTGGCGGCGCCACGGTCGCTGCAGGTACCGGAGCCGCGGCAATCGCCGCCTGTGGGGCCGGCGTTGGGGCGTGGTCAACGACGGCAAGTGCGGGTCGGGTCTGGTAGACGCTCGTCAGTGTTGCCAGCTCCGACAAGCCGTCAGCGACCTCGGCTGCAGCCTGGGGCCGCTTCTTCGGGTCCTTGAGCAGCAAACGTGCCGTGAGGGCCTGCCACTTGCTGGCGATCTCGTCGACGATTCCGTCCAGCGGCACCGGTGGCGGCACCTCACGGATGTGCTTGAGGGCCATCTCCATGCCCGTGTCTGCCTTGAACGGCACAGACCCGCAGAGCATCTCGTAGAGCATGACGCCGAACGCATAGAGGTCGGTCGCCGGAGTCACTTCCTGCCCCATCGCCTGCTCAGGCGCGATGTACATGGGGGTGCCGACCGTGAGGCCAGCGCGCGTGATGCGCGTCATGTTGTTGTCGGTCGGGTCCATCAGGCGTGCGACACCGAAGTCCATCACCTTCACGACATCGTCTTCGCCGCGGTAGTTGCAGAGGAAGACGTTCTCGGGCTTGAGGTCGCGGTGGATGACACCCGCCTCGTGCGCCTCATTGAGCGACCGACAGACCTGCATGCCGACCTTCGCGACACGCTGGAGATCGAGAGGCCCCTCTCGAGCTAGGATTTGGTTGAGCGGCGTGCCCGTCAGCAGCTCCAAAACGAGAAAGAGTGTCCCGTCTTCGGTCTGGCCGAAGTCGAGCACGCTGATGGTGTTGGGGTGCCCCAGGCGGCTGGTCGCAAGCGCTTCCCGCTTGAAGCGCTTCTCCAGCAGGTCGTTGAGCTCCGGATCATCGGAGGACCGCAGCATCTTGATGACGACGTCGCGGTCGACCGACAGCTGTTTCGCCCGGTAGACAGCCCCCATCCCACCTTGCCCGATCTTCTTCTCGATTCGGTACGCGTCACGGATGACAGTGCCGATGAACGGGTCAAATGGTGAACTCGCGTGTTCGATCATGCGCTCTCTGTCAGACGTCGTTTATCTTCCGCGTGGCCCTATCATCGACCCTGTCGCGCTGTCATTCAAGTGCTGGCCGCTCGGATCCCCAGGTTTGGCCGAGCGGCTCCGCTGTTTTGGCCCATAGGCCGGTTACAAGCGCTGGCTCTTTGCAGGCCCACTGTGGCGGTTATCAGCTCATCTCGCGCCGGGCACTCTCAAGCGCGGAGTCGATCATGGCCTGCCGCCGTTTCGGATCGTTCCAGTCCGCTTGGACAGACGGTGAGAGATCGCGCAACGGATCGAAGTACATGAAGAGCTGGTCGGCTTTCACCGACGGAGCCGTGTACACGGAGACCCCGGTCTCGCGGTTGTAGAACTCGAAGCTGTGGGCATCGCGCTTGCCGCCGCCGCCGAGTGCATCCACCACGAACGTCGGGGTGTTGAAGCCAGCTGTCGAGCCGCGGATGCCCTTCTCCAGCTCCAGCGCTGTCGAGACGGTCGTTCGCAGGTCCTCTGTCCCACGCACGAGGTCGTGGACGTAGACGTAGTAGGGCTGAATGTTGAGCCACCCAAGCCGCTTCACGAGCAGCTGCATGGTCGCGGGGTCGTCGTTGACGCCACGCTGCAGAACACTCTGATTGCGCACGGTGATGCCACGCTCGAAGAAGGTATTCGCCATGTCCTGGCTAAAGCCTGTCGCTTCGTTGGGGTGGTTGAAGTGGGTGTGAATGACCACCTCTTTGTGGAGCTTGCGCCCTCGATCGACGACCTCGGTGATGGCTTCGAGCCAGGGATCGCCTGGTTTGATACGGACCGGCATGATCGCGAGGCCCTTGGTCGCGTAGCGGAACCGCCGAATGTGGGGGATGTCGAGCAGCGCGTGGCCGATCTCTTTGATCTGGGCAGGCTTGAGGCGATAGGCGTCGCCGCCGCTGATCACGACGTCCTCGATGTCAGGACGCTCTCGGAGGTAGCGAAGTGCGCGCGCCCAGCGGGCCTTGCTGGCCTTGAGGCTGACCTTCTCGACCTCCTCCGTGTCGAGTCCGACCGCGTAAGAGCGGGTGCAGAAGCGGCAGTAGACGGGGCACGTATCGAGCGCGAGGAAGAGGGCTTTGTCCGGGTAGCGGTGTGTCAGCCCTGGGACAGGTGCATCGCCCTGTTCGTGCAGCGAGTCGAGCGTGAGGAGGGGGTGGTCAGCCTGGTGCTCTGACCCCAGCGGCAGAAACTGGCGACGAATCGGGTCCGTGTAAGGCGATGACCAGTCGATGAGCGAGAGGAGGTAGGGCGAGATCCGGACCGCCATCGGCGCGATGGCGAAGCCCTTGCGGACGTCCTCGACGAACTCGTCGCTGACAAGGTCGCGCACCCGCTCAACCAGCCGCTTCGGACTGGTGACAGCGTTCTTCTCCTGCCACTTGAAGGTCGCGAACTCTTCAGCGGAGACATCGGCGAACGCCGGAATCTGCTGCCAGAACGCGTCGCGGCGGAGGTTGCGCCAGGCCATCGCGTCAGGCTCGACGCGCGGCTTGAGGTGAACGATGGGCTGGTCGTCAGAAGCGACGGGAGTCGGTGTCGGAGAAGCGGTCATGTGGGCGTCCTAGCGAGAGCGGGCAGATACACAGAGTCACAAGCGAGCGGATCACTCAGCCGCTCAGCAGAGCGGGCCGATGCTACTTGCGCACATCTGGTTGGTGCAGGACGGAAACTCGGTACCACATAGGACGCCACGGTAGCCCCAATCCCCCGCTCTGGACAAGCTTGGTGCTCAAAACTCTGGACCGCGCGGCGCAGCGGACGCGTCAGCTCGTTGCGTCGCTCCTCCGGTTGACCCACCACCACGAGGGGACGCTGGCGACCGCAATCGCGACGCCCCACGCCGTGACGGACCCCAGGGTCGGCCCCCACGCGACGAACGTGTACCGCGCCGTCAGCGCGTAGATCGCCACGCTCGACGAGCCCAACATCATCGGCCCGACCGCCCCTGCGGGCACCGCCCTCCCCTGCGACAGCCAGAGAGCCACCATCGTCGTGCAGAAGATCGCCGGGAACACGGAGAGCACGCCGGCGATGAGAGGACCTGCGACCTCTGCGAGCGCGACCGTCGCGAAGATCGCCACGGCGGCGAAGAGCCCGCGGGCGATGAGCACCCAGCCCGGGGTTCGACGGTGACCGCGTGGCGCCGGGACCTGAGCCGCGCTGCCCCAGAGTCCGAGCCCGACGAGCACGGCCGTCGCCACGATCGCGAGCGTGAGCGTCGATGTCCCGCCGGCGACCAGCTCACCAGCAGCCCACACCGTGAGGAGGGCAAGGACGAACCACGCACCTAGCGAGATCGCGACCATCCGGACGATCGCAACGCCAAGTGCCGCAGCGCCTAGCCGAGGCGGAACGGCACGCCAGAGCCACAAGAAGACTGCGTTGACGCCCATTCCGGCGGGCGTGAGATCCATCGCCGCGGCGAACGCCTCCGGATCGGTCTGAAGCCAGAGGCCGATCGATGCAGGAACAATGGTTGTTGGCATGGTCCCAAGGACGCCTCCGCGGCGTCCTCCCCAGCGCTCGATGGCGACCGTGACCAGCGTCGCAACGATGCCCGCCGCCAGCGCTGCATAGACCGAATTTTCGAACGTCACTTCGCTCACGCGAACCCTCGTTTGGCGCGTCCTATGCGTATCCTCCGCGCGTCACAGGGCCTAGGAGAGTTTGGAGAAATGCAAGAGTCTCACGACTTCGCGACGTGCTTGGCGCGCGCTCGAACAACGTTGGAATCACCAGCTGCTACGGGACGAACAGAGATGGCCAGCACCCGTCTCGCGAACCCCGCGCGCCGCTGCCCTGACCGCAACCTCAATCGCCATTGCTTCGGCGGAAGGCGGAGCCGGTGGAACACCGTCCCAAGACGTGCTCCAGCGACCCCAACCCGACCAACCGCAGCGAGGACGCGCAGGACGAAGCAGGGCGTGATCGTCACCATCGGGTGATGGTGGTGGCCGCTGCTCCACCGAGCCGACGAGGCGCGGGGGTGTTTGAACACTCGTGGCCCAGGACGGTCACGGCGCGCTATGGTGCGGGTCGAAACGACTGAATCCCACAGCGAGGACACGGATGGAGACCATTGCCATTGAACGAGATGCGGGCGTTGCCACGCTGACCCTCACGGGCAAGACCATGCCTCCTCGCTTCTTCGACGAGCTGGGCGATGCATGCCGAGACGTTGCCGCCGACCCAGAGATTCGTGCCGTCGTGATCCGGGGTGGCCACGAGCGCCACTTCACGGTCGGGCTCGATCTGAAGCTCGCCTTCGCCGAGCACGGGGCGCTCTTTCGCGGCGGGCTCGCTGCTCAGCGCACGCAGCTCCTCGCGCTCATCGAGCGGTACCAGGCGTCGTTCACGGCTCTCGCTGAGCTCCGTGTCCCAACGATCGCTGCGGTGCATGGGTTGTGTCTTGGCGGTGGGATCGATCTCATCACGGCGTGCGACATTCGGTACTGCACGGCCGATGCTGGTTTTGCCGTCCAAGAGACCAAGATTGCGATCGTCGCCGATCTCGGCACGCTCCAGCGCCTGCCTGCCATCGTCGGTCAAGGGCATGCGCGGGAGCTCATCCTCACAGGTCGCAAGATCGACGGCGCGCGTGCCGAAGCGGTCCAGCTGGTCAGCCGGGTCGCCAAGGACAAAGCAGCGCTGTGGAACGACGCGATGGCAACCGCACGCGAGATTGCAGCCAATCCTCCGCTTACGGTCGAAGGTGCAAAGCGCGTGCTTAACCAGGCCGTTCGGCGCGACGTTGCCAGCGGTCTCGACTATGTCGCGGCCTGGAACTCGGCGTTTTTGGCAAGTGAAGACCTCGGCGAGGCCGTCAGCGCCTTTGTGGCGAAGCGACCGCCGAAGTTTAAGGGAAGGTAGTGTCCCGAACCGCTTTGAGCGAACGTTCTTCATCGAAGCCGGTCAAGGGAGCGTAGCGGGCTTCAGCGACGAGCTGACCAAGACACTCCCGTCTTGAGCAGAAGCGATCTTGGGCGACGTCGAGCCCCGCAGGGGCACTGAACAGCCCCAACCTCAGCGCGACAACACGTCCGGATCCACTACGCTTCCGGATGTTCAGTACACGGAGGGAAGACGTGTGGTGGTTACTCTTTAGGTCAACCAGCAAGGAGTATCCCATGACGTCACGCCCAAACACGCTGCTCGGCTCCCTTCGTCCCCGCGCCATCGCCAAGCTCGCGCGCGAGCTCTACCGCCAGGGACATCGGGAAGAAGCCCTAGCGACCCTCCGCCGAGCACACGCCAAGCGCGTCAACGATCTCACGCTCTGTCGTGCCCTGGCCGAGCTGCTTGAGCATGACGGACGGCCCGAACGCGCTGAGGTCTACTACCGGCATGCCCTCCGGCTCGCGCCGACCGATATCGACCTGCGTCTCGCGCACGCCGAGTTTTTGTCGCGACGTGGACAGGTCGAGGCTGCGGCGAACGCCGCTGAGGCTGCACTTGAGCTGGTCCACACCGTGATGGTTGCCGCCCTCTCGTGGCCAGGCGGCTGGCCGCTTCGGGTCAACGACCGGGCGCGTGCGGCGCTCCAGCAGCTTGTCGATGCCCGTGCGCCGGTCGCAGCCGTGGTGCCGATCGGTCGGGCGCGGCGTCGAGAGTGTGAGTACGGCGACACGGTCACGCTCGACCTGCCGGAGGCCGGATGATGTGGGGCATCGACGTGGGGGCTGGTGGACCGGCAGACCATGCCGCCTGTAGCGCACTCGCCCATGCGGTGGAGGGACGCGACCGTGCGCGCTACTTGACCCATGCCCGTCAGGATGGGTTCAATGGGGGCATGAAGACGCTCGCAATCACGCTCGCCATGGTCTGTGTTCCCGCACTCGCGCTGTCGACGCCCGCGGCATCGCCGTCGCCCGACATCCGCGGGGCCTTCAGCAAGCTCAAGTCGACCGCTACCGTCGCCGTGGAGCGGGACAAAGACGGGCTACGCTTGGTCGACAGCTCACGCAACGTGGTGCTGCTCGAGGTCGGAGCCGAGGGTGTGCAGATTCCCGCCGGCGACGTTGGGCCACCCGCTGACGGCCAACCTGCGAACACGCGCGAGCTTCGTGACGCGGACGGCAAGCTGTTGTGGACGATCTCCGAGACATCGCGTGGGGCGAGGTCGCTCCGCGTGGCGGAAGGCGTGGTCGGTCCAGAAGCGCTTCACGTCCTAACGTTCGACAACGAAGACTTCCACGCCAGCGACGGCTTGGGCCGCTTGATCGCATCAGCACAAACCGAGGCAGAGGGCGCACACATCGAGCGCGTCGGCGCCACGGTCGGCTGCGGCTGCGAACGTCGCGTAGAGGCTGACGGACGCGTCACTGTCCGCCCGCTCGAGCGTTAACACGCAGGCGTCTCACGCGCGCCGCGGAAACGCGCTGAGCACGGCCACGGCCTTGCAATCTGCACAAGGCCACTGATGATACGTCCCCACTGTGACGGCGGGGCGCCTTCTGCGTCGCGCCGAGCAGTCGGAGCTGGAGGCGAGACGTATGACGAGCACGAAGACCCGCGACTGGTTGCAAGAGGCACGTGAGTGGATCGCCAGCGATCCGGACCCCGCGACGCGAGGCGAGCTCCAAGAGCTCATCGACAGCGAGGACACCGAGGCCCTCAAGGAGCGTCTCATCGCGCCGCTGGCGTTCGGAACGGCGGGGCTCCGCGGCATCGTCGGCGCAGGGCCGGGACGCATGAACCTGGTCACCGTCGCCCGCGCCAGCGCTGGGCTCGCCATGCAGCTCCTCGCTTCGGTACCGGAGGCGACCACCCGCGGCGTTGTTGTGGGGCGGGATGCCCGCAATGGCTCCGACCGCTTCGCCCGCGTTGCCGCCGAGATCTTTGCCGGACATGGACTGCCCGTGAAGTGGGTGGCCGGTCCAAACCCCACGCCCGTCGTCGCCTTCATCGGCCGCCACCTCGGCTGCGCTGGTGCCGTCGTGGTCACCGCCAGCCACAACCCACCGGCCTACAACGGCTACAAGGTGTACTCAGCGCGCGGTGCTCAGATCGTCAGCGATCAAGCCGACCAGATCCGTGCGGCGCGCGATGGACTGGGGGCGTTCGCAACACTCCCGCGGGTTGCGTTTGCCGACGCATGCGCCAGCGGTCTCATCGAGGTGGTAGCCGACGCAGATCTCGACGCGTACCTCGACGCCATCGATGCACAATGCACTGCCGAGACGCCTCCAGCTCAGGTGCGAGTGGTCACCACCGCCCTTCATGGCGTGGGCCACGCGTGGGTCGAAGCGGCGCTCGCACGCCGCGGGCATCACGACCGTCACCCCGTGAGGTCGCAGCAAGCCCCGGATCCAGGGTTTTCAACGGTCGTGTTCCCAAACCCAGAAGAAGACGGGGCGCTCGACCGCGCGGAGCTCGTCGCGGCCCGAGTTGAGGCCGATGTGATCGTCGCCAATGACCCGGACACCGACCGGCTGTGCGTGGCGGCGCGTGACGGCGACGCGATGACCAAGCTGAGCGGCAACGAGCTCGGCGTGCTCCTCGCTGACTGGCTGCTGTCGGAGCGCACCCGACACGCGACTCTGCCACCCAAGCCGCTCGTGGTGACGACCATCGTGTCCACGATGATGCTCCAGAAGCTCGCTGAGGCGCGACAGGCCCGCTACGCCGACGTGCTGACCGGGTTCAAGTGGATCTGGGACAAAGCCCTCGCCGACGACCCAGACGGCCGCTCGTTTGTCTTTGGCTTCGAAGAAGCACTTGGCTACTGCGTTGGAGGCGCCGTGCGCGACAAGGACGGCATCGGCGCAGCACAGGTCCTGATGGAGCTGGCAGCGTCGGAGAAGGCGAAGGGCCGGACCTTGTTCGATCGCCTCCACGACCTCTACCGGGAGCTTGGGGCCTACGCCAGCGACCAGGTCGCCATCGTTCTGCCCGGTCTCAGCGGCAAGGCGCGGATTGGCCGCGTCATGCAGCGCCTCAGAGACGCACCACCGACAGAGATTGCGGGCGCCCGCGTCACCACAAGCCGTGACCTCCAAGGTCCCGACGCCGACGCCCTCGGGCTTCCCCGATCCAACGTGCTGACGTTCTGGCTTGCCGACGGGTCGCGTGTGGTGTGCCGACCCAGCGGCACCGAGCCCAAGCTCAAGTGCTACTTGGAGGCCCGCGCCGACGTCGTAGGCACCGACACCCGTGCGGCGCTCGAGCAGGCAAGACGCAGGATCAGCGAGCTGGCCGAGACCATGCGAGCACTGATTGAGGCCACGCCCTAGCAGCGTTGCCGGGAAATGCGGATTCTGGGACGGAGTGTGCCGCTGGGGTGATGACCGAAGGGAAACCACAATGTGGGTTGCAGGGGCGCAGCTCCTGAGTGATCTTGAGATCAACAGGAGCTGCGCCCCTGGACCCGCGTTGAGCGCATCGCAAAGTCATCAGATTTTGCATTTCCCCGAACGCTGCTAGAGCAACGAACGGCTGGTTACCGCCTGGATCGACGAGGGAATTGGGTCGGTGCCCGAGGAGCGAGGATCGGTGATCGTGTCTCGAGAGACGCGGCTGACAGCCGGACCGAGTAGGCGCCAGTGATAAGGCCGCCGGTTGCACATGCTTCGAGCACGCGCGAGGTTCGTTGGCAGACAAGCGTGGTGTGGTCGCGGTATGAGATACCTGCAAAGGGAGGAACCGATGGGTGAGATGGACGAAGGCTTTCGGCTCGAGATGGCCGAACACATCAAGGCTGAAAAAGAGCTCAAGGTGAAGCTCGAGATCTTGGAACAAAAGCTCGCGGGACCCGAGGCTAAGCTCGAGAAAGCGCGAGCGCTGCTGCTCAAGGCAAAGGCCGCGTGTGAGCAGTTCCTCGCCAAGGTGCAACCACTCCGCTCGGAGAAAGTCCTCATCGAGGGAGAGCTGGCGTTGATTGCAGAGAAGAAGTCTGCGCTCCGACAGGAAGCCCTCTTCGCGCGCGATGGCGGCAACCGCGGCTTGCGCGCCGGGACCGGAGCGCTGGTCGAAAACATGAACGAGCTCGCCGGTGGCAGCCTCGAGCAGTCCAAGCTGGAGGCTGCTGGCAAGGCACTCGATGCTGAGGCTGCACTTGCGGCACTCAAGGACAAGCTGGGCAAGTCGTGACCTCGACACACGTACCGACCTACATCGATGCCCTCATCCCGTATCAGCCTGGCAAGCCCATCGAGGAAGTCGAGCGTGAGATCGGGGTGGTCGGCGCGATCAAGCTGGCTTCAAACGAGAATGCGTGGGGCCCGTCTCCGCAGGTTGCTGCAGCGATAAGCCGTGAGGCAAGCCGACTCCACCTCTACCCGGACGGAGGCGCGTTCTATCTCAAGCGCGACCTCGCGGCCCACCTCGGGGTCGACGCCAGCCAGCTCATCGTCGGTAACGGCAGCAACGAGCTGATCGAGCTCCTGATTCGAACGTTCCTCGAGACCGGCGACAACGTTGTCACGAGCGCGTGCGCGTTCGTCGCCTACAAGATCTCGACGAAGGCTGCCGGCTACGAGCTGCGAGAGGCGCCGCTCGGCGCGGGCATGGCCTATGACCTCGACGCTGTCGCCCAGCAGGTCAACGCCCGAACGCGCCTGATCTTTTTGGCCAACCCCAACAACCCCACAGGCACCTGCTTTACGGAGGACGCGCTCACGCGGTTTGTCGACACGGTGGACGCAGCGGCCGACGCCGGCGGCTACCAGAGCCCGATCATCGTCCTCGACGAAGCGTACCTCGAGTACGTCCGGCTCGACGGCTACCAAGACAGCCTTGCCTGGGTTGCCAAGCGGCCGCGGACCGTGGTCCTGAGGACGTTCTCGAAAGCGTACGGACTGGCGTCGCTGAGGGTCGGCTACGGCGTCGCCACCCCGGACCTCATCGACTACATGAACCGCATTCGTTTGCCGTTCAACGTCAGCGCGCTTGCGCAGGTCGCGGCACGTGCAGCGCTCAGCGATCAGCCGTGGCTGACCACCGTGGTGTCCGAGACCGTGGCCGAGCGGGATGCGATGACGTCCGAGCTGAACGCTCGCGGGTTTGGCGTGATTCCGAGCCAGACCAACTTCTTGCTCGTGCACATGGGTGGCCCAGCCGGCGACTGGTACCAGAAGCTCCTAGAGCGCGGTGTGATCACACGCCCGATGCGGCCCTACGGACTGACGGAGCATCTTCGCATCTCGGTTGGGCTGCCGGTGCAGAACGCACGCCTTTATGCGGCACTCGATGCGCTGAGAGCCGAGTAGCGGCTTGGAGCAACATCGTGGAGCATCCCATCGCCGTGGTCGCCATCGCGGTGCTCGCGCTCTTGTGTGGGATGTGGTTGGGACGCCGGGCTCATGCCTCCCAAGCTGTCCGGCGTGCCGGCCGTGCCCGACGGCTTGGCGCTGAGGGTGAGCGGCTTGGGCTCGCTCTGCTGGCACGTAGGGGCTACCGGCTGGTGGAGACTCAGGTCTCGCGGGAGCTCTTCGTGCTGGTCGATGGCAACAAGGTGCCCTATCGCGTCCGAGCCGATGCGATCGTGCGCAAGCGATCCCGTCGCTACGTGGCCGAGATCAAAGGCGGCCGGGTCGCGGCCGCCGTGACAACGGTCGCAACCCGACGTCAGCTCTTGGAGTATTCCATTGCGTTCGAGGCCGACGGGCTGCTGCTCGTCGATGCTTACGCGGGCGTGATCACCGAGGTCGTCTTTCCTGCTCGCCGGTGATCGCACCAGGCTAAAGACGCCGCCTTGTCGCCTCGAACAGAGACGTCGATGGGGCGACGCCAGCCGCTCTCTAAGGGCAGATGCCGGCGTAGCTGCAGCCGCCTGACACGCAGGTACCCGTGATGCAGCTCGCGGCGCTGGTGCAGCCAGCATCCGACTGGCAGGCACGCGCTTGGCAGCTGCTTAGGACGCGTACGTCGTCGATGAGCACGCCGCGAGAGTTGTTGGCGACGCCATCGACGGTGTCGAAGTCGAACGCCAGGCGAATGTTCTGTCCGGCGAGATAGCTCACGTTGAGGGAAACGGCTTGCCACCCGGGCGTGGTCAGGTTGAGGTTGCTCTTGTCGAGCAGCACCACCTCGGTGGACCCCAGGATGGCGACGACCGAGAACTTGTCCCGGTTGAGGTCAGGCTCGACCTCGATCCAGACGTTGAACTCGACCGAGGCCTCGGCATCATCGGGAAGGCGGAAGATCGGTGAGCGCGCACGCCCTGAGTTTGCCCCCGATGTCTGATAGTACGACAGCGTTGGGTGGCCATAGTAGAGAACCGAGGTTCCGCTCGAGGCGTCCGGAGTGGTCTGGCGTCGCCAGCCAACGTTGGCCGTGAGCGCCGTGAACGTCCAACCCGGGGCGCCCGTGTCGAAACGCTCGGTGAGGACATCGGGTTGGCAGCACCCAGCAATCGCCTGGAACTCGTACTGGCAGAGCCCTGTTGGGGCACAGGTCTCGTTGGTGCAAGCGTCGCCGTCATCGCAGTCCGTCTCGTCTTCGCAACAGGCGAATGTGTAGCTACACTGCCCGGCTTCGCAGACCCCAACCGTGCACTCGTCCTCGTCGTCGCAGTCGGCGTTGGAGTCGCAGCAGAGTGGCTGATGGGTACACATCGCGCCATCGGCTGGGCACGCGTCCTCCGTGCAGGGATCATCGTCGTCGCAATCGGAAAGGTCATGGCAGCATCCAAAGATCGCCGGGTGCACGCAGGCTTCACCGGCGACCGGGCACTCGTTGCGGGTGCACGCATCGCCGTCATCACAGTCCGCAGCTGTCAGGCAGCAGTCACCTGCTGGCGCAAACTCGCAGGTGCCTCCCGCACCGCACGTGTCGACCGTGCAGGCGTTGCCGTCGTCACACTCGGTGTCGATGACGCAACAACCGGTCGTGACCGTGATCGCGTCGATGTAGGCGCCTTCGAAGCCGTTGATGATCCCGTCGACACTGTCGAACTCGAACATGATCCGCATGCCTGCCGTCGCCACATCGTCGAGCGACACACGGATCGGCAGGAACGTGCCGAACGTTGTGCCGTTGATCGCGTTGGAGTGCCAAACCTCGACGGGCAGTGCGTCGCCGCCCTGATCGACCAGCACGCGCAGGTAGTCAAAGTCGGCGGTCTCTTCGGTGTCGAGATAGAGCTCAAAGTTGAGCGTCACCGGCGCGCCTTCGGGCACGGCGATCGCCCGGGTCGTTGCCACGGCCGAGGCCCGCCCACCGACGTCGTAGCTCATCAGCTCGGGGTCTCCGAAGTAGAGGCTTCGCGTGCCGTCATAGGCACGCACGGTCGACAGCGACCAAGAGGCGCTGCTCACGCCGACGGTCTGGATCGCGAGCCCGGCACTAGTGTCGAAGCTCTCGCGGAAGAGATCCGGACCGTAGCCTTCGGCGAACACGTCCGGCTGACAGGTACGGCAGGCTGCGTCAGGCGATGCGGCGCCTGCGTCGACGCACGTGCCTGACGCTGTCGCTTCGTCGATGACCACGCAGCCTGCTTGGGGTGCTGGGAAGCTGCAGCGTCCCGCGGTGCACACGCCGTTGGCGCACCCCACCGAGCAGTCGCCGTTGCCGGCGCACGCTAGCGGAAACGATCCGTCCGGCACATTGGTCGTGTCTGGGGCGACCGACGTGTCGGCGGGCACTGCCGTGTCGCTCGCCACATCTGGACCGACATCGTCGCTCGCGGTGTCGTCGATGCTGGTGTCGGTTGCGGTGTCGGGCTCGTCGGCGGTGTCGGCGAGCGCCGTGTCGTCCTCGGCGGTGTCGACGGTCGTGTCTTCACCAGGGCCGGAGCCTCCACCGGAGTCGCCGCACGCCACGACGCCCACGCTGAGCAAACCCAAGACAGCAGCAATCATCACGTTCGCAGCGAGATCGCCGCGCAGCCACAAGAGTCGTCTCGCCATGTTGATTGCTCCCCGGAGTGCATACCCCGCCAACCGATCGTCGGCGCATCGCGTACACGCTATATCAGCCGGTCCCCACTGGTTCAATCCGAGCCGAACCCAAAACCGGCAAGCCGAGGCACAAAAAAAGCCCGGCCAATGGCCGGGCTCTTCACATCGCGAGTGCGACTACTTCATGCCGGGAATGGCACCCTTGACGGCCTTGGCGCCGGTGTTGACAGCCTTCTTGGCGCTGTCGACAGCACCGGTGGCAGCCTTCTTGGCACCATCAACCGCGCCGCCGGCCGCAGCCTTGGCGCCGTCGACGGCACTGCCGGCCGCAGCCTTGGCGCCATCAACGGCACTGCCGGCCGCAGCCTTGGCGCCGTCAACGGCATTCTTGGTCGTCGTGGTGACGGTCTTCTTGACCGTTGCCGAGGCCGTGCCGGCCTCCGCCTTGGCCTTGACCATCGCGTCGGTCGCGGCGTCCGTGGCGGAGCCACCCGTGGCGGCAGCCTTGGCGCCAGCGGCCTTGGCGGCGGCAGCCGCAGCCTTAGCCTTGGCAGCGGCAGTCGCCGCAGCGTCGCCAGTCTTGGCCTTCACCGCGGTAGCACCCGCAGCGGCCTTCTTGCCCGCAGCAGCGGCACCAGCAGCGCCAGCGGCAGCACCGGTCTTGACCGTGGCAGCAGCGCCCTTGGCAGTCGCAGCGGCGCCCTTAGCAGTCGCAGCGGCTCCCTTAGCAGCAGCCTCGACCTTCGCAGGTTGTTTGGTCTTGCCAGCGTCTTTCTTGTCACAAGCGGCGAAGCTCAAACCGAACGCCGCAACAGCAATGATGAGGTATTTCACTCTTGTCCTCTCTACTTTTCTGACTCTCGCCAGGTTCTATGCGGGCGCTGTTAGTGAAACACCCCTCGTACGGATCGAGTGGTAACGCCCGAGAATGAGCGCGGAGGCTATCCCAAACCGATTCGACACGCAATGGTGCGGAGCGCCCGATGCAAACGACCGGTTCGAATAGGCTTTTCAGCCAACCAACTCATGATTGGAGCCACCGACGCACCCGCTGAGGGGCTTGGGAAACCCGCCTTTCATCGAGTGCCGGCAGCTCGATCGAGCTCTTGGTTGACCACCAGATCGTGGGCCCTCGCCACTGCGGCAGGTGGTCGATGAGACACGCCGCTGCCTTGGCCGAGTAGGTGCTGTCGAGCCAGGGACCATGGGGCTCGAAGTCTCTTGTCGCCGCCAATCCATCCCGTGTGGGCCGGCCATAGCCAGCACCGATGTAGCGTCCATGAACCGTGAGCCGAGCAAGCGCCGAACGCAGCGTCAGGTTGAGCTCAGGCCCACCACTCGCGCGCAACAAGGACGCCGTCCGGACTGCCAGCTGGGCGATCCTCACGGGGGACGTGACCGGCCACGGCGTGACCCGCACCGCGTGAATGTCGGGCAGCGTCGTCATGCCAACGCCGAGCTCTCGAGCGAGGAAACTACCCACGATCAGACCAGCGGTTGTGCAGGTCGACCCCACCGGCAAGACGATCCGCGCAGGGCTCTCCACGCGGTGTTGACGGAGCTGATGACAGAGTTCGATCGCGGCCCCAGCGTGTCCCAAGGCGCCGATCGGGGTCGCCGCACCAGGTGGCATCACCCACGCTCGAGGTCGGGACGTTGAGAGCCACCACGCACGCGCCGGAAACGTCGCGATCGACCGGCAGAAGACGATCTCTTCACCGCTCGACAGACTCGCTAGGAGGTTGTCGCGCGCCGTGTCCGACGGCGGCTGCGGCCAGAGCAAAGCGCCGGTGCCTAGCCCCACCCTGGGCGCGTGGATGAGGGTCGCCAGCGCGTGATTGGACCCGTAGGCGCCTGTTGCCCAGACCGCCTGGCGACCCGCCCGCTTTGCCGCACCGAAGACCATCTCAAGCGGTCTGATCTTGTTGCCCGCGTAGTGAAGCGCGCTGCGATCCTCCCGCTTGATAAAGACGGTTCGACCGATCACGGATCGCGCCTCGAGCGGCGACGGCCACTGACCGAGCTCCACGCGGCTGAGGGTCCTGGCTAGCCGTGGCACGGCCTCGAAGAGCGCGGCACTCACCCGCGGTCGAGCACGGTCGGGTCGTCGCTTGTGCCATCTTCCGGCGCGACCAGCTCGGCACCGCTCATAAAGCGCTGAAAGCTCGGGTCCTCAAAGAGCGACCGATCCTGCGCCGTCAGCAGCTCCGCCAGCTTCCACTCGCCTTCCGCGTCCTCAACGATGCGGGCAAACGAGAGGCGATTTTCGACCGGGTCGCCACCTTCAACGTGACCGATCAGCGTGAGCCGGACGTCGCGGATCTCACCTTCACCGATGCGTCCGCGGGCGGTGACATCGATGCCGCTTCCCGTGCGCAACGGCGCCGCCGCGAGCCGCTTGGCATCCGCCACGACCCGCTGACGGGCAACCGGATCGGCAACGCTGAGCGCCGCGACCCGCTCCGGCTGGCCCAGCTGCCGAATCGCGATCCACTGTCCGATGAGGCGCCATGCCCGATGATCGTCAGGCAGCTCGGTGAGAGGCTGCGTCGGGCGATGAGGCTCGGAGAGATCGGACACGGCGTGGCGCGCCTACCGCGTCAGCGGGCGGTACTTGATCGGCCGCGGGTTCTCCGCGTCCTTACCGAGGCGGGCCTTCCGATCGGCCTCGTAGGCCTGCCAGTTGCCCTCAAACCACAGCACCTCGCTGTTGCCTTCGAACGCGAGGATGTGGGTGGCAAGACGGTCGAGCATCCAACGATCGTGGCTAACGAGCACCACGCAGCCAGAGAACTCTGCGATCGCGTCTTCCAGCGCCCGCAGCGTCTCGACGTCGAGGTCATTGCTCGGCTCATCGAGAAGGATGAGGTTTCCGCCCTCGATGAGCAGCTTCGCAAGCTGCACACGGTTGCGCTCGCCGCCTGAGAGATCGCCTACGCGCTTTTGCTGGTCGGCGCCTTTGAAGTTGAAGAAGCCGCAGTAGGCACGCGAGTTCACTTCGCGTGGGCCAATGTTGATGACCTCGGCGCCCTGGCTGATCTCCTGGTAGACGGTCTTGTCGTCATCCAAGTCAGAGCGACCCTGGTTCACGTAGGCAATCTTGACGGTCTCACCGATCTTGAGGCTGCCGCTATCGGGCGTCTCTTCACCGACCAGCATCTTGAGCAGCGTTGACTTACCGGCACCATTGGCCCCGACAACGCCGACAATGCCTGCACGCGGCAGGTGGAAGTTCAGATCGTCAAAGAGGAGCTTGTCGCCGAACGCCTTGCTCAGGCCATTGGCCTCGACGACGGTCGTTCCCAGCCGCGGCCCAGGCGCGATCGTGATCTGCGACGGCGTGTCCCGCTTCGACGCTTCCTGATCGGCCAGCTTGTCGTAAGCGTTGAGGCGCGCCTTGCCTTTCGCCTGGCGAGCCTTCTGCGACAGCTGGATCCACTCGTACTCGCGCTTGAGGGTCTGGGCCCGTCGCGAGTTGGTCTTGTCCTCGTGCTCCAGCCGCTTCTGCTTCTGCTGCAGCCAGGAGGAGTACGAACCTTCCCACGGGATGCCCTTGCCGCGGTCCAGCTCGAGCACCCACTTGGTGATGTTGTCGAGGAAGTAGCGATCGTGAGTGACGATCAGCACGGTGCCTGCGTACTCGCGCAGGTGCCGCTCAAGCCACGCGACCGACTCCGCGTCGAGGTGGTTGGTAGGCTCGTCGAGCAGGAGAATCTCAGGAGCCTCCAGCAGGATCTTTGTCAGCGCCACGCGACGCTTCTCCCCGCCTGAGAGCTTGGTGACGTCCGCATCGGGCGGCGGGCACCGCAGCGCGGCCATGGCCACGTTTACCCGGTTGTCGAGGTCCCACGCATCGGCGGCCTCGATCGCGTCTTGGACCCGCGCCTGGTCCGCGATCAGCTTCTCCATCGCGTCGTCGTCCATCGGCTCGGCGAACTTCGCGTTGATCGCTTCGTACTCCTCGAGGAGGTCCTTGATCTCCTTGAGGCCGAGCTCGACGTTCCCACGGACATCGAGGCTAGGATCCAGCTCCGGCTCCTGCTGGAGGTAGCCCACGCGGATCCCGGGAGCGAGGATGAGCTCGCCCTGAAACTCCTTGTCGTGACCAGCAATGATCCGCATCAGCGTGGACTTACCCGCGCCGTTGACGCCGATCACGCCGATCTTCGCTCCTCGAAAGAAGCTGATGTAAATACCCTTGAGGAGTTCCCGGCCGTTGGGCAGGACTTTCCTCATGTTGACTAGGTTCATGATGATTTCGGCCATGGGTCGCGGTATGCCCCAGAACGTGAAAACAATCCACAGTTCGCCGCGTCCCTCGGAATCGACCCAGGTCAGACCGTGATGCAGAGCCTTCCCGAGAGCGTGACGTGTCCCGTCGTGGTCATGGCTGATCCGCGTTACGTGGGGCAGGACACGATCAGCGATGCGCTAGGACCCGACTTCGACGCCGTCGTCGTTGGGAGCTTCGAAGACCTCACCACCGCGGTCGACGAACGGGCGACGCCGATCGTTGTCGTGCCTCACGACCTGGCGGACACCTCGGGAGCCGCGATCCTGAGCCGCCTTGCCCAGCGAGGCGCAGACCTCGTGGGCGTGCTTCTTGTCGATGCCGCAGATGCCCCCCGCTTAGCCGCTGTCGACACGCTCGCCGGCGTCGACCGCGTGGTCATGCGACCGCTCCGCGAGGGAGTGCTGACGCTCACGATGCGTGCAGCAGCGGCATCTCGTGCGTCACGGCGCCTCAGCGCGCGTAGGAGCGAGCGACTCGGCAATGGCGTCGACCAGCTGTTGCGAGCCATGCGCCACGAGTTCCGCGGTCAGCTACAGAGCCTGGTCGGGCTGAGCGGACTGCTGCTGGAGTTCGAAGGCGAGTCGCTCTCCGATGAGGGACGCGACTGGTGCAAGCGTATGGAGCGCGGCGGCGAGCGGCTGGCAAAGCTCATCGACGACGTCGTGGGCTACCTGCGGCTCGCGAAGCGTCCGCTAGAGCTTGGGAGCGTGGAGCTCAACGGCCTCGTACAGGACGCGCTCGAAGACGTTCAGTTCGAGCGCTCGACGGAGACCTTCGAGATCGAAGCCGTGCCGACAACCATCCGGCTCAACTGCGACCGGCGGGCGCTCTCTGCGGCCGTCAAAGCCCTCGTCGACAACGCGCTCTACTTCACCACCGAAGAGACGCCGTGGGCCAAGATCTCGGTGGCACCACTCACCCACCGGGGCCGGCCGGGCTTCGGCATTCGCGTCGAAGACCGTGGCGTCGGTCTCAAAGAACCCCTGCGCGAGCGTGCGTTCGAGCTCTTCGAGCGCTGCCATGCCGACTACAATGAAGGTGCGGGCGTCGGGCTTGCGGTCGTCGGCGTGGTCGCCGAGCTGCACCAGGGCGCCGCGTGGCTTGAGGACCGCCCTGGCGGCGGGCTCCAGGCGACCCTTTTTCTACCCGAGTAGGTCGGCGAGGACGCGCTACCGACCGGTTCGCGACAACACGAAGTAGTTGTTGGTCATCTTGCCCTTCACCCACGCTCGTCCGATCGTCACGCGGTCGCTCACGCCGCGCATGTAGTCGACCATGTTGGCGTAGATGAAGCGCTGCAAGCCGCGGTTCTGCGGGACCACAGCCGGCCATCCCGACGGCAGCCGCACGTCACGCGGCGGCAGCTGGCAATAGTCGAGTCCGTAGGCACCGAAGCTATCGTCTTGGTGCGCCACAAAATAGCCAGGCCCCGCGGTCGTGAAGTTGAACCAGTTGTGGTTGTAGCCGTAGAGAACGCCGGGGCGCCCCTGGGCCAGGGTGAAGCGCTTCTGGAAGCGGCTGAACACCGGCAGCGAGTTCTTGCCCTCGTGAATCACCTCAACGTCCACCGCGGTCCCTGCGGGAACGAAGCTCTCAGCGTCGACCTGGCGTCCCTCGACAGCGCCCCACATTCGGATCATGTCGCGCTTGGTGAGACGCTCGATCGCCGCGACGCAGGCGTCGGAATCGAGGCCGTTGAACGCGCCCGCGAGCGCGTCGGCGTTGACAGAAGAGGCTCCGAGGAGCCGGCCTACAGCTTCAACATGGGTGCTCATGGCGGCGACGATAGTCACCGTGACGGCCGATGTCGATGATTGACCGCTCACGGCTGCCGCAGCGCTCAGCTAGAACTGCACGCGAAGAGCCACCGTCAGCACCACGGCAGCGTTCGACTGGTCCTTGTTGCTGTTTTGGCTGAACAGGAACCCTGGATCGGAGACATCGAAGCTGCCAGCGGCGCTGCTAAAGTCGCTGTTGATCTCGTCTTTGCCCATGACCGCGAAGTCCGCCTGAACGGTGAGGGCCGCTGGCCCAAGCAGGATATCGAGTCCCAGGTGGGGCCGCAGGGTGTACTTGGCGGCCGTCGTCTCAAAGAGCAACACGCGGTCCTCGTAGACGACTTCACGAGGGGTGACCGGCTGCCCGTTGATCTCATCGATGGTGGCCACCGCTTTCAGCTTCAGCGAATCTGAGACCGTCCCGAACGTGACGCCAAGCCCGATGCCGACATAGGGCCGCAGCACCCCGAGCAGGTCCCAGCCGACACGAACCTCGGGCGCGAGCTGAAAGAGCGACCAGTCGACGCCCGGAGCTGCGCTGAACGAGTAGGTACCACCGACCGAGCCTTCATCGGTCTCAGCGGTGTAGGCCTCTTCGAATCCAGCGCCCACCTCGAAGCTGCCGGTGTAGTAGGAGGCGCCCAGTCCGATGACGACCGCCGGGATGATCCCTTTGGCCTTGTTGAGACGCCAGCGCAGCGTGCCCGCGATCGACAGCAGCGACGCCTTGAGCTCGATCCCTTCGCCAGCGATGTCGAGGGCCGGAATGAACTGGACATCAGCACCAACCTCGAGCCCGTCGCCCAGGCCGATCCCCGCCACAAGGCCGATCTGAGGCCACGGCAGCAGGTTCGGTAGCTCGCTCTCGATGTCGGCGAGCTTCAGGCCGTAGCCGACGTCCTTGAAGTTGTTGAGCATGCCAATGCGGGTGAAGACGCCAAACTTGAACGCGCCCGAGTCATCCGACAGCCCCGAGCCCGCGCCGATCCCGGACGAAGGCATCATCGCGGGGAGGTGCTGCGCGAGCCAGATCGGCGTGTTCACACCGATCGCCGTCAGGTCGTTTTCCAGCAGCTTGAGGATGTCATCGTTGGCGGCCTGAGCACGGGCTTCGCCGGTCAGGGGCCCTCCCGGTACAAGCATCATCGCGGTCAGCGCCGCGACGGCGAGCCGCCAAGTCCGCACCGTCATCGCTGTCGCCATCATCTGACCTCTTCGGTTCGCGCGTCTGTGGTTGCAGCAACGGTAGCGGCGCCGCCGCGCCAACACCAGCAGAGCCGACGGGGTTGCTCCCTCACTCGCCGGGCCCACGACCGGCGCAACAGTCACTTTTTTGGCGTCACTGGTGGGTCGCTGGTACCACAAGACTCGGGTCGGGGAGGCTCACGCGATCGCACCTAGGGGGGATCGCTATGGCCGAGGAGCATCATGACCCGTTGTGTAGGCATTCGTGGGGCGACAACCGTCGACGACGACACCCTCGATGAGGTGCTTGCCGCGACGCAGACGCTCCTGCAGACACTTCGTGATCTCAACGGCTTCGAGCCTGACGACCTCGCTAGTATCTTCTTTACGACGACCCCCGATATCCGGTCGACGTTCCCCGCGCGGGCCGCGCGACGCCTCGGCTGGACCCAAGTCCCGATGCTCTGCGCCCGCGAGATCTCAGCGCCTAGCAGCGTCGCCCGCTGCGTCCGAGTGCTGATCCACTGGAACACCGACACACCGAGCGCGGACGTGCGCCACGCCTACCTGCACGACTCACGGCTCCTGCGCCCGGACTGGGCGATCCCGCCTGTCGGAGATGGCGACGCCATCACGCCCGCCCCCGAAGATCCCGAAGCGATCGCCGTGTCCGTCCCGCCGATCGCCGCCCCGGAACCGCCGCCTGCAACACCGCTTCGCCTTGAGCCCATGGCGCTGCTCGGCGGCCAGGGTTCGTACTCCCACGAGGCGGCGGCCCTCGCCTTCCAGGTGCAGAAGCTGGCGCCTCGGAGCTCGTTCCAAGAGGTCTTTGCCGCCGTCAGCTCCGGGGTCGCCCCTGCGGCGCTGGTCCCGATCGAAAACTCAACGACCGGTTCGATCTACAAGGTCTACGACCTGCTCCAACAGCACGAAGTCGGCGTCGTCGGCGAGCTGGTCTTGCCGGTGCGGCACGCGCTGCTCGCCCCACAGGGCGCGACGCTCGCGACCATCGAAGAAGTCACCAGCCATCCCCAGGCGCTCTCCCAGTGCGAGAACTGGATCCGGTCCCACCGCTGGCGCGCCATCGCCGCGCACAACACGGCAGAAGCCGCGGCCACAGTCGCTGAGCGAGGCGACGTCACGGTCTCCGCCATCGCCAGTCGCGTCGCCGGCTCTGCCCTCGGACTCACCGTCCTCGCCGATGGCATTCAGGACCTCGCCGAGAACTATACCCGCTTCTGGCTGCTCACACCGCGCCATGCGGCCGCCAATCACGTGGCCCCAGGATTCCCAGCAGACGCACGCCACAAGACGTCGATCCTCTTTGCGACCGACCACACGGCCGGCAACCTCTACGCCTGCCTCGCCGAGTTTGCGGTCCGCGACGTCAACCTCACGCGCATCGAGTCCCGCCCGGACAAGCGCACCCCGTGGAACTACCTCTTTTACGTGGATGTCGACGGCTCAGCCGCCAGTCCACCGGTCCAAGCCGCACTCGCCGCGGTTCAAGGTCACGCTAGCTACCTCCGCGTGCTCGGCACCTACCCGACACGCCTCGTATAAACGACAAGGAAGACGCCCGATGGTCTACAGCGCTCCGTCCGCGCGGCTCAACACCGTGCCCCTCTTTCCCCTCGCCGATCATGTGCTCTTGCCCGGCACCCCAACCCCGTACCGCGTCTTCGAAGCGCGCTACCGGACGATGGTTGAGGACCTCCTTGCCAAGCCGGAAGACGAGCGCTGGCTGGCCGTGCCGCGTCTCGCAGCCCCAAGCGATCTCTCGCTGGGCGCTGACGACACCGCGATCTACCCAGTCGCATCGATGGCGCTCATGAGCGTGGCGACGCCGCTCAACGGCGGCGACTACCTCATCGTTGTCGAAGGCCTGTTCCCGTGCCGCCTCGAGGAGATCCCGTCCCCCGGCTCCCCCTACCGCCACGCGGTCGCACATCCGCTGCTTGACCAGCCGGAAGCAGCCCGGGTCAGCGAGAGAGCGGAGCTGATCCAGGCGACCTTGAGCCTGATCCGAGCGCTGGAAGACAAGTCTCACGACCTCTTCGCCACGCGCGCCACCAGCGAGCTGGACGGGGCCAAGCTGGTGTTTCGCATCGCGCACGCGCTGATCGAAGACGCTGACGCGCGGCAAGCGCTGCTCGACACACGCAGCCCGTCGCTGAGACGCCACAAGCTGCTCGAGCAGATCGCGACGCTCTACGCGTTCGCCAGTCGCCCGCCGCACACGGCGTCGCTCCAGTGAGAGCGTGGCCTAAACCCGGTGCGAAAGCCGCTGTCGGAATGATTCACCTGGGCCCACTCCTCGAGGGCGGTGGAGGCCTCGGCGAGGTCGTCGACGCGGCGATTGCAGACGCCCAGTGCCTCGCTGCCGCTGGGTTCGATGGGGCGATGATCGAAAACTTTGGGGATCGCCCGTTCCATCCGGAGGGGGTCGAGCCGCACACGATCGCTGCCATGGCGCGTATCGCCGCCGCCGTGCAGCTAGCCGTCGTCGACGCTCGCGGCTCCGACGGTGGTCCCTTCCGACTCGGCATCAACGTGCTGCGCAACGATGTGCGCTCAGCGGTGGCGATCGCGGCGGCCGTCGGCGCGCACCTCGTGCGCGTCAACGTCCACATCGGAGCTGCCGTGACCGACCAAGGGATCTTGCAGGGGCGGGCACACGAGACCATCCGCTACCGCGACCGCATCGCACCGGGCGTCGCCGTCCTCGCCGACGTGCAGGTCAAGCACGCTGCACCCGTTGCGGCGCGCCCGCTGCAAGAGGAAGCCGAGGAGACCTTTCACCGCGGACGCGCCGACGGCCTCATCGTCAGCGGCAGCCGAACCGGGGGGACAACCGACCCGAGCCACGTGGCAGCCGTGCGCGCCGCGGTGCCTGAGCGCTGCCCCGTTTGGATCGGCTCGGGCGCGTCCGTCGAGAGCGTCGCTGCCCTGGCAGCTCACGCCGATGGGTTCATCGTCGGGACGTCGATCAAGGCGGGTGGCGACGTCCTTGCCGCCGTGGACCCCGACCGCGCTCGTGCGTTCATCGACGCTCTGAGGGCCTGCGGCTGAGGTCAGCGGACGTGATAGCCGGCCGCCATCAGCGCGGCCAGTGCCGCCTCGCGGAACGCATCCGAGCTTACGCCGACGCGGATCGCCTCCCCGCGACCACCACGGATCTTGAGCACCTCGATGTCGCGAATGTTCACGCCCGCCTCACCCAAGGTGGTCGTCAGGCGAGCGAGCTCCATCGGGCGGTCCGGAAGACTAACGTAGACGTCGTGGAGCGACGGCAAGATCGTGCGAGCCACGATCGGAAGCGCGTCACGGTGGAGCTTCGCTTCCGCGGCTTCGGTCGCAAACAGCGACGGCTCGTCGAGGGTCTCAGCGAGCGAGCGAACCACGTCCATGAGGTCGTCGAGCGCACGACGGACCTCGGGCGTGTTCGCTGTGACCATGTCGCGACTCATCTCGACCGCGCCGGATGCCACTCGAGTGAGATCCCGAAACCCACCCGCAGCCAGTGCGAGCAGCGGGTCGCGGTCCGCATCGTCGCGAGCGATCATCAGGTTGAGCGCCACAGCGAGGACGTACGGCACGTGAGAGACCCGAGCGACCAAGCGGTCGTGACGCGCAGGGTCAAGCTCGAGCGGATAGGCGCCGAGTGCACGTACGAGCGCCGTCACGGTGCCGAGGTCGCGACCGTCGGTTCGTGTGTCGGGGCAGATCGCCCAGATCGCGTTGTGGATCAGTCCGGCGTGGGCGTGCGCCACGCCGGCGTGCTCGAGCCCTGCCATCGGGTGGGTGCCGACGAAACGTGGGAGGTGCTGCGAGACTTCGCTGACGACCGAGTGTTTGACGCTGCCTACATCCAGCCAGCACGTCCGATCGGCAGCGAAGGGCGCGATCGACTCGGCCAGACCTGGCAGCGCCCGCACAGGCACCGCGAGGATCCCAACGTCGACCGTGTTGACCCAGGCTCCCAAGGTCTCTTCGACTCGGTCGGCCACGCCGAGCGTCAGCGCTGTCTCGAGCGTCGCTGGATCGCGGTCATAGGCCACGACTTCCCCGCAGAGCCCACGTTCTTTTAGGGCTAGCGCGATCGAGCCGCCGATGAGCCCGACGCCGAATATCCCGACGCGGTCGAACTTTTCCATGCCCGTCACTCCCGAACGACGCTCGAGTTGCTCACATTTGCGTACGCCTCGTAACCGCCCTTCTTGCGCGGCTCTTCTTAGGTCTCTACCATCCTGCTCGATGGCAATCATCCAAGAATCTCAAGCCGCCTCGCGGCGACGTCCAGCCCTCGGCATCTTCCTGCTGCTGGCGCTGCCGTGTCTGGCCGCTGCCAGCTGCGGCGACGACACGACCGGCGACGGGGATGCGACCACGGATGCGGACGGCGGCGATCTCGGCGGGGACGGCTCAGGCGAGACCATCGCGGGCTGTGGCGGCGCCCTTGGCTGCCCGTGCGATGACGACGCAGCCTGCGCGACCGGTGCCTGCCTACCAACCGGCGACGGCTCTGCCTGCGCTGGTCCATGCGACTCAGGAGACTGCCCCGACGGCTGGGCCTGCACTGAGCTCGACGGCTCACCGCAGTGCGTGCCTCTCTATGCGCGCGCCTGCTTCCCGTGTGCGTCCGATGACGACTGCACCATCGCCGGCGAGGTCGGCGGTCGCTGCCTTCAGGACGGCGACAGCGGAGGTGGCTTCTGCGGTGCGCTCTGCGACGACGGCGCGTGCCCCGACGGCTTCTCGTGTCTGTCGCGCGCGACCCTCGCAGGCGACACCATCAAGCAGTGCGTCCCGACCGACGGCCAGTGCGAGTGCTCGGACGCAGCGGTGGCTGAGGCTGCGTCCACATCGTGCACCGTCAGCAACGACGCAGGGACCTGCAGCGGACAGCGAACGTGCACGGCCTCGGGGCTGACCGCGTGTGACGCGCAGACGCCTGCTGTCGAGACCTGTGACGGTAGCGACAACGACTGCGACGGCGACGTCGATGAAGACTCGACCGAGACCTGTGAAGTGGCCAACGCTTTTGGGAGCTGCTCCGGCGTGCGCGCCTGTGTTTCGGGCGCGCTAGACGCCTGCAACGCCGCGACACCGAGCGCCGAGATCTGCGACGGCATCGACAACGACTGCAACGGGCTCATCGACGACGGTCCCGTGGACACCGATGGCGACGGGCTCAGCGACGACTGCGACCCCGATGACGACAACGATCTCGTCGCCGACGAGCTCGACAACTGCCCTACCGTGGCCAACCCGCTCCAAGCGGAGTGCGATCTCGACGGCTTGGGCAATGCCTGTGACGACGACGATGACGACGACGGCGCCGCTGACGCCATCGACTGCTCTCCCTGCGACCCCTTCTATTTCCCGGGGCAGGCCGACATCTGCGATGAGCTCGACAATGACTGCGACGGGGTCGCCGACGAGGACTGCCAGTTCCAGCTCGGCGTGCCGTTCGGGTTTGGCAACGGCTTCCAGCTCGGCGCCACCGACAGCTCCTACAGCGTTCAGCAAACCCTTGGACTCGACACCCATATCGGTGTGAGCACCAACGGCAGCTACACCCTACGCACACTCCCGCGCGCCCCGATTGGAGGTACGCCCTGATGACGATGTGGAAGACTCTCTGGCCAGCAGCTCTGCTTGGGTTGCTCGCGCCCCACGCCGCGGCGCAAGCCCCACCCAACCAGCTCCACTACCAGGGCTTTCTGACCGACGCCGCAGGTGCCCCACTGCACTGCCCCTCGGCGGCCGACTGCCCATCGGGTCCAATCAACGTGACCTTCAGCATCTATGACGCGTCCGCCGGCGGCACGCCGCTCTGGCAGGAGACCGTCTCCAACGTCGCGATCGACACCGGCGTGATGCAGGCCATCCTCGGCGACATCAACCCGCTGACGCCGGCGGCCCTCGCCAATGCGCAGACCTATATCGGCCTCGCGATCAACGGCGGTGGCGAGCTCTTTCCGCGCCAGCGCGTGGTCGCCTCAGCCTATGCGATCTGGAGCGAGCGCTCAGCGAGCGCTGAGGTGGCCAGCAACGCCGATGCCCTCGGCGGCTTGCCGTCTTCAAGCTATGTCCTCGCCGCCGACATCCCCGCCCTATGCGTGACCGACGGTGAGCTGACCCAGGTGCTCGCGCAAGAGGGCTACCTCGACGAGGGCGCCGTGGCGCAATACCTCGCCAACAACAACTTCTCTCCTGGCGACGACGACACCCTCGCGGCCCTCTCGTGCAACCCCGGCGAGGTTGCCGCCTGGAGCGGGTCGAGCTGGCAGTGCTCGCCCTCGGCCACCAACGACACGCTGGGCGTGTTGAGCTGTGGCGTCAATCAAGTCGCGCGCTTCGATGGCTCAGCCTGGATCTGTAGCTCGACGCCACCCGACACACTCGAAGCGCTCAGCTGCGCAGCCGGTGAGGTCGCGAAGTTCAACGGCGCTCAGTGGGGCTGCGCACCCGACCTCAACCAAGACCAGCTCGGCGCGCTCACGAGCTGCGCGGCTGGTCAGGTCCCCAAGTGGAACGGCAGCGCCTGGAGCTGCGGCAACGACGGCAACGCGCTGGGCACGCTCAGCTGCGCCAACACTCAAGTGCCGCGATTCCAAAATGGCGTCTGGACCTGCGCCTACGACAGTGACCTGCTGGCCGGCCTGGGAGCTTGCGCCGGCGGTCAGGTCCCCAAGCGCAGCGGGACATCGTGGGCCTGCGCTAACGACGATGACACGGTCGCCTCGCTGAGCTGCGCCGCGAACCAAGTGCCTCGCTACGACGGCAGCTCTTGGGTCTGTGCGACCCTGAGCCAGGGCGGTCCTGACACCCTCTCGTCGCTGAACTGCCAGACCGGCGAGCTGGTCCAGTGGAACGGCAGCGCGTGGACCTGCGCCGCACCGGCGAGCACCACCGGGCTTGCGCCTGCTGGAAGCATCGTCGCGTTTCACCCCAACATCGTGAACCCCGCCCTGCCCATCCCGGTCGGCTGGATGGCCTGCGATGGCTCACAGGTGCTCGACCCTCGCGCGTACGCGACGGGTGGCGTCGCCCCGGGCAAGACGGTCGGTAGCGTGACCACGCCCGACCTCAACGGCCCGGTTGCGATCGGCCTCGGCGGTCGCTTCCTGCGAGGCGGCTCGACAAGCGGCACGACCCAGACCTCAGCGAACCTCACCCACACGCACGGCAGCGGCGGACTGACCGCGTCATCGGTCGGCGACCACAGCCACACCCAAGGCAGCCTCACGATCGGCAGCGTGCCAAACCACTCGCACGCGGCAGGCGCGCTGAAGTCGACCCACGATCACGGCGCCAACCAGACGGCAGCAGCGCCCCAGGCGGGCGACCCCACCCTGACGGTTGCGGGCGCCAAGACCGGCATCGGCAACACCGCGATCACTGGAACGAGCGGCGCTGCGGGCGGGCACTCCCACTCGCTCACTGGCAGCACGGGCGCTGCAGGCGGACACACCCATGCGATCAGCGGCTCGTCGGCCTCCGCGGGCGGCAACGAGGCACGGCCCTACAACTTCCAGGTGGTCTGGATCATGCGGGTCTTCTAGCAGCGCTCGATCGCGCGCTGGTGGCGACAGCCTTGCAGATGCAGCGGCGCCCACCGAAGATGCGCGGCGATGCAGCAACCCCAAGCGATCAAAACAAGCAACCTGCAGCGCTGGCTCGTGCGCTCTGTGTGGGCGCTCGCGTTTCTGTTGGTGACCAACGTCACCCACTACTGGCTGGTGGGCATGACAGGCGGGCACCCGCTGATCGTGGCCGCCAACGAGTGGTTCTACTCCCTGGCCTTTATGTCGCGGCTGCTCGCCGTCGGCGTCGTGTCGCTGACGATGTTTGCATCGCTCACCCACGTTGGCGGCAATCGCTTTCTCATGGCGGTCCTCTTCTCGGTCGCAGGCGCGGGCCTACTGCTCGGTGACTTCTCCACGCTCGCGTCGCCGCCCGCTCCCTTTGCAGGCGCGACTGGCTGGGGCGCTGCCCGCTCTGCCGTCATCGGCCTCACAGGCCTACTCCAAGGGCTCTTCTTCGCCCATCTGAGCGCCTCTCTCGGGTTGGCCGCGCATCGCCAAGTCTTCACGGCAGCGGCCGGCCTTGCCGCCGTGAGCGGCCTGCTCAGCCAGCTCAGCCTCATTGGGATCACGACGCCGGTCGGTATCGCTCGCTCGGCGCTCTTGCTGGCAAGTGTCGTGTCCCTCTTTGCCCTCGTCTCCCTGGCGGTCGAGCTGCGCCCAGCGAGCCGCGGCCGTCGTGACGCCCGCACGAAGAGCGCCGAGCAAGGCAGCATCCGGCTTGTCGGGATCGTCGTCGGCTGCTGGGCGCTCGCGCTGCTCGGGTGGTGGCGCTGGTCACCTTACGTCGTGTGCGCTGTCGCCTTAGGGGTCGCGAGCGTCACGGTTGTTCTGATGTCGAACCCGCCGAGCCGCGAGCCGACCAACATCTTCTGGAGAGTCTTGTGCGGCCTCTTGGCAGCGGCGCTCGTCGCGATCGCGGTCTGGCGTTTCCGGCTCGGGACGTGGCCGTGGTGGCCCGATGAAGAGCGCGAGTTCATGGTGGCGCTGGCCTTGCTGGCTCCGACGTCGTCGTTGCTGATTGGCTGGCCCCGCCTTGCGCAAGGAAACCGAGCGCGCTGGCTGCTCGCGGCGACGACGACCGCATTGCTTGTGCTCGTCGCCATCCTCTCCCACGGCGAGCCCTCGTGGCTGACCTTCACGCGTGCTGTCGCGCTTGTCTCCGTACTGCTCGCGCAAGCCTATGGAATCGCTATCCTTGTCCACGAGCTTGGGGTTGCACAGAGCGACCGCGCGAAGCTCGAAGACGCCTTCGAGTAGGCCCTATGACGCAACCGACGCACACCCACGACGAGCTCTGGTCCGCCCACGACGATCAGGCCCTTGAGCGCGTCGTTGCGGCCGCACGGAGCGGGGATCTCTTTGGCGCGCTCTGCGGTCTCGAGCGGGCGCCACGCGCGGTCCGCGAGCAGAGCCGCCGCCAGCTCCGAGCGTGGTCCGAAGCCGTGCGCCAGTCGCACCGAACCGATCCCCTCGATGCGCTTCGCGACGTGCTGGTCGGGGAAGGCGGGCTACGCGGCGACCGCGAGAGCTACTACGACATCGACAACAGCCTGCTCAGTCGTGTCATCGAGCGGCGCCGAGGCATGCCGATTCTCGTCACCGCGATCTGGGTCCTCACGGCCCGCGGCGCAGGGCTCGTCGCCGACGGTATCGGCCTGCCCTGTCACTTCATCGCCCGGGTGGACGGCCGGCTGATCGACCCGTTCTCCGGCGGGGAGACGCTGACGGTGGACGCCTGCCGCTCGTTGGTTGCGGCGATGACCAACGGACTGGCTTGGGACGATCGCTTCCTCGCCCCAGTGCCGGCCGCGGCGATTGCGGAGCGCGTCCTACGCAACTTGACGCGCAGTGCCGCTCAGGACGACGCTTGGCCAGCGCGAGCCACACACTATCGAGCGGCGCGGATGCTTGCGGCTCTCCGACCTGACTCTGGTCGGGACGCACTCGCGCTCGCACAGCTGACCGAGGCCATGACGACGCAGACGATGACGCGCGACATCTACGCCGACATTGCCCAGCGTTTCGATGGTCAACCGGCAGGGGCGCTCGCCACGGTCAAGCTGCGGATGTTGCCCTCAGAGGATACGCTCCTGAACTGATCCGCCGCACGAGAGCTCGAGCACGCCGCGATCGCCTCGCCCGGTCTTTTCACAAGAATTCGCGCAAGGCTACGGCATCAACGCCGCACCGAATGGGGACGCAGCGCGTGTTGCGCGAGACCGGCGCCGCAGCTCGCCGGCTGGGCTAGGCAGACTCAAGAGCTGCCTGCGTGGCGTTGGCGGACCGCTCGAGATGATCGGTCAGTCCGTCGTTTGCAGGCGGGACCGTGCGGGCGCACGGCGGGCGCTTACCGGACACCCCCGAAGTTTTCGCTGCATGGGCAGCTCCGGCCCGCCGACTACGCAACGATCTCCGGTCGGTGTAGGCTCGCCGATGTCACCGACAGCTGGGAGACACAATGAAAGGAATCATCTTCGTCGAGCTCATCGACTTCCTAGAGTCCGCGCTCGGCATGGACGTTGTCGACGACGTCATCGAGACGGCAAATCTGCCGTCCGGGGCGGCCTATACCGCGGTCGGGACCTACCCCGCGTCGGAAGTGTTGACGCTGCTGAACACGGTGGAAGCGAAAGTCGGGATGTCGGTCGCGGACCAGCAAGCGGCGTTTGGAAAGCACCTCTTTGGCCGACTCGCGAAGGCACATCCGGAGTACATCGGCAGTGTCGGTGGCGGCTTCGAGCTCATTGGGGCGATCGAAGACCACATCCACGTGGAGGTCCGAAAGCTCTATCCCGACGCGGAGCTGCCATCGTTCGAGTACGGCGAGCGGACGGACGACTCGATGGTTCTCATCTATCGGTCTCAGCGGCCGATGGCGGACCTCTGCGAGGGATTGATCCGCGGGTGCTTCGCCCACTTCAACGAGCAGGTAGAGATCGCGCGCGAGAATCTGCCGAGCGACGGCGGTACGCACGTTCGGTTCGGCCTCAAGCGCGTGGGCTGATGAGCCGATAGAAGCGCTGAGCTGCACGAACTGACACCGCCACAACGGAGAGCCCGGGTGATCGACTCGAGTGACACTTCCCACGACGTGAGCCGCGGGCTTGGGACGCTTGCTGCACCCCGCAGCTGGCCGGTCGTCTGCGAAGCGAGCAGGTCATTGCATGCCGAGTGACGACGCATGGAAGCGGCGCCTTGAGCGCGAGAAGAGCGCACGCCGACAAGCAGAGGCGATCCTCGAGCAAAAGAGCCTTGAGCTCTGGGAGGCCAACCAAGAGCTCCGCGCCGCAGCTGAGCAGCTTGAGGCACGCATCGCCGCCCGCACAGGCGAGCTAGAAGAGACCATGGCAGCTCTTGAAGCCGCCAACAAAGCCAAGAGTCGCTTTCTGGCGAACATGAGCCATGAGATTCGCTCGCCGCTGACGGCAGTGATGGGCTACGCCAACCTCATCGAAGGGGCAGATCTCCCCGATGCCGAGTGCCGCGAGTGGTCGCTGGCTCTGCAGCGCTCCGCCGAGCACCTCCTCGGCCTGGTCGGCGACATCCTCGACCTCACCAAGATCGAAGCGGGCGAGCTCGCAATCAACCTCGAGCCCACGCCGATCCTGCGTGAGGTTGCCGAGATCATGAGCCTCTTTGCCGCGGCCGCCCAGACCAAGGGCATCTCCCTCGACCTGTCGTGCGAGGGCTCTGTTCCTAGCGAGATCCACTGCGATCCCCTCCGGCTTCGCCAGATCGTCGTCAATCTCCTGTCGAACGCCGTCAAGTTCACGTCGGAAGGCGGGGTCCGGGTCGAGATCTCGGCTGTGAGCCATGACCTAGGTGGCACGCTCAAGATCGCCGTCGCTGACACAGGCGTGGGGATCCCTGCCGACCAGCTCGACACGATCTTTCAGCCGTTCACCCAAAGCCATGACGCGTCTTATGGCGGCACCGGCTTGGGGCTCGACATCTCCCGCCGGCTCGCTATGCGGCTCGACGGCGACCTGCGCGTCACCTCGGAGCTCGGTCGGGGCAGCACCTTTACCCTGACGCTTCCTGTCACTCGACGCGACATGGTCTCGCTGGTCGATCCCGAGCACATCCACGCGACAACTCGGGTTGCGAGCCGCGTCTCGCTGCCCAAGGACGCTCTCCGCGGGCGCAACATCTTCGTGACCGACGACAGCAAGGACAACCGGCGCATCATCGAGCGCTTCCTCACCCAGGCCGGGGCGACCGTTCAGCTGGCCACCAACGGGCAGGAAGCCTTGGACGTGCTCCTCGCGGAGGACGCGCCGGAGTTCGATATCGTCCTAATGGACGTCCGGATGCCGGTCCTCGACGGCATCTCGGCAACGCGGGCGCTCCGTGCCGCCGGCTACCTCGGCACGATCGTCGCGCTGACGGCGGACGCCACCGTCGACGCCCGACATGCGTCGCTGACGGCTGGCTGCGATGAGTACATCGTCAAGCCTATCGTGCCGCGCAGCCTGCTCGCGCGGCTTGATGGGCTGCTGGTCGGCGGCCCGCGCACCACACGCTCGCGGACTGCGCGACCCGGTCGGCGGCGCGCAACGATGACCAGCCAGAGCTTTGGCACGCCAGCCGCCAAGCCCGCACGGTCGGAGCCCTCTGAAAACACCAGCGGACTGCCGGACTGGCTGATCGCGGAGTATTTGGAGACCCTGCGGGAGCGAATCGACGAGCTTGCTGATGCCATGAAGGCCGACGACCTGACCCGCATCCGGAGCGTAGCTCACAAGATCGCCGGTACGGGCACCAGCTACGGCTACCCGCTCCTGTCGCAGCTCGGCCTCGATCTGCAGAGCGCCATCGATGAGGACCACGGCGCGACCCTCATCGGCGACCTCTGCGGTGAGCTCATGGTGGAGTGCCGTCACGTCGTCGGAGGCTAAACACCTGCCGGCGCGGTCCAGCGGTCGACGTGGCGATCGTGAGCGACGGCCGCCCCAACCTGTTCGCCGCGCCTGTGCCGTCGACGGCGCGTGAGCCTATCGACGCGGCGGCTGCTCTTCGCTATGAGTTGCTCATGGCGACACTCGACACGATCTATCGCACATCGCTCTCGCTGCTGACCGACCTCTATCAGCTCACGATGGCGCATGGGTACTTCAAGTCTGGCATGGCCGAGCGCGAAGCGGTCTTCCACCTCTTCTTCCGCAAGAACCCATTCGGTGGCGGGTTCGCGGTCGCCGCAGGGCTCGAGCAGGTCGTCGACTTCCTCGGCAACCTTGCCTTCGCCGACGACGACCTCGCGTACCTCGGCAGCCTCCAAGGCAACGACGGCGAGCCGCTCTTTGGCGCGGATTTCCTCGAGTACCTCAAGACGCTCACCTTTAGCTGCGACGTGGACGCCATCCCTGAGGGAACGGTCACCTTTCCCCACCAGCCTCTCGTGCGGGTGCGGGGGCCCCTCCTGCAAGCCCAGCTCATCGAGACGGCCCTGCTCAACCTTGTGAACTTCCAGACGCTCGTGGCGACGAAGGCGGCTCGTGTCACAGTGGCAGCTGGCGGGGACGCGGTCCTCGAGTTTGGTCTCCGGCGAGCCCAAGGGATCGACGGTGCACTCACAGCAAGCCGCGCCGCGTACGTTGGAGGCTGCGCAGCGACCTCCAACGTTCTCGCTGGCAAGCTCTTCGGCATTCCGGTTCGAGGCACCCACGCCCACAGCTGGGTCATGGCGTTCGACGACGAGGATGCGGCTTTCGAAGCCTACGCGGCGGCCATGCCGAACAACTGCGTCTTCTTGGTCGATACCTACGACACCCTCGCGGGGGTTGACGCCGCCATCCGAGCGGGCCGCAAGCTCCGTGAGCGCGGCTTCGAGATGGCCGGCGTGCGGCTCGACTCGGGCGACCTTGCCTATCTCTCTGTCGAGGCACGCAAGAAGCTTGATGACGCCGGATTCCCTGACGCGCTCATCGTCGCGTCCAACGATCTCAGCGAGACCGTCATCGAGAGCCTCAAGCAACAAGGTGCCACCATCGCCGTGTGGGGCGTCGGCACCAAGCTCGTGACCGCCTACGATCAGCCAGCCCTCGGCGGCGTTTACAAGCTCGCCGCGCTTCGTGATGCCGACGGACAGTGGGAGCCGAAGGTCAAGCTCAGCGAGCAGCTCATCAAGGTGTCGACCCCAGGCGTCCTCCAGGTGCGCCGCTTTGTCGATGACAACGGCGTCTTCCTCGGCGACGTGATCTTCGATGAGCTCGCGGGTCTGCCTAAGCCATGCGTGGTGGTCGACCCGAGCGACGCGACGCGGCGTAAGGTGTTCACGCCCGCTACGACATCACGCGAGCTCCTTGAGCCTGTCCTGCGGGCGGGGCGGCAAGTTCGCCCTCACGAGCCCCTCGACACGATCCGCGAGCGCGCGCAACGCGAGCAAGCGGGACTCCACGCCGGCATCCGGCGGCTGCTCAATCCGCACACCTACCCGGTCGGTCTCGAGGCCGGCCTCTTTGCCGAAAAACAGCGCCTCGTGCTCGCGGCGCGAGGACATGAGGTCGACGTATGAAGCTCGTCAAAGTCGCAGCGGCCATCCTCAACCAGACGCCCTTGGACTGGCGCGGCAACGCGGCGCGAACCATTGAGGCGATCCGTCGCGCAAAGGCCGAGGGCGTCACCGTGCTCTGCCTGCCCGAGATGGTGCTAACGGGCTACGGCTGCCAGGACGGCTTCTTCTCGCCGAGTGTACAGCGTGAGGCATGGGACGTGCTTGTCGACCAGATCGTGCCGGAAACGGTCGGCATCGTTGTCAGCGTCGGCTTGCCGATCGTCTATCGCAACGCGATCTTTAACGCCGCGTGCATGGTTGCTGACGGCAAAGTCGTCGGCATCGTCTGTAAGCGCCACCTCGCAGGAGACGGCGTTCACTACGAGCCTCGCTGGTTTAAGCCGTGGCAGCTTGGAGCCCACGGCCAGCTCGATGTTGACGGCGTGGACTACCCGATCGGCGACATCTACTTCGAGGTTGGCGGGGTGCGGATCGGCTTTGAGATCTGCGAGGACGCCTGGGTTGCATCGCGACCAGGAACGTCGCTGGCGGGCCGCGGGGTCGATATCATTCTCAACCCGTCAGCAAGCCACTTCGCCTTCGGAAAGCTCGATGTGCGAAAGCGCTTTGTGATCGAGGGCAGCCGTGCCTTCGCCGTCACCTACGTCTACGCGAACCTTCTGGGCAACGACTCTGGCCGCATCGTCTATGACGGCGGAGCCTTGATCGCCTCGGAAGGTCGTCTCCTGGCGGCCGGAGAGCGCTTCGGCTACGAGGATGTGTCCCTGACGACGGCCGTGATCGATGTCGAGCAGACGCGGATGATTCAGGGCTGGACCAACAGCTTCCGGCCCTCGTTTGATGAGCCGGAGGGTGAGTGTGTCACCATCCCGTTCAGCTGGCCGGAGCTCGATCCGGCGTTGCCCACAGGGGTCTCCACGGCCGCTTGGGAACAGTCCGAGCATCGCAAAGAGGAGGAGTTCGCACGCGCGATCTCGCTCTCTCTGTTCGACTACATGCGTCGGAGCTATAGCCGCGGCTTCGTCATCTCGCTGTCGGGCGGGGCAGACTCGACCGCCTGCGCGTGCCTCGTTGCCCTGATGGTGCGGTTTGCCACCGACGCGCTCGGGGTCGACGGCTTCAAGGAGCGCCTCAGCTACTACACGGAGCTCGCCGACGCGACGACCGTGCCGGAGCTCGTTGAGCGAATGCTGGTGTGCGTCTACCAGGCAACCCGCAACAGCGGCGAGGTGACCACAAACGCCGCGCGGACCGTCGCGGCTGCGATCCACGCAGAGTTCATGCATCTCGATGTGGATGGCCTGGTCGAGCGGTACGTTGCCCTCGTCGAGGGTGGGATCGACCGCGAGCTTACGTGGGAGACCGACGACCTGGCGCTGCAGAACATCCAGGCGCGGGTTCGTGGACCGAGCGTTTGGATGCTTGCCAACATCCGAAAGGCGCTGCTGGTGTCGACCTCGAACCGGTCCGAAGCGGCGGTGGGCTATGCCACGATGGACGGCGACACGTGCGGTGGCATCTCGCCGATCGCCGGCATCGACAAGGCATTCCTTCGGACCTGGCTGCGCTGGTACGAAGAGCTCGGCCCGGATGGCGTCGGACCGCTGCCGGCGCTCCAAGTGGTGAACGTGCAGCAGCCGACGGCCGAGCTACGTCCCCAGTCCGAGGGGCAGACCGATGAGGGGGACCTGATGCCCTACCCCCTGCTGGACGCGATCGAGCGCGCGGCGATCCGAGACAAGCAGGACCCGGTCGAGTGCTTTCGCTTGATGCGCCTCGAGTTCCCCCAGTATGGGCTGGAGCAGCTCGGCGCCTGGGTCGAGCGCTTCTTCAAGCTCTGGTGCCGCAACCAATGGAAGCGCGAGCGCTATGCGCCGAGCTTCCATGTCGATGACGAAAACCTCGATCCGAAGACATGGTGCCGGTTTCCGATCCTCTCCGGCGGGTACGCAAAGGAGCTCGACGACCTGCGTGCCTACGTCGCTAAGTACAGCGCCGCGCAGCCCAGCAGCAGCTCAGACTGACGGTAGCGGTGCCTCCTGCTGGCGGGCATCGGCACAGCTCGCATCACGGCTCATCGCAGCGCTCGATTTGAACCGACTCGACCGCTCAGCCGAGACGCCTAAGTCGCCTCGATGGAGCCGGGCGTTGGGGGCGCGGGCTCTGCCACACGCGGCATGCCTCGCTGCGGTCCCGACTTCGCGAGCGTCCGCTCAATGTGCTTGATGAGTCCCTGGACCTCGGGCGTCTCCCTGTGGTGCGCGGGGAAGGTCGCAATCACCGCCGACGAGATAGCGAATGCCTCGGGAAAGAGCCTCACCAGCCGACCGGCGGCGAGGTCCTCTTCGACGGTTGACGCCAGCACGAGTCCGCACCCGACCCCTGCACGTGCGAGGCCATGGAGCCCGTTGCTGGTGGTCGCGACCGCACGATACGCCGGACGATGCTGGAACGTGCCGCCGTCGGGCCGTTGAATGGTCCACGAGACGTCGACGAGGTTCGACAAGCCCACCCACGGCAGCTCACGAAGCACATCAACGTCGCGGCCCTCGGTTCGTTTCGCGAGGTCTGGCGACGCGACGCAGATCGCCACGTCGTAGCCGACGATGCGCGCCTCGGGCGGCGGGTTCCGGCCGGTGACGTTCGCTAGCCGGAGGTCGATGTCTCCGGCGTTCAAGTCGATCGCGCGGTCGTCAAGGAGCTGCTCGACCGTCGCGTGCGGAAACTCGTGGAAGAACGACTTCAGCGCGGTTCCGAGGTTGCGGTTGCCGTGGTGGGTGGGCGCGGTCACCAGCAGCTGAGTCGCCGCACGCAGCCGGGGAAAGGTCGGCGGCGGCTCGGGCTTGAGCGTGAGCAGCTCAGCGCCGCGAAGCCAGCGATTGATCGCGCGCTCGAGGGCACCGATCTGGACCGGCTTGGTGAGGAAGTCGTTGAAGCCGGCCGCGCGACAGTCGTTGCGGGCCGTGGTCGTCGCGTCGGCCGTGATCGTGATGAGCGGCAGCAACCGAAAGCGCTCAAGCGCACGTACGCGCCTCGCGAACTCGAGACCGTCCATCTGCCGCATCCGCAGATCGGCAAACACGGCCGAATACGAAGACTTCGACAGCTCCGCGAGAGCGGCAGCGCCGCTCTCGACAGCGACAACCGTGAGATCGAGCTGCTCGAGCAGCCGAGCGATGACCTCGCGGCTCGTCTGATCGTCATCGACCAGCAGAACGCGACTGGCCGTGCCAGCGCGCTTCAGATCGCGGCTGAGCTCTTCGACCATCGGCACGTCGGCGGACGACGCGGCGAACGTGAGCGGAAGCGTGACCCGAAAGAGGCTGCCTCGCCCGACCTCACTCACGACGTCGATCTCGCCGCCCATGCTGTCGACGAGCCGCTTGGTGATCGCCAGCCCAAGGCCGGAGCCGCCGAACCGCCGTGTGGTGGAGGGGTCGCCCTGCATGAACGGCTCAAAGAGCGAGCCGATGACCTCATTGGGTATCCCAATACCGGTGTCGGCAACGCGAAAGGTGACCGCGAGCGTGGGCGAGGCATCGTCGCTATCGGCGTCGACAAGCTCGCCCGTGACGGTCACATGAACCGATCCCTTCTGGGTAAACTTCAGGGCGTTTCCAACGAGGTTCATCAGGATCTGACGAACGCGCGGACCATCGCCGATCACCGACCGGCTCTTGGGCATCTGGACAGACGCCGTCAGGACGAGACGCTTCGCCTTGGCCTGCACCATCAGGACCTCGAGGACGCCGTGAACCGTCTCTGACAGGTCGAATGGAGATGGCTCCAGCTCGAGGCGACCGGCCTCGATGCGCGAGACGTCGAGGATGTCGTTGATGACGTCGACCAGCGCAATGCCGGCGTCGTGGATGGTCTTGACCATGTCGAACTGCTGCTCTGGCAGTGGCTCGGTCAGCAGCAGCTGGCTCATCCCGATCACCCCGTTCATGGGGGTCCGGATCTCGTGGCTCATGTTGGCGAGAAACGATGACTTGGCTTGGCTCGCCTCAAGCGCTTCGGCCTTGGCCGTCGAGAGCGCCTCGTTGGTCGCGTGAAGCGCGGCCATCGAGCGTGTCGCCGACTGCTCGAAGAAGCGGGCGAGACCGCCGAGCAAGAGGATGAGGATTCCGTAGATGAAGCCGACGCGCACCCGGACCGAGTTCGGCATGTCGCTGAAGACGAAGCCGCCGTCGAGCGGGGCGTTGCTCCAATCATAAGGAACGACCACCAGACATACGAGCGACACAAGGCTCAGGATCGTCCAGACGAGCGCATGCCGACTCGGAAGCGTGAAGACCGCTACCGGCGCGATCATGAGGTGCACCGCCGCCACCGGGTTGCTGAGACCGCCTCGCCCCGCGGTCACGAACCAGACGAGCCCAAGGATCGCAAAGCACATGAAGTGGGCCGCGATCTCGTGGCGTTGAGTGAGCCGAATCTGAAGCCAGATCGCCGCCGGTAGAACAACAAGGGCGATGCCAGCAAAGATCGGAACCTTCGGCCACCCGAGGGCCATACCGACAATCGAGAACACGAGCCCAACGACCACCGAGACGATGCAAAACGCGCTGACGACACGTCGTGACGCTGCGGCGCGGGTGCGCTCGTAGTCTTTGCTTGGCTGGACTGAGTTTAGTTCGGCTTGCACGGACGCTTGCAGGGTGCTCGGACAGAGGGTTCGGAGGTGAACCGTCGTCGACTCTACCTGTGCGTGAACTGTTTGTGCAGCACGAGTCCGGGCAAGGCGAAAAAATCTGAGCTTTTCAGCCGCAACAAGCAGCCCACATCGCCGTCAAGCGTCTCCGGAGCGTAATAAATGCGAACAGCAGAGCACCTCCACCGTAACCTGAGAGCGGATTCGTCGATCCAGCAGCGCAGCCGTTTTCGTCTTTCGGCAGCGGTTCCGCTGGCGGCCCGGCGGGATCTGGATAGGTGGCCGGCGTGGCGTCCACCAGCTGCGATTCCCCGCCGAAGTGGAACCAGTCGCCGATGCAGAGTGTGGGCGCGTCTTTCGGGCAGCCCTCGCGCGGACCGGCGAGCTGCGCGAGCCGAAACACCGGGCGCGAGCTGCCGTCGGCTGCTAGGACTTCCGAGAGCTGCTGCAGCGAGCACGCGTAGACGCGGTCGCCGAGCTGCTGCAGGCAGGTCCAGTCGACCTCAGGCCCAGGGCTCCAGCTTCCTGCGGCCGTGCCAGGGTGCGTCCAGAGCTTGCCGTCCCAAAGGCCCAACAGCGCCTCGTCGAGGGCGACCGGACCATGGACGGACCCCAGTCCGCCGAGCTTGCGCGACCAGCCCCCGCCGATGGCGTTTCGACGCCACAGGCCCCGGCCTTCGTCGGTTGTCACGACGACCCACGCGGCATCGTCTTGCGGCGCGTTCGGGAGCGTGAGCTGCTGAGCCCCTGTAACGGTGAGGTTGGCCGACCACACCCGATGCAAGGTCGTGGCATCCGTCCCGCTGTCCACCACCACCGCGAAGCTCTCGATGGTCGCCGCTGGCCGGGCGCCCGCGACCAAGAGGCCGGCACCGGTCGCATCGCTCCGAGACCAGGTGGTGAGGCTGTCGGGCGCAAAGCCGAGCCGAAAGGCGATGACCGGTGCTGTCCCGGGCTGCCACTGCACCACCGAGCCCGTCGTTCCGTCCCGCGCGGTGATGAAGAAGCGCTCGCCGACTCGCTCGACGTTCGTGGCATCGCCTGCTTGATCGGGCCACGCCAGCTCGCTGAAGCTGCAGCCGCCGTCCACCGAGGCGTACGCTCGCCCGCCGCCAAGCGCGATGATCCCCGAGCGGTCAGGCGTTGCGGCCGCGAAGGCGAGCTCAACGCCGCCCCACTGGACCGGGCACCCGTAGTGATAGGCGCCGTCGGGTCGGGCAATGGCGAGCCCGATGTTGGTTCGCACCACATCGGGCAGCCCCGGGTCATCGCGGATGAGCCCCTCGGCCGCATCGCCCGAGAGCGACAGGGCCTCAAGCGCAACAGGCGCCGGCCCGTGGGCCAGCGCACCCTGCACCGCGACGAGGCTCCAGGCCATCACGACCCACGCGAATGCAACCACCCTCCCGCTGTCGCGACGGCTCATGCAAGCTCCCAGACGACGTCAGGTGCGCCGCTGCCGCAACCGACGACACAAGACGTCGACGCGAGTCGCGAGGATGCGGCTGCTGAGCGCAGGCCCCGCGATGCCGACGACCAGGCGCGACGTGCCGCACGCACGGGCAAGCCGTGAGCGGGGTTAGCGAGCGTGTCGGGTCGGTGGCGCGTCATAAGCGTCTCCATACCAGTGAGTCAGGCTGGGTTCACGCTCGAATCTCCTTCGTCCTGGCTGGCAGCCGCGGCGAGCGCCCCGGCATGGGCGCGGTCCGTGGGGTCGATGCGCCAGGCGCGCGAGGATGTCTGCGCTGCGGCCGCGCGGCTTGAAAAACGTGCGCGCGAGAGGTAGCAAAGAGCCTCTGTAGCCAAGAGGATTCGATGCTCAACCCCTACCTCGAAGGCGCCTTTGCTCCGGTCTCGGTCGAGAGCACCGTGGAGCGTGAGTCTCTCCCCCTACAGGTCATCGGCGAGCTTCCGCGCGACCTCAACGGGCTCTACGTCCGCAACGGACCCAACCCGGCACTGCCTCCCAAAGGCCGCTATCACTGGTTCGATGGCGACGGCATGGTGCACGGGGTGCACTTCGAGGACGGCTCGGCGCGCTACACCAACCGCTACGTGGCAACGGCTGGGCTTGCAGCGGATATCGACCACGGCGCTGCGCTGTGGCGCGGTGTTGCCGAGCCTCGCCAGGGCAACCCCGATGACGGCAATCGCCTGCACCTCAAAGACACGTCCAACACGGACCTCGTCTACCATGCAGGCGCGTTGACCTCGCTCTGGTACCTCGCTGGCGAGCCCTACCGCCTCGATCCGCACACGCTTAAGACCCTTGGTCCTGACGACTGGCGCGGCACGAGGCGCTCGCCGGTCAGCGCCCACGCGAAGGTCGACGACCGCACAGGCGAGCTGCTCTTCTTCGATTACGGGCCTCAAGCGCCGTTCATGCACTACGGCGTCGTCTCGGCCGAGCGTGAGCTTGTGACGTTTGAGCCCATTGCACTTCGTGGGCCGCGGATGCCGCACGACATGGCGGTGACCGAGCGCTACTCGGTGCTGATGGACCTGCCGCTCTTCGTCGATCCGGAGGCGCACGCCCTCGGTCGTCATCGCCTGGTGTTCCGCCACGACATGCCGTCTCGCTTCGCCGTGATTCCGCGGCATGGCAAGGCCGCCGACATCCGCTGGTTCGACGCCGAGCCGTGCTTTATCTACCACAGCGTCAACGCTTGGGATGACGGCGACGACGTCGTGATGATCGTCTGTCGCTTTCGCTGGCCCAAGCCGCTCGACGAGCCGATCACCGGCCCACTCGCCAACATCCTCAACTACCTTCGGCTCGACGCTCAGCTGTGGGAGTATCGCTTCAACCTGGCGACGGGCGCGACCCGCGAGCGCGCCCTCGACGACCGAAGCGTTGAGTTCCCAACCATCAACAACGCCGCTCTCGGCACCGCCGGCCGCTTTGCCTACGTGGTGACGCTTGAGAACACGCTCGCGACTACGTTCGACGGCTTCATCAAGTACGACGTGACGACCGGCGCCGCGGTCAGCGAACATCGGCTTGAGCCAGGACAGTTCGGCTCCGAAGGCCAGTTTGCACCGCGCACGGGTGCTCGGAGCGAAGACGACGGCTACATGCTCAGCTTCATCAGCGACATGGCCAACGACCGCTCATCGGTGTTCGTCTTTGACGCCGCCGATCTCGGCGCAGGGCCGGTCGCAGAGGTCCGGCTTCCTCGCCGCGTGCCCAACGGTTTCCACGGCTGCTGGGTCGACGCTGCTGCGTTGCCGGCCCGCAGCTGAGTTCGTCGCGCACGCCCGCTCTCAACACCGACAAGGACCTTCATGACGACCTTCATCATCGATACCGTCCGTACCCCAAGGGGCAAAGCCAAGCCCACTGGAGGCCTCGCCAGCGTCTCGCCGATTCAGCTCGTGGTGCAGCTGCTCGGCGCGCTGCAAGAGCGCACAGGCTTTGACCCGGACACCGTCGATGAGGTCATCCTCGGCTGCTCGACCCAAGCCAAGGAACAGGGCACCAACATCGCGAAGACCGCGGCCCTGCTCGCTGGCCTACCGCCCTCGGTGTCCGGCATGACGATCAACCGGTTCTGTGCGTCTGGGCTCGATGCGGTGAACCTCGCTCACGCCAAGGTCGCAGCCGGCCTCGCTGACGTGGTGATTGCCGGCGGGGTCGAGTCGGTCTCGCGCGTTCCGATGCTCGCCGATGGTGGCCCCCTCTACACCGACCCCAACGTCGCCGGCCCCGCGCGATCGATTCACATGGGCGTGGCCGCCGATCTGGTGGCAACCCTCGAGGGCTTCGAGCGCCCGGAGCTCGATGCCTACGGCGTGCGCTCGCACCACCGGGCGGCCGAAGCTTGGCGCGACGGGCGATTCGCGCCGTCCTTGGTGACCGTCACGGACGCCGACGGCAACGTGACGCTCGAGACCGACGAGCATGTGCGACCGACCACCTCCGTCGAGGCGCTCGCCGACATCCCGCCGAGCTTTGCGGGGATGGGCGCTGCGGGTATGGATGCGGTTGCGCTTGCTGCCTACCCCGAGGCAGGCGCGATCCAGCACCTCCACCACCGCGGCAACTCGCCCGCGCTCGCCGATGGGGCCGCGCTGGTCCTCGTCTGCAGTGCGGAGGCCGCTCGGGCGTTTACCCCGCGCGCCGCCATCCGCAGCGCCGCGGCGACTAGCGTCTGTCCGGTGATGATGCTGACATCAGGCCAGGCTGCCGTCGTCCAGGCCCTCGACCGGGCACGCCTGTCGACCAACGACATCGGCCTCTTCGAGTACGCGGAGGCGTTTGCGGCGCTTTGCCTGAAGTTCCAGCGCGACCTCGACGTCGGTGACGAGCGCTTCAACGTCAACGGCGGAACCATTGCCATGGGCCACGCGTTTGGGGCGACCGGGGCGATCCTGGTGGCGACGCTGCTCGATGAGATGGTTCGAAGGCGCGAGCGTTACGGTGTCGTCAGCATCAGCGGGGGTGCCGGCCTTGGCGCCGCCAGCGTGATCGAGCGCGTCGACGCGTGAGCGGCACGACCCCTGCCCTTCCGACGGAGGCGTCCCCTGTGCTGACCGTGGCACAACTTGTCGGGACGTGGTCGCTTAAGAAGTGGGTGGTGCACGTTGGCGAGGATGACCCGCGCATGCCCTTTGGTAGCGACGCCTTCGGCCGCATCACCTACACCGCAGACGGCTACATGTGGGCCGTCCTCCAGAGCGTCGACCGCCCTCGGCCCGACGTCCGCCACCTCTCCGCGGCCTCGGTCAGCGACCAAGCGGCGATGGCCGCAGGCTACCTCTCTTACGGCGGGCGCTACAGCATCGACGCTGCACAAGTGGTCCACCGCGTCGACTTCAGCCTCTTCACGCCTTGGCTTGGCACGAGCCAGCGCCGAGATGTCGTGTTGAGCTCCAACGGCAACGCATTGGTGCTTGCCACACCCCCGGCATCCACGCGCAACGGCCGCCCGCTGCGCAATGAACTTCACTGGCAACGACTCTCGGGAGCCTAGAGCGATGACACGACGGACAAAGAGCGAGTGGACAGAGGCCGCTGCCCAGGCAGCCCCCAACGGCGCGTGCGTCATCGACGGCAAGCGGGTCCCGGCCGCTTCCGGCGAGACCTACGCCTCGGTGAACCCAGCGACAGGCGCGGCCATCGTCGAGGTGTCTGCGGGCGCTCAAGAAGACGTCAACCGAGCCGTCGCGGCGGCGCGTCGAGCGTTCGACACGGGACCGTGGCGCCGCATGCGGCCCCGAGAGCGGGGACAGAGGCTGATTCGTCTCGGGGAGCTTATCGAGCACCACGGACCCGAGCTGTCGCTGCTCGAGACGCTGGATATCGGAAAGCCCGTTCGTTACACGACCCGCGTCGATCTGGACCAGGCGCAGTACACGTTCCGTTGGTACGGCGAGCTGGCTGACAAGCTCTACGACGAGATGGCACCGACCGGGCCGGACGTGGTGGGCTTGGTGAGGCGCGAGCCGCTCGGCGTTGTCGGCGCGATCACCCCGTGGAACTTCCCGATGATGATCGCCGCGTGGAAGCTCGCGCCAGCGCTGGTGATGGGTAACTCCGTGGTGCTCAAGCCGGCCGACCAGTCCCCCCTGACCGCGCTCCGGCTTGCGGAGCTTGCCCTGGAGGCCGGAGTTCCGCCGGGCGTGTTCAACGTCGTTCCCGGCTCCGGTCCTGGGGCCGGCGCCCCGCTCGCGCTGCACCCCGATGTGGATGCCATTGCCTTCACCGGCTCGACCGAAGTCGGCAAGCAGCTCCTGAGCTACGCCGGACAGAGCAACATGAAGCGCGTCTCGCTTGAGACCGGCGGCAAGACGCCCAATATCCTCTTTGAGGATGTACCCGACCTCGACTTCGCGCTGCGGGCTGTGGGCTTTTCCGTCTTTTGGAACAGCGGCGAGATGTGCGTCGCTGGCTCGAGGCTACTCGTTCAGGCCGGCATCTACGATCAGGTCGTCGACCGGCTCGCCGCGGTCGCTGCGAGCTGGCAGCCAGGCGATCCGCTCGACCCAGCGACCAAGGCTGGACCCGTGATCGACACCGCTCAGCATGACAAGGTCATGAGCTACATTGCCCGCGGTCATGAGCAAGGAGCGCGCCTGATCTGCGGCGGGCACAAGGCGCTCACCGAGAGCGGCGGCTACTTCGTTGAGCCAACGGTCTTTGCCGACGTCGACAACTCCATGGCCATCGCTCGCGACGAGATCTTCGGGCCCGTGCTCGGGGTGATTCCGTTCAAGACGGAAGCGGAGGCTGTCGCCATCGCAAACGACACCCACTACGGGCTCTCTGCTGCGCTCTGGACCAGCGACCTGTCCCGCGCGCACCGGGTGTCGCAAGCCCTGCAGGCCGGCACGGTTTGGGTCAACAACTTCGACCAGGCGGACATGACCGCGCCCTTCGGCGGGTTCAAGCAATCGGGCTTCGGCGGCAAGGACAAGTCCAAGTACGCGGTCGACAAGTACACCAACCTCAAGACCACTTGGATCAACATCGGCAAGGGCGGCCGACGGAGCGACGCATGAATGCCGTCGCCACGCTGGCGGCGCTCGCCGTAGCGATCGGGTCCACGGGTTGCCTCGAAGGTCGAGAAGGTGCTGTCGTTGGCGATGCCGCTGCTGACACAAGCGAGGCCGACACGAGCGGTGACGACACCACGGTCGCTGACACTGCCGTCACCGACATTGCTGTCACCGACACCACGGGCGTGTCGGCTCCGCGTGCGTGCTCTCGCGAGGGGCTCAGCTCGGTCAGCAAGGCCGTCGCTGCGGTCGAAGGCGCTGAGGTGAAGGTGGCGATCATGGCCGCGACGGGGGACTACCTCGTGTGCGACGCCGACGACAGCGGCGACTGCGTCTCCGCCATCAACCTGTGGGACGAGAGCGGATCGCTGCACGCTGCGTCCACCACCGAGGAGCGCTTCGGCTGCTACGGCAACCCCTTCGGTCAGGTGCCAGCGCCCTGCGAGCCGCTCTATGAGGGGCGAGACTACTACGTCTGGGGCACCGTCGTGTCGGGCTTTCCGGACACGGTCGGCGGCGCACGCTCGCCCTTCGCCGAGGTCGCTGTCGACCCCGTTCCGCCGGTGCTTGTTGTCACCGGCTTCTGCCGCCAGCCGACGCGCATGGGCTTGATCGGGCGATACACCGGCGAGATCGTGATCGCGCCGCTGCCCACTGAACGCCGGCTTCCGATCACCGTCCACATCACCGAGGTCGATGGGGGTGGCTATGCCATCGACGTTGGCACGCTCGAGACCGCCACCCGCGTCAACGTCCCCTTAGACGTCCGTGACGGCGGCCTGGAGTTTGTCGCGGACCTCACATCGCTGGCGGCCATGCACTTTGGTGGTGAGCTCGTCGTGACGTTGCAGGCCGACCGCAACGGCTTTGTGAGCGTGGCAGGCAGCTTGGATGGGCAGCCTGCCACCGTGCACTTCGCGCAAGACAACCCGTGGCTCTAGGCGCTGTTCTCGAGCGAAGCGAAGGAGGTGCAGCACAGTTGCGGCTGGCGCGGACCACAACGCGGGTCCAGGGGCGCAGCTCCTGTCGATGTGTCGAGACCCCTTGAGTTTTCCACAAGGAGCACGGCCGCACAGGTGCGGCAGATCGCCGTCCGCAGCCAAATGGTTCGGTGCTCTATCAGCGTTGCTGGGACGTGGCCCTGATGACGTCGATGGTTATAAGCGCTGGCGTTGCGCTACCACAGCGTGCTGACGACCAATGCTAGGCGCGGGCCATGAGACCAGTCGCTGTCCCCCTCACTGAGGCTGGTCAACGACCACCCGAGCTCGACCCCAAGCGCGAGATCGTCGAACACGACGTAGCTCGCGCCGCCCATGAGGTTGAGCGTGAAGCCGTCGTTGGTGAGGATCGTGTCGTCGACAATGAACTCGGTGCCGGAGTAGCCGAGCTCAATCGAGCCCGTCGTTCGCAGCCGGCCCGTCAGCCAGACGATGCCGGCGTCGAAGGTAACCTCAAGGAAGTCCGCATTGCGCCCCGCGAGCAGCGCCCTGACGGTCGCGCCGAGGCGGAGGTGGTTGCCGGCAAACACGCCCGCCTGGACGCCGATCAGCGCCAAGGGCTCGCGCGCGGGAGCGGGAGAGCCGATGACAAGGGGCCGAAAGCTCAGCTCCATCGAGGCTTCGAGCCGGCCGCTGCGGACACCGTACCGGTCTGGGTCTTCGCTGACCTGGCTGGCGGCCTCGCTGCCGCTCAGAGCGACCATCGTGACGCCAACCAGTAGGCCAGCGAGCCGAGTCCACAGCCCATACGAACGCCGCGTCACCCGCGAAGTCGCTCGACCGCGTAGACGCCGCGCAGGTTCTCGAGGCGCCGCACGACCGCGTTGAGCTCTTCCAGATCGACGCAGTGGAAGTTGAAGATGTTCTCAGCGCGTCCGTCCGGCGCTTCCTTGCAGTTGGCGGCGTCGATATTGAGTCGCATGTCGCTGAACACCTTGGTCATCATCGTCAGCAGACCCGTGACGCCGGTCTCGGTGACGACGCGAATCGCCACCGGGTAGCCCGAGCCGCCCTGCCCCCAGCGGACCGCGACCTCGCGGGCTGGATCCTGGTCGACGATGTTCACGCAGTGCTTTCGGTGAACGCTGATCACATGTCCCGGCGTGACGAACCCGACAATCGACTCTCCCGGCACCGGCGAGCAACACTTTGCGATCGTGTGCTTGACCCCATCGAGGCCGTCCACCACGACGCCGCCGGGCCGTCCCTTGACCTTCTGTAGGATCCGACCCAGGACCCCGTCGCTGGCGCCGACCTGCACGCGCTTTGGTGAGCGCTGCTTCACATCGTCAGGAAAGACCGCCGCAACAACCGACACGGCCGCTTGGTTGCCCATCCCGACCTGGACGATGAGCTCCTCGACGCCGGAGAGGCTGTTGGCGATCGCATAGGCCTTGAACTCGGGCAGCTTCTTGGCGCGCGCCAGGGAGCGCGAGTAGCGTCGGAACTCCTTGTCGAGCAGCTGTTCACCAAGCTCGAGCGACCGCGCGCGTTGCTCCTTGCGGATGAACGCCTTGATGCGGTTCTTCGCGCGGTTGGTCTTGACGAAGCGCAGCCAGTCTTTGTTCGGCTTCTGGTTGCGGTTGGTGATGATCTCAACGACGTCGCCGTTGTGCAGCTTGTGGGTGAGCGGCACGATCCCGCCGTTGACGATGGCGCCGGAGCAGCGCGCACCGACCTCCGAGTGGATGGCGTAGGCGAAGTCAACAGGCGTGGAGCCGCGCGGCATGACCTTCAGCTCGCCCTTCGGGGTGAAGGTGTACACCTCGTCGGCGAAGAGCTCGACCTTCACGGACTCAAGGAACTCGCTGGGGTCGTCGAACTCGCGCTGCCACTCCATCATGCGCTTGAGCCAATCGTAGCGCTCCTCATCGCGCTGCGCGACCCGGTCGCCTTCCTTGTACTTCCAGTGGGCCGCAATGCCGGCCTCGGCGATGCGGTGCATCGCGTGGGTGCGGATCTGGACCTCGATCCGCTGCCCGCCGGGCCCGATCACGGTCGTGTGCAAGCTCTGGTAGCGGTTAGGCTTGGGCAGGGCGATGTAGTCTTTGAAGCGTCCCGGGATGGGCCGCCAGTGCTCATGGATGAGCCCAAGCGCGTGGTAGCACTCGCTCTGCTTGTCGACGAGCACGCGGAAGGCCATGTGGTCGTAGACCTTCGAGAAGGGGATCTGCTGGCGCACCATCTTACGGTGGATCGACCAGAAGTGCTTCGGCCGACCACTCACGTCGGCGTGAATGCCCGCGTCTGCCACGATCTGGGTGATGTCGGAGATGACCCCGTCGATATAGGTCTTGCGCTCCTCCAGGCGGAGGTTCACTTCCGAGCGGATGTCCTGATACTCGTCGGGGTAGAGGTGACGAAACGAGAGGTCTTCCAGCTCGATCTTCACCGCGCCTAGGCCGAGGCGGTTAGCGAGGGGGGCAAAGATATCCATGGTCTCGCGCGCGATCACCACCCGCTTGTGCTCCGGCATGAAGCCCAGCGTGCGCATGTTGTGCGTGCGATCCGCCAGCTTCACGAGGATCACCCGGATGTCTTTGCTCATCGCCACGAGCATCTTCCGGAAGTTCTCGGCCTGGCGCTCCTCCTTGGAGCGGAAGCGGATCTTGTTGAGCTTGGTCACACCGTCCACGAGGTGGGCGATCTCGCGGTTGAACACCCGCTCAATGTCCTCAAGCGTGGCGTCCGTGTCCTCGACGACGTCATGGAGCAGAGCCGCGCAGACCGTGGCCTCATCGAGCTTCATGCCGGCGACGTTGTGCGCCACAGCAACAGGATGCCCGATGTAAGGGTCGCCGTTCTTACGACGCTGGGGCCGATGATGCTGCTCTGCGAAAACGAAAGCGCGTCGTATGAGATTGACGTCGGCGGCTGGGTGGTATTGCCGAACCTTGGCGATCAAGCCAACGACGGTAGGAGCAGGAGCCCAGCGGGCTTCAGGGACAAGAAGTGCGACCATAAGGGGCATGTTAGGGAGTTTCGACCAGCTGGGCAACACCTGGCCTCAACGAGGCCGTTACCTGGCCGCGACCGCGCATGCGTCCTCGTTCGCAGCGCTCCAGCGCCCCCGCGCTTCACGACGGTCGCCGACGCTCAAAGAACGGCGCCGCGCCGACCCGACATTCCTCCGCCCGAGCGCCCCGTGCGTGCGGTCCGACGCCGCAGTTCCCGAGTGTTCTTAGGGGCGTCGGCTCGGTCGTGCACGTGACGAACCGCATCGCCGTCAACTCTGCTAGGATCCCCCGCGTGAGTACTTCATTCGATTCCAAGATCTCGGCTCTCCTCAAGCGAGAGCCCCATGTTGACCGCGGACGCACCCGCCACGTGACGCTCGCGCCGAGCGCGATCGAGGCGCTTCCCGGCTACCTCGACGCGACGCTGCCAGCCGACAAGCACGCGGTGGTCATCTGCGACGACCACACGCACGCAGCTGCGGGCAAGCGCGTCATCGAGGCCATCCGCGCGAGCGGCCGGACGTGTCGGGTGCTGACCCTTGAGCCTCGCGTCGAGGACGACCACCTCGTCTGCGAAGACGGTGCGATCGCCGCGCTTCGCACCATCCTCGCCGCAGGCGATGGAATGGCCGTCGCGGTGGGCGCAGGTACGGTCAACGACATCGTCAAGATGGCCACCCACGAGCTCGAGCGTGACTACGTGGTCGTGCCGACGGCGGCCTCGATGAACGGCTACACGTCGCTCATCGCTGCGGTGCTCGTAGGCGGGGTCAAGCGCACGCTGCCGGCGCAGCAGCCTGTGGCGATCTTTGCCGACACCGACGTGTTGGTCGCGGCTCCGGCCCACCTCAACCGAGCGGGATTTGGTGACTTGGTCTCCAAGCCCTTCTCAAACGCCGACTGGCTGCTGAGCAGCCTCGTGCGAGGGGTGCCGTTTAACACCGCACCGTCCGAGCTCCTCGACGAGGTCTTCGCCGAGATGCTGGATGCGGCCGCCGCGATCGGTCGCGCCGAGCGCGCTGGCCTCGCAACGCTGATGCAGGCGATCCTGCTGTCAGGCTACTCGATGACCATCGCTGGCAGCTCATCGCCGGCGTCAGGTGGCGAGCACTTGGTGAGCCACTACTGGGACATGGAGCAGCTGCACCACAACGCGCCGCTCGTTGCGCTTCATGGCACCCAGGTCGGCGTTGCAACGCGTCAGTCCGCGATGCTCTTTGAGCGGCTGCTGGCGACTGACGTTGGCGGCATCGACGTGGACGCGCTGGTGGCCCGGCGGGCCGACGCGAGCTACCTCGACACGCTGGCTGCCGCCCACCCGAACCTCGACGCAACGATCGTCGGCGAGATCCGCACCCAGCTCGCTTCCAAGCAGAAGCATGGGGCGGAGCTGCGGGCCGAGCTCGTCCACGTTAGAGACAGCTGGGACGAGATGCGACCAAAGCTCGCGGCGATGTGCATGCCGGTCGAGACGCTAACCCGCGCGCTGCAGGACGCTGGCTGTGCGGAGCGGGCAAGTCAGCTCGGCGTCGACCAAGAGCGCGCCATCCGCACCCTGCGCGTCTGTCGCCACATCCGAGGGCGCTATGTCGCGCTCGATCTGATCGCCGATCTGGGACTGCTGGATTCTTGGGCGGCCGAGGTTGTTGCGCGCGCCGAAGCATAGCGCGCCGCGCCGCGCGCGCTTGCTTTCGAGCCGCTTGTTTTCCACGCGCTGACGCGTGATCAAGAAGCATCACCAAAGGCCGAAGATTCTGGTATGTCGTCGACCTAAGCAGGTGGGTGACGCGCGATGGGAATTCTAAGCATGACCGGGTTCGGGACCGCCAGCTTCGAGGTGAGCGGTCGCGCGTACCGAGTGGAGCTCAAGAGCGTCAACCACAGGAACTTCTCGATGCGACTGCACGCGCCGGGCGAGCTGTCGCGCTTCGAGACCGGAGTGAAGCAGCAGCTTCGCGCGGCCCTCGTGCGCGGCGCAGTCGACGCGCACGTTCAGCTTGAGTCGATGGACAGCGAAGCTCGGACCGTCGCGATCGACCGGGACGGCATCGCCGTGATGATGACTGCGCTCAACGAGATTGCGCGCGAGCTCGATGCACCGCCTCCGACGCTGGAAGCTGCGCTGCGTTTTGGCGACTTTGTGCGCGTCACAACCAGCACGATCGATGAGGATGAGGCCAAAGGTGCTCTCACCGCGGCCATCGGCGACGCCGCAGAGGCGCTGACGTTGATGCGACGACGCGAAGGCGAGGCGTTGAAAGCCGACTTCCTCGCGCGGCTCGGCGTTCTTGAGCGCGCTGTCACCGAGGTCGAGGCAAGCACCCCGGAGATCCTTGCTGGCATGGAGGCGCGCCTTCGCGAGAAGGTCGCCCGATCGCGGGCCCAGGTCGGCGGCGAGCTGGACGAGGCGCGCATCGCCGCTGAGCTGGTCGTGTTCAGCGACCGCGCGGACGTGACTGAGGAGTGCGTTCGGGTCAAGACCCACCTAGAGCGCTTTGTTGCTACCATCGACGAAGCCGATGACAGCGAGCGCGGCAAGCGCCTCGACTTCCTCTCGCAGGAGCTGCTGCGAGAGTTCAACACCATCGGCTCAAAGTGTCGCGACGCAGAGGTCGCAACGCTGGTCGTGGACGCCAAAGTTGAATTGGAGAAGATCCGTGAGCAGGTCCAGAACATCGTCTGAGGCCACGCGCGGCCTGATGGTCGTGATGACGGGGCCAAGTGGTAGCGGGAAGTCCACGATCCTGAAGCGGTCGATGGCGGATGACCCGCGCCTTTCGCTCTCGGTGAGCCACACGACGCGCGCTCCGAGGCCCGGCGAGCAACACGGCAGCGACTATCACTTCGTGTCCGACGACACGTTCGACGAGATGATTGCGGAGCGGGCATTTGCCGAGTGGGCAGCGGTACACCTCAACCGTTACGGCACCAGCAAGGCCGAGATCGAGCGCCTGTGGGAGGCCGGCAAAGACATCGTCTTTGACATCGACATCGAGGGCGCCAAGCAGCTGATGGCGACGTTCCCGGACGCCCTCAGCATCTTCATCGCGCCACCGAACTTCCAGACCCTCGAAGCGCGCCTTCGCGGTCGCGGGACAGAGTCGGCGGAAGCCCTCGACACACGGCTCGACAATGCTCGCGGCGAGATCGCCCAAGCGAACCTGTATCGCTACATCGTCGTCAACGACGAGCTGGACGATGCGGTCGCAACGTTTCAATCCATCATCGCTGCCGAGCGACGGCAGACGAAACGCGTGCTTCAAGACACGCTGCGGGCGTTCAGCGACCATCAAACGGACGACGACCCCGCGTCGAGCGAACCCGCAAGCGACTCCCACGCCCCCACCGAAGGACCCGAGTCATGATCCCGCCCATTCCGTTGCCTACAGACCGACCCGTCAGGGTCCGGATCGCCCCCAGCCCGACGGGCGACCCGCACGTTGGAACAGCGTACGTGGCGCTCTTCAACAAGGCCTTTGCGGCATCGAATGGCGGTCGCTTCGTGCTGCGGATCGAGGACACGGACCAGACCCGCTCGACTCGGGCGAGCGAGGAAGCGATCTACAAGAGCCTCGGCTGGTTGGGTCTCACCTGGCACGAAGGCCCGGACGTCGGCGGTGACTACGGTCCATACCGGCAGAGCGAGCGGACCGAGATCTACCGTGAGCACGCCGACAAGCTCTTGGCGGCCGGGCGCGCATATCGCTGCTTCGCGACGGCGGAAGAGCTCGCCGAGATGCGCAAGAGCGCCAAGAGTGAAGGACGGTCGACGAGCTACGACCGGCGCTACCGAGACCTGCCAAGCGCTGAGGTTGAGCGCCGGTTGGCAGCCGGCGAGCCCCATGTCATCCGCTTCAAAGCTCCGCTGGACGGCGTGACGGCATTCAACGACGCGCTTCGTGGCGAAGTGAGCATCGACAACTCCCAGATGGACGACCAGGTCTTGATGAAGTCCGACGGCTTCCCGACCTACCATCTGGCCAACGTCGTCGACGACCACCTCATGGAGATCACCCACGTCATTCGGGCCGAGGAGTGGATTCCGTCGACGCCCAAGCACGTCCGGCTCTACGAGGCGTTCGGCTGGCAACCACCTGTCTTTATCCACCTGCCGCTGCTCCGTAACGCTGACAAGTCCAAGATCTCCAAGCGCAAAAACCCTGTGAGCTTGGAGTTTTATGAGGCGGTCGGAATCCTGCCCGAGGCGCTCGTCAACTTCCTTGGACGGATGGGCTGGTCGATGCCCGACGAGCGCGAGAAGTTCAGCTATGACGACATGGTCGCGGAGTTCAGCTTTCAGCGAATGGCGCTCGGCGGCCCCGTGTTCGACCTTGAGAAGCTGGACTGGCTCAACGGGCTCTACATTCGGGAGCTTGGCGATGACGCGCTGGTCGAGCGACTCCAGAGCTGGCTGCTCTCGAGCGGCTACCTCGCTCGGGTCGCGCCACTGCTGAGGGAGCGTATCTCCCGACTTGAAGACTTTGTGCCGCAGGCATCGTTCATCCTGGGACGCGCAGAGGCCACGCCGCTGGAGCTGCTCATCCCCAAGAAGAAAGAGCGCGTTGAGGCGTATCGCGCCATGAAGATTGTCGTAGAGGCTGTTGATGCCTGTCGCGACTGGCGCAACGAGTCCATCGAGGCGCTCTTGCGTGCGCAGGTCGAGGCGACTGAGTGGAAGCTAAGAGACTTGTTCATGATGGTGCGGGTCGCGGTCACCGGCCAGAAGGCCACCCCTGGCCTCTTCGGCACGATGGAGCTCTTGGGCAAGGCACGGTGTCAGGCCCGCTTGCGGCAAGCCCTTCTGACGCTGAGGCCCTGAGCTGGCGGAGCGCGTGCACGGTGGACGGTGGCGGCATGGTCGCTCCGGGTAGGCAGCCATGAGCCTGGTCGAGCTTGTCGACACCGTGCAGGCCTGGCCAGCCTGGCTGACGTACGCAGCGCTCTTCGGCGGCGCCTTCATCGAGTATGTCTTTCCGATCGCGCCTGGCGACCTCTTTGTCGTCGGCGGGGCGGTCCTCGTGACCGCGTTCGGTTGGAGTCTGTGGCCCGTCCTTGCTGTCGTCACGCTCGGCGCGCTCCTGGGGTGCATGGTGGACCATCAGGTCGGCCGCTGGCTCGTGCGGTCGGGCCGGCTTGGGCGGCTCAAGCCGCGCACGCAAGCGACGATCGGCACGCTTGTGGAGTCGTTTGAGCGCCGGGGTGCGACCTACTTGGTGGTCAACCGCTTCGTGCCAGGGGTCCGCGCGCTCTTCCTTGTCGCGTCGGGGATCGCGGGCCTGTCGCGTTGGCATGTTCTCATCTACAGCGGCATCAGCGCACTCGCGTGGAACGGGCTTCTGCTAGGAGCAGGCGCGCTCGTCGGCTCAAACATCGAGGAGCTCGATCGCTGGCTGAGCCGCTACACGGCTGTCGCGCTGTCTATCGTTGCTGTGGTTATCGGGGCCCTGTGGTGGCGCTGGCGACGCGCCCGGCAAGCCGCCTCACTCGTAGAAGAACGAGGCGTATCGACCGAACGTGATGGCTCCAAACAGGTTGATGACGACACCGGCAACCACTAGCCCTTTGACCTTGCGCGTCAGCGGGCGCCCTCCGAGGGCGATGAGCGCGATGATGTAGGGCATATAGTCGAGGGCAAAGCGGTAGCTGAACTGCTTCCAGCCCGAGTTCTGGTAGAGCAGCCCGGGCACTGCAGCACAGATGACCGCTAGCCAGAGTGCGCTGCGGAGCGGCGCAGACGTGGCCGGGCGGAGCAAGAGCCACAACAACGGCGTGGTAAAGAGCAGGCCGAGTCCGTGATTGGAGATCTGCAGGTAGGGCGCTTCGCTGGTCAAACGCGGAAGCGTGATCAACGCAGAGCGCAGGTTGAGGTTGAGGTAGTGGGTGCTAAACATCCCATGGTCGCGTACCCGATCGGCGGCGCCACCCGAGAGGTAGCTGTGCCCGAACTCCAGGTAGCTGCCGAAGCGTGCCTCATTGAAGAGCATCAGCAACACAGCACCGCAGATGATGGGCAACGCGAATAGGGTGCCCTTCTTTAGAATCTCATCGCGACGGTTCGGCGCCCAGCGGTTGTTTGGCATAAAGAGCTGCCAGGCAAAGAACATCACGCAGAACGCGATGGGGACACGTGTCGCTACGGCGCAGATCAGTAGAAACCCGGCCAGCATTGGATGGCGAAGGTCGAGGGCTGCCAGCATGTAGCCAAGGTTGAGCGCCACCCCGAAGATGAGCGCTGTGAACCAGACCTCCCCGCGCACGGAGGCAAAGAAGGCGACGGTCCCGAACGCGAATGCGAACGTCAACCACAGGTTGTCACGGGTCGTCCGCGAGCCGTGACCGCGCGCCGTCAATAGCTGCAAGAACCAAAACAACAGGACCGCGTTGAGACCGCCCATCGCAATGGTGACCCACACGTCGTTGACGTCGTAGCCAAACACCGCCGCCAGCGGCATCATCGCAATGCCAGGAAAGGGCGGAAACGACACGTAGTGCGTCCGCTCGTCACACAGACGTCGTCCGTTGTCCCCGCAGGTGCGCTCGAGGTCCGTGGGGACGACAATCTTCATCTCGAAGCCGTCGTCGGTGTGAAAGAGGTGGCGCTTCTCGCCCTTGTCACTCGGCCACGCGAATCGTCCGCGAACCACCTGGCCGCCCTTGAGGGTCAACGTGCGCAACGACGCCCAGTCGTTCCAGCCACCTGCAGACTCTGTGCGCTTAATCGCAGCTCGGTAGCCACGTGGGTCTTCCGCTTTTGCCTGACTCGAGCGCTGACGCGGCGTGTCCGTGTCGAGCCGGCCCGACATAAACGAGTGGGCGAGATCCACGAAGTGGAACTGCGCAGACGGCTCCGCCAGTCGGTCCCAGGCAACGAGTGCGTAGACCATTGACACAACGCAAAAAACCCAGAGACCAGGCTTCCGTCCGAACTTCCTAACCACCCGTTATCCTTGAGGCGAACGTTTGCTAACCGGCAACCACACGGTGGTTTGCGTTGCGAGAGGACCCGAGCGTAGGGCCCAAGGGGCTCAGCTCGATGTGCGCACGCTGATACCCGCGCTCGTGAGCGATGTCACGATCTCTTTGATGTGCGGATGCCCACGCGTCTCGAGGGTCATTCCGACCTCGACCTCGCGCACATCGCCGCTGACGAGGGTGCGGTCGTGGGAGATGTCGACGATGTTGCAAGCAAGCTGGGCGAGGGTATCAAGCATGCCGGAGAGCGCTCCGGGAGTGTCGGGTAGCCGAGCTCGGAAGCGAAACATCCGCCCGTCCTTCACAAGCCCGCGGACAATGATTCGATTGAGCAGTGTGACATCGATGTTGCCGCCGGTCAGCACAACAACGAAGCGCTCCCCAAGGTCGCGGATATCGCCGTGTAAGACCGCCGCCAGGGCCGCAGCCGACGCCCCTTCGACCACGGTCTTTTCGACCTCGAGGAGCGTCAGGACTGCGCTCGCAACCTCATCGTCGTCAACGGTCACGACGCGGTCCACCAGCTCCTTGACGATCCGAAATGGCCGGTCTCCGACGCGAGGAACCGCGATTCCATCGGCAATCGTGCGTCGTGCCGGCACTGTGACAATGGAGCCCTCCTGCAGGCTCATTGCCATCCCCGGCATCGCGTCGGACTCGACACCGATGATCCGCACGTCCGGCCTGACGGAACGAATCGCTACGCTGATTCCCGCGATGAGGCCGCCTCCGCCAACGGGAACCACGACGGTGTCGACGTCGGGGACTTGCTCAAGAATCTCAAGGCCAACGGTGCCTTGGCCCGCGATAACATGGGCATCGTCGAACGGATGGATAAACACCCAGTCATGCCGGTCGCGAAGCTCGCAGGCATGGGTGTAAGCGTCGCCGAAGGAGTCGCCATGAAGGACCACAGATGCCCCCTGCTCCCGCACGCTCGTGACTTTGACCAGCGGGGTGTAGAGCGGCATGACGATCGTCACGGGAATGCCGCGTGCCGCTGCATGGCGTGCCACCCCTAGGCCATGGTTACCGGCACTGCTAGCGATCACGCCACGGCAGTCTGTGTCCAGCTCGAGCACCCGATTGAGCGCGCCGCGTTCCTTGTAGGATCCGGTGGTTTGCGCGTGTTCGTGCTTGAGATGAATCCGGATGCCAAGCTGCTCGCTGAGCTTGTTGGAGCGCACGCACGGCGTGAGTTCGACCGCATCACGGATGCGCTCGCGGGCCAGTTCAATGTCGCTGCGCGTAACGTCCATGAGGCACTGCTCGCTTGTCTTGGGCGGCAGGATCTCGCTGTTTGGCGAGTGCGTCAAGCCTAGCGCCACGTCCCGCCGGCGCTTGCCCTGCTAGAACTAGCCCCAAAACAAGCGCTCTTTCCGGCTGCGGCTTTGGCGATGCCCTCGCCAGCGACGTCCGTGCGTTCGCTTCGCTCACCTGAACTCGACGATGCAGGCATCGCCTTCGTCCAGCGGACGCCGCTGGCAAGCACATCGCCCTCGCCTCGCTCGAAAACAGCGCTTGATTTGGGACTAGCCCTAAAACAAGCACTACTTCCGGCTGCGGCTTTCGATCTACGCACCACAGCGGCGTCGGGGCGCTCGCTCGGACTCGACGATGCACGCGGGACAAGGTGATCTCGAGATCATCGCTCCAGTGGTGCGCATCGCAAAGTCATCAGATTTCGTATTTCCCCGAACGCTGCTAGCCCCAAAACCGGCGCTCTTTCCGGCTCCGACTTCCGCGATGCACTCGCCAGCGGCGTCGCTCGCTGCGCTCACGCGAGCTCGACGATGCAGCAGGGCCTTCGTCCGGCCCACCCCGCTGGCAAGCACATCGCGTTCGGCTCGCTCGAAGACAGCGCTTGATTTGGAACTAGGCAAAACCTCCCAACAACTTGGACGCGATGTGCTTGGGCGACGGCCCATCCGCGCGCGACTTCGCTGCAGCGCGAACGTCGACAACATCTGACCCGCTAGCGTCGAACCGCCACCGACGCTTTGATCACCGCGTATGTACATCCGGACAGTTGATTGGCACCAAATGTAACGCGCACAATAATCACGCAAAAGCAGCAACTTAAGCCACTCAACCACCCGTTCCGAGCCGGATGTGACGTGTCCAGTTCGGCACTCAGAAATCGCCAGACGTCTTTTATCTTGTCGGGCATACTCGCCGGTGTTAGGTTTCCGCAGGTGACGCTAGCGGCATTTTTTTCCGGTTAGCGGGACATGTACGAGACATCAATGCTTCCAAGGAGTCCTTGGAAGTTTATGGACTTAGGGTCCGCGACAGGCTGGTGGAAGGTCGGTCGTTGGACAGGTGACAAGCGGGCGAAGAGCGTTGCAGTGCTGCACATGCCTGTTTGCCTGTCCGAGTGTGAAATTACCGCTGAGGGTACGAGATGACGACGAAGATTGAGCTTCATGACGACGCACAGACCATCGAAATACGGATCGGTAGTGCGTCTGCGAGTGTTCCGTTTGACCAGATCGACACGGTCGTGCGAGCACTTCAATGGGCGAGCACACTGGTGCCGTCTGGCACCACCACACGAAGCGCGGCTGCAAAGGTTGTGACCAGCAGCGCTCCGGCGACAGCGGCTCGCGTCGCGCCGCGTGCGCCTGCCCCCCCGCTGAAGCAACCGGCAACGAAGAAGCGCCGGAGTCGTAAGCGCGTGGGTGATGCACTCGTCGGCTGGATGCGCGACAATCCGGGATGGCACTCCGAAGAGGCGCTGCTCGAAATCGTTATCACCCACAAGATGACAGATGCGTCACCGAAGCGAGCGCTCAAGATTGCGCTTGGCAAGCAGCGTGATGAGGTGTTCGAGGGCGACGGGAACGGCTTCTGGAAGCTTGTGGAAGACAAGGCGGCGGGGACACCGCCGAAGCCCAAGCCGAAGACCCGCAAGAAGCCCGGACGAAAGCCGAAAGTCACGCTTGCAGCTTCCCGTGGCCGACGTCAGAAGCGCCTGAAGACGAAGCGTGTCGGCGCGAGCACAGACGACGAAGTTTCCCCTGCCCCTGCTGAAGAGGAAGCTGCTCCGTCGCGCACGGTGCTCGTGAAGCGAGGACAAGATCGTCGAACCGCGAGCCTTCCGCCAGGTGAGCTAGAGGCACGTGAGCAGGCGTCTCGTAACGTCGACAGCCGTCGGCGACGCTGGTCGAGCGCGGCTACCCGTGAGCAGATGGAAAAGGCTCGTAAGAACCTCCTCGGCGACCCGCCGGCGTAGCGAGCGCTCTCGCTCGACGCGAGCGCACACCGATGAATCTAAGACGTCGAGTTAGCCACGCTGACTCGGCGTTCTTTTTTTGGCTCTCATGAGCGCCTTATCGCCCATCAGCCGCAACTTCGCCCTTGCTGCCTGCGGACGTCGATCAGCAAGCGAGCACGTTCGTTCGACAGCTGCGATGCTCGCGTCATCACGTCTGCCTCTGCATCGAGTGGAACCGGTAGACTACAGCACCGAACAGGTTCATCGCACCCGCCTTGCTGCGGACTTACGTCAGCCACCGTCGTTGCTCCTCGGTCACTTATCCCGATAAACTTCCTTGTCGCGCCTTGCTGGCCAACGCAAGTCCGCACCAATTCGGATGCAATTGACCTGATCGGTGCTCTAACAGCGTTGCCGGGAAATGCAAAATCTGATGAATTCGTGATGTGCACCACGGGACCGACGATCTCAGGATCACTCAGGAGCTGCGCCCCTGGGCCCCCCGTTGAGCGCATCGCAAAGTCCTAAGATTCTGCATTTCCCGGCAGCGCTGCTAACAGCGTTGCCGGGAACGAGAGCTCTGGCACCGAGCATATCGAGATCTTTGACCGACGCTCCTGACGCGAAGCACCGGCTGAAAGCCGCTTACAGGCAGGTGGGAAGCCTACTGATCGGTGCTCTGCGGCTTCGCCGTCACCGCCCGCTTTCGCAGCTTGAACGCGTAGATCGCAGCATCGACGATGTAGCCCGCATTGAGGTGCATGACCACGACCCCTTGGCGCCCATTGGGCGCGAGGTAGACGTCGATTTCGATATCGACGTAGAGCTTGTCGAAAGGTCGGCGGGTGATGAGCCTGCTCCCCTGTCGAAGCTCCCACCATACCTTGTCATCAACGAGCGACGTCTCAATCACCAGCGACCCGGCTGCCTCGTCGTAGTAGATCTTGTGGTTGTCGGCCGTCGTGTATCCCGCTGCATTAACGATGTAGCCGTTGTCGGCCGCGTAGGCCGCAACATCGAGGCCGTTTGCGGACCCGAACCCGGTCATCTTGCCGTCTTGCACGCGCCGGTGACGCCGCTGGACCTGTGGCTTGACCTCTTTGCTGCGCCGCCGCGCGCTCTTGTCCGGCGGTCGCATCCGGTGGCGCTCGTACGCGAGGTAGCGGGAGTTCGTAGACCAACCGTGGAAGGTGATGCGCGAACCGTATCTGGGGGTCGGTGCGGGGGCGTTCGGGTCGAGCGGAACAACGGTCGACCCGCTCGTGGCATCGGCTGGACGCGCCCTCTCGACGGGATCGAACGACTCCGACAGATCCGGAGGCCCACTGCCGAGCGCGACGCCTGCTCCAGTCAGGGCGACCGCAAACGCGCATAGCCACACGACGGACCGCCGAACGCTAGCAGTCCCGCTGGCTCTCGTAGGCCGGCGAAACTCACCCACCCTGCTCGCGCCTTGGGAAGCCGACTCCCTCGTCGCGCGTCGAGGCGCGTTCAGTGCGCGGCCCATACCCTGCTCTGCTTGTCCCGCGGCGAACGGTGACCTCGCTAGGGACTGCGTCCTTCGGTCCCTCGATGAGTGGTGCTCGCCGAAGGCTCCCAGCAGCCCGCTCAGTCGGCCTGGCTTCCGCTTCGGGCTGGCAGACGGACGACTCACCAAAGCACCCAACCCCTTGAGACGGCTTGTCACTTTTTCTGTGACGTCTCGTCTCGGAGGTAGAGCCATGTGACGAACGCCATGCCAGCAGCAATGACGACCCACTTCAGAGCACTAAAGACGAACTTCGCGACGAGGAAGAGGGCCACCAAGACAACGATGGCGATCAGAGTTCGCACGATGGTCGGGCGCTGATTTTTTGTTGGCTCTTGGGGCATCTGAGACCTCGCGTTCGTGTTGGAACGTCAGGCAGTAGGTTGACACGTCCAGGCTCGAAGCGTATCGGCCCCAGACCTCGAGAGGAGACCGCGTTTTGGAAACATCGTCAAGCATCCGTGACCACCGTCTGTGGTGCGCAGCCAGCAAACGAGCGGCTAGCAACGCCGCGTTCGCGCTGGTCTTCTGTGCCGGTGTTCTGTTGGCGGGCTCGGCTCAGGGGCAGGCACGTGAGGACGGTGCACCTGCCGAAGCCATGGGCGTCGGCGACCACATGCGCGCGTCTGCCTGGGGACCGGCGGCCCTCTACTACAACCCTGCCGGCATGAGCCTGGTGCGGACGTACGTGATGCAGGTCGGCTACTCCTACCTCGATGGGAAAGATGGGCATGGCTTCTCGGCCGCTGCCGTCGACTCACGGCTCAACGAGTGGGTGGCTCTGGGCGCCGCCTACACGTTCATCACGTCGACACCTGAGGGCATTGACCGAGACGGGCATCAGTTCCGTGGCGGTCTGTCGACCGGCTACCGCTCGGGCGATGTCGGCGTCTACGCCGGGGTTGGCGTGCGCTACCTGGGACTCACCCTCGGCGACAACGACGACGAGTCCACCGAGACCGACGACGTGGACGCCTGGACCGTCGATGCCGGCCTCATCGTCGACCTGGGCGGCCGCATCCGTTTCGGCGTGACGGGCCAGAACCTCATCGACAGCGACTCACCCGAGGTCAAGCGCACCGTCGGGCTAGGGGCAGCCTTCACGTTCGCTTCACTCGAGGTGATGGGCGACTTGGACATTGCCGCCTACGATGGGGCCGATCAGACGGTGCTGCGCTGGGGTTTTGGGGCCCAGTACTTTGTCCAGCAGATGGTCTACGTCCGAGCGGGGATCACGATCGACGAGGCGCTCGACGAGACGCGCATCTCTGGCGGTGTCGGATTTTCGACCCAGTCATTCGCGATTGATGCCGGCTACAGCTCAGACGTCGACGACGACGCTGACCCGGTCTTCTCGCTCTCTCTGCGCTACGTGCCGAAGCTCTAGCCCCAAATCAAGCGCTGTTTTCGAGCGAGGCGAAGGCTGCTCGCCAGCGGCGTCCGCTGGACGAAGGCGATGCGTGCATCGTCGAGTTCAGGTGAGCGAAGCGAACGCACGGACGTCGCTGGCGAGTGCATCGCCAAAGCCGCAGCCGGAAAGAGCGTTCGTTTTGGGGCTAGTGGTTTGACCGGTCGGAACGATTTCCCAGGTGGCCCCTACTCCGCACACCGTCTCGGCGAGAGTCGAACGCGGCCCCGTCAGCGGACTGACCGTCGCACACGACCGGTGTAGCGAAATTTCTCAGTGTGACGTCTTTGTGAGCGGACTGGTCATGAGGTGTCGGGCGAGAATTTCCATAAGGTTTTGTTTTAAATGGGTTTTGTGGTTTGGCATGCGCCTTGCTGTAGGAACTCGCCACACCCCGCCAAGGAGCTGTCTCATGGTCATGTCATTTCGTCGCGATGGAGCTTCGTTGTCCCGCGCTGTGGACGCCTACGATCGCATGACGCTCTACAGCGTTGAGATTGACCTTCGCTTCACGCGGAAGGCGAACCTTCCGATGCGTCAGCTACTGGCAGAGGTGCCGGAGCTTGCGCAGCTGGTCGGTAAGATGCGGCGCACGATCGTGATGCCCGCGCAGACAACGCTGCTCGGTCCCGAGGCGTGGGAACGCCTCCACCACGCACTGGCGACCATGGCGTCGTTGGCGTTTGAGGGTGAGATTGAGATCCGCTGTGACAGCTGGAACACCGTTCTCAAAGCCCACGGGACGCAACCCCGCTGGCGCGCCAACGAGGCCGCCTAGCAGCGTTCGGGGAAATGCGGATTCTGGGACGCAGCGAGGTGTGCCGCTGGGGTGATGAACGAGAGGAAACCCTGTCGGGACAAGGTGATCTCGAGATCATCACTCCAGTGGTGCGCATCGCAAAGTCATCAGATTTCGCATTTCCCGGCAACGCTGCTAGAGCACCGATCAAGTTCATTGCATCCGAATTGGTGCGGAAGTGCGTTGGCCACCAAGGCGAGACGAGGGAGTTCGTCGGGATAGGTGACCGAGGAGCAACGACCGTGGCTGACGTAAGTTGGCAGCAAGGCGGGCGCGAGTAACTGAACGGTGCTCTAGAGCACCGTCCGGCCGCGAAGCGTTTGGTCACAACGCCAACGTTTAGCCATGGCGTCCTTTCCGTGACGGGTTTGCGCAACTGCGCACAATTCTACGCAGAGCGAGCGCTCGCTTCTGCGGAGCCGTGTGCGCACCAAGCAGCGCACGGGCCGTCATCACGGCGTCGACGCTAGGCACACCTCTTGCAACCACCGAGTCACGCCTCCATCCGTTCACCTCTTGGGAGTTCCTATGCGTCAGTCTCCGCTTCGTGTTCTCGCAGTGTTCACAACGACCCTTTTCCTGCTGGCTTGCGGCAAGGAAGGGAATACAGAACAACCACTTGTGATGTTCCCCCACGTGCCTTCGCTGGTGCCGCAGGACCTCACGGCCGACCTCAAACCCTGGACCTCTGGCCACGCGATCGTGACCTCGGGCGATGACGTCATCGCTGTAGACCAACTTAACAACAGTGTCGTTCGACTTGACGGTCAGACCCTCGAGGTGCGCGGGACCATCGCGCTGTCGAGTCGACCCGGCCGCGTGGTCGTCGGGCCGTCGGCCACGATCTTCGCCACCACAGCCGCTGGCGATGTGGTGCGCATCGCGTCAGGTTCCGACACGGTTGATGCCCGCGTCAACATCGGCACCAGCGCGGACGGGCTCGCCCTCTCGCCCGATGGGACCGTGCTCTTTGCGGTCTCTCCCTCCAACAAGCGCCTCGCAGTGGTCGATCCAGTCGACATGACGGTGATCCGGAGCCATGAGCTCTTTGCAGAGCCTGCAGCCGTTGCGGCCACGCGAGACCATGTGGTCGTGACGTTCCCCTTTGACACTGTCACGCTCCGCATCGCGCAAGCCGACCTGCTCTTGGCACAACCGAAGCTCACCCGCGAGGCTGCGCCAACCCAGCCGCTGCGGTTGGGGGCGCCAGCAGACCACGCCATGATGGCCAATCGAATCCCTCGCCTCACGCCGTCGCGCAGCACCGGAGCCGTGGTTGGGTGGGATGGCGACCGCGTCTACGTCTCGCACGTGCAGGTCATGACCGGTGACAGCAATGACCTTGCGAACCTGGCGCGAGGGATGGAGTTCGACGATCGGGCGACGCCGCCTGTGCCTCAGTACTACGGCTCGGAGCCGACGACGACAGGGGGCTTTGACTTCGACATCTCGTTTCCGCCTCCGACGCGCCCGGTCGAGCCCGTCGTGACCGTCGTCTCCGACGGCGTCACGGTACCTGCGGTAGCGCGTCCCCATGTCCGCGACTCCGTGACCGGCGAGCCTCTCAACCACAAGGTCTCCGACCCCATCGACGTCGTCATCCACCCGAGCAAGCGCCTGCTCGTGATGGTGGGCGAGGGCAGCGACTCGCTGTTGGTCTACAGCGGTGACATCGACGACCCCATGGCCTCTCCGCTCGCCGAGATCGCCACTGGCCCACGCCCGCTCGGCGTCGCTTTCTCTGCTGATGGCCGAACCGCCTACGTCCTCCACGGGCACGACCTGAGCGTTGGGACCGTGGACCTGTCGCCGTTGTTCGACCTCAAGCCCACTGCCCGAACCGCTGTCGCAGCAGATCCCTTCGCGGGCCGCCAGCTGGTCATGCCGCCTACAGGCATCCGCGTCGCCAACAGCGTCCCCTTCGCCGACGATCCCCGCAGCCCCGCTGAGGCCCGCGGCGAGCGGCTCTTTACCTTCGCCCGGGACCCGCGTCTGAGCCGCGACGGCCACTTTTCGTGCAGCACCTGCCACCCTGGTGGCGGCGAAGACAAGCTGACGTGGGTCATCATCGACGGGCCGCGCCAGACGCCCTCGCTGCAAGGTCGGCTCGCTGGGACCGCACCGTTCAACTGGAACGGCACCCGCGACCACCTCCAAGCCAACATGTCTCGGACCGTGGGCCGGATGGGTGGTGAAGGCTTGCCAGAGACCGCTCTCGCCGACCTTGAGACCTTCTTGGTCGACGGCCTCAACGATGTCCCGCGCAACCCCAACGTCGCAGCCGACGGCACGCTGACCGCTGTCCAAGAGCGCGGACGCGCGATCTTCTTCGACGCGGAGGTCGGCTGTGCGTCATGTCACGTAGGTGGGGCAGGGGTCGATGGTGCCAACCACAACGTGGGGACAGGCAGCGACCTCGAGCGCGACATCTGGCGGGTCTGGTCAAAGCGCGGCAACACCGACATCACCAACCCCGACAACTTCAACACCCCATCGCTTGAGGGCCTCTGGCGAACAGCGCCGTACCTGCATGACGGCAGTGCGCCGACGCTGCCGGACGCCCTGGAGATCGCCTGGCAGATGGGCAAGACCGCCCACCTGACCGACGGCGACCGTGACGCGTTGGTGGCTTACCTCCTCACGCTCTAGCAGCGTTGCCGGGAAATGCGGTTTTCGGGACGAAGTGAGGCGTGCCGCTGGGGCAGCGAACGAGAGGAAACCACAACGCGGGTTGCAGGGGCGCAGCTCCTGAGTGATCTCGAGGTTGTTGCCTCAGTGGTGCGCATCACGAAGTCATCAGGAATTGC
>CALHXW010000192.1 GCA_938040325.1 uncultured bacterium | reverse complement strand
GCGCAGGATTAAGGACGAGCGCCACCGTCAGCGTGACGTGGCGCAAGGTACCGTTCCGTTTCGTCTAAAGCTCGCCGCAGCGATCGTCGACGGAGTCCGATGACAGTGGAATGCCGCGCCGCGTCATAAACCACTATCCGTCTTGCGCCTCGCGCGGTAGACGCCCGTCCACTTCATCGAACGCGCCGCTGCGACTGCTCAGGACCAACGCCATCTCCTACCTCGACTGCGTTAGACATCGATGCTGCACGCTTGAGCTCGATAGCGTCGCGACACGGACGCCAGCCACCCCCGCGTCAGCAAGCCGCACTTCACGTAACCGCAGCAACCGTAACGGACGTCATGTCTAACTCCCCTCTTCAGCCACGTACCCAGCTGCCGCGCGAGCGCAACAAGACCAACGACTGGTTCGCAAACCCGTGGGTCAACATCGTGTCCGGCCTCGTCGTCGCGCTGGCGCTTATCCCGGAAGCGATCTCGTTTTCGATCATCGCTGGCGTGGATCCCAAAGTCGGCCTCTACGCGTCGTTTTCCATCGCGATTCTCATCGCCTTTACCGGCGGCCGCTCCGGCATGATCTCGGCTGCGACCGGCGCGATGGCACTCGTTGTCATCTCCCTCGTCGCCGACCACGGCATCGAGTACCTCTTTGCCGCGACCATCCTCGCAGGCGTCCTTCAGATTGCCCTCGGCTACCTAGGCGTCGGCGAGCTGATGCGCTTCGTCCCGCGGACGGTGATGATCGGGTTCGTCAACGCACTGGCGATCCTCATCTTCATGGCGCAGGTCCCGCACATCCTGCTGGTCGACTCTACCGGACTCCTCGGCGACATCTGGGGCCTGCTCACGCTGCCCTACACCATGCTGACGGGCGGCGACGCCCCCAACGGTGACCTCAACCTCAACGTGCTGTTCATCTGTCTGGGCCTGATCATCATCTACGGCCTGCCGCGCATCACAAAAGCCATCCCATCGCCGCTCGTGGCCATCGTCGTGCTGTCTGTGGTCGCCATCCACTTCAACCTCGATCTGCGAACGGTCGGCGACATGGGCAAGCTTCCCGATGCCCTCCCCACCGTCGCCCTACCGAACCTGCCCTTCACGATGGAGACGCTGAAGATCATCCTGCCTTACGCGATCACCCTCGCGCTTGTTGGGCTGCTGGAGTCGTTACTCACCGCGCAGCTCCTCGATGACATGACCGACACCGACTCGGACAAGAACGTCGAGTCACGTGGCCAGGGGATCGCAAACGTTGCCACGGGCTTTCTCGGCGGCATGGCAGGCTGCGCGATGATCGGCCAGTCGATGATCAACCACGCCTCTGGCGGCCGGACCCGCTTGTCGACACTCGCCTCGGGTGTCTTCCTGCTCATCTTGGTGATGGGCCTGGGCAGCATGGTGGCACAGATCCCCATGGCCGCGCTGGTCGCCGTGATGATCATGGTGTCCATCGGGACCTTCGACTGGGCCAGCGTCTCGCCGAAGATGCTCAAGCGAATGCCCCGCACAGAGACCGCCGTCATGGTCACCACGGTGCTCATCGTGGTCCTCACCCACAACCTTGCCTACGGCGTGGGCGCTGGCGTCGTGCTCTCAGCGATCTTCTTCGCGCGCAACGTCTCGCGGCTCGTGCGCGTGACCAGCATCGTCGACCCAGACAACGCCGAGCGCCTCTACGCGGTCAGTGGCGAGCTCTTCTTCGCCTCCACCAACACGCTCACGCACTCGTTTGACTACGACGCCGTGACGTCCAAGCGCGTCGAGATCGACCTGTCAGACGCCCGCATCTGGGACTCGTCCTCCGTGGTCGCCCTCGACGCCGTCGTGGCTCAGTTCGCCGACCGCGGCATCGAAGCCCACCTCGTGGGCCTCAACAAGCACGCCGAGCAGCTCCACAAGCGCACCACGGGCGTCGGAACCGGGCACTAACGCAAGACGGCCCCGGCGAATCAACGCCGGGGCCGCCACCTGTCGTGAGCTCGCCCTATTGGGACAAGAGGTCTTTCACCGCATTCTCAGCGTTGTTGCCGCTGTGGCTCGCCTTGAAGACGATCGTGCCCGCCGAGTCCATCACGATGCTCTTGGCGTTGCCGCCGCCGGTCGCCAAGTGCCCCGGCATGACGCCATTTTCGTCAAAGAGCACCGGCATCGTGAGCCCGAAGTTGCTGCGAATGGCCTCGCAGTACGCTGCGTCGGGGGTTGAACCAAAGTTCCCTGTCTCGGTGATGATGAAGTACCACTCAAAGTTTTCGTCGATGGCCTTGAAGTCTGCGTAGTCTTGCTCCGCCGAACCGGCGGTTGCTTGGCAGGTCGGTCACCACCCGGTGTACATGTAGATGTAGCTGGCCTTCTTCGCGCACAGCTCGTGCAGCGAATACGACGTGCCATCACAGTCGGTCAGCGTGATGTCTGGCACGGTGTCGCCGACGTTGGTGCCATAGGGCGGAGGCGGAGGACAGGTCGTCGCCGCGGCGCAGTCTCCGGCGATGCAGGTCTCACCAGCACCGCACGCACCGCAGTCGCCACCGCAGCCGTCGTCGCCGCAGGTACGATCCGTGCAGTCCGGCGTGCAGGCCGTGTCGGGTGCGACAGCGGTGTCTTCGTCGACCATCGCTGTGTCCTCGACCATCGCCGTGTCCGCGTCGCCGCTGGTGTCGATCGCCGCGTCCGCCATTCCGACGATGTCGTCGCCTTCGGTGTCCGGGTCGTCGCTACCGCAAGCGCCGAAGCCAAGGGTCGCTGCGACCAGCCACAACCCGACGCGCCTCGCGCCTGAAGCCTTGTCGTTGCCTGCTCTCTGAGGCCCCTGGGGGGCCGACGTGCGTACCATCGCTGCTCCTAAGCACGGGCTCATCCCTGTCGCCCTGCGAAAGAACGAGTAGGGGATCGGCCAAGCCGTCGCAAGATGGTTCGGCAGGTTGGACCGCCGGCTGTCGCGCGTCGCGAGCTGACGTCACGACGCTGAGAGGGAACCCGACCCGCTCAGGGGTTCGCCTTGCGACGGGCAATGTAGCCCTTGCTGAGCGTTCCGAAGAGCGCCTTTGCCGCGGTCGCGGTGAGCTTGGTGCCGTCGTAGCTCTTGGCCGACACGCACTTGGTCACGTAGCCCGGACTGGTCAGCAGGACCCGCTTGGAACCCCGAACGACAATGATCTGCGAGGGATCGAGGACGTCCTTGAGCTCAGCGTTCTTCATGAGGAGCTTGTGGGCATCGTCGCAGCGAAAGCGGCGCTGCTCCGAGAAGACCGTGGCGGCGATCGCCTTGGCGGCCGCCCCATCGTAGGCGCCTTGAGTTGCCCCTGCGCACTCGGTCCGCTCGCCCGCTCGGACCAACGCTGCCACGAGCGGATCGCGTCGGCCCACCGTCAGGTCGACATCCATGAGCATGTCGTCGGGCTCGTGCACGACAACGGAGATCGACTGGCCGGGCTTGATGCCGCGGAGCGCCCTGTCGAGGTCCTTGGTCGTCTTCACCTCAACGTTGTTGACGTCGTGGAGCTTGTGGCCAGTCTTCAAGCCGGCCTTCGCCGCAGGGCTGCCGGGGTAGACATGCTTGAGGACGACGCCGTCTTTGGTCTGCCGGTCGATGAAGCCGAGCCAGGTCGCTTGGCTCTCGAGTCCATCGAGGACCTTGTCGCGCTCGAGCCACGGCGGAGTGCCCTGGTCGTTGACGACGAAGCTGACGGGACATGCGTCGCCAGCTTGGGCGGTGCTCGGGGCAGCCAGCGCAGCGGCGACGAGGAGCGTAGAGGCGGCGAGTGTGGCGTTGACGAGTCTCATCGTGGGCTTCCTGTGTTGGACGTTGCAGCCGCATCATAGGGCCGCGGCAACAACAGCCAACCCCAAAAAGAGCGGGCGTAAGATCGACGTAGGGAGTCGCACGCCGCCTCCGCGACCTCTGCGATCAGCGACAGCCTGTCGAAGCGGTCTGAGAGAACGCTTCGAAGGGGTTGTCCATCCAGCGCAGTCCGACGTCGTTGATGGCGACAATCTGGGTCGGCGGTCCGCACTTGCCGCGCCCAGGCATGAAGCGCTCAAACGCGATCTGCTGCTCGAGCTGAAAGCGCACAAGGTCGACGGCACTCGACAGCGGCATCCCCCACGTCATGCGCTCTGGGCCCCACGCAGAGCGTTTCTTGACCCCATTCATCACCGCTTGAGCCGTGTCCTTGTCGATCCCTGCGTCATTGAGCGCGCCCCGAAGGGCGTTCATGTTTGCGCCCCACCAGAGCGTCTGCACCGCCTCGGTCTGGCCCCGCCAGACAAAGGTTGGTGAGTCCTTGGCGCGCTGGACGATCTGGCCAGTCGGCAGGCGCACTTCCCAGAGCTCGCCCCGGGCAGCATCCGGCGAGTAGCCGGCGATGAGCACCGTCATGGTCTGGGCCTGCTTGGCTTCTTCGGCAATGCTCGACGCCGTCTGGGCGAAGGCACTCGCGATCGCTTCGACGGAGCTAGACCGCGTGCTCTCTCGGCACCAGGCGCGGTGGGTCTCGGCCACGAGCGCGCGGAAGTCCAGACCTCCGTACGCGCCAACGCCAACCATCGCGAGGGCCACTGGCAAGTCGGCGAACTGCACAAGCTTCGGGTAGGCATCCTCTCGCGTCTCGCCGACGTCGAAGCGGGTGGTCACGCGGCTGTCGGTGCCCAAGACAATGCCCGTGCGGGCAACGAAACAAATGGTGATGCTCATGCGGCGACCCTAACAGACCTCGAAGAAAAGCGAGATTGGACCGCTGACGACGACGCAGCAGCGGCCGCGCTGCTTGCTCAATGAGACCCCGACTGCAACGAGTCACTTCGTTTTTTCTCATGGTTTTGCGAATCGATTTCGCTCGCTGGCAGCTATACTCAGCCTAACGAGGAGGAGCGATGCGCAAGCCTAGTTCCAGAACAGGCGCTATTTTCGAGCGAGGCGAACGCGATGTGCTTGCCAGCAGAGTCGGCCGAATGAGACCTTGGCGAGTCGTGGGGCTTGTTGCCCTCGCGCTGGCGTTGCCGTTGGGCGCCTGCGGCAGCGACGACGATCCCGTCGATGACGACACCGATACGTTGCTGGTCGACACAACGACGCCGGACGACACGACCGTGCAGGATGACACGACGATGGTGGACGACACGGCGATGGTGGACGACACCACGCCAGCGCCCGACACGACGACGCTGCCGGACACGACCTGCACCCCCGACTGTGCCGGCCGCGCCTGCGGTGATGACGGCTGCGGCGGAAGCTGCGGGACCTGTGCGCCCGACCTGAGCTGTGACGACGGTGTCTGCGGCTGCGTACCTGACTGCAGCGGCAAGACCTGCGGTGACGACGGCTGCGGCGGCGACTGCGGCCAGTGCGGTGCCGGTGACGCCTGTGTCGGCGGTGTGTGCGCGTGTGCTCCGAACTGCAGCGGCAAGGACTGCGGCGACGACGGCTGCGGCGGCACCTGCGGCGCCTGTCCTTCAGGCCAAGTCTGCAGCGCCAGCGGAGCCTGCGAGTGCATCCCAGACTGCTCAGGCAAGGCCTGCGGAGACGACGGCTGTGGCGGGAGCTGCGGGGCATGCGCGATGGGTCAGGGCTGCGCCAACGGCGTCTGCGTGTCGAACTGCCAAGCGGACTGCACCGGCCTCACATGCGGCGACGACGGCTGCGGCGGAAGCTGTGGAACCTGCAACGGCCAGGACACCTGCATGAACGGCGGCTGTGTCTGCCAGCCTGACTGCGTCGGCAAGGTCTGCGGCGCCGACGGCTGCGGCGGCGACTGCGGCAGCTGCTCGGGCCAAGACACCTGCATGAACGGAGGCTGCGTCTGCCAGCCCGACTGCGCAGGCAAGACCTGCGGCTCAGATGGCTGCGGCGGCGCGTGTGGCGCGTGCACGGGGCAGGACAGCTGCGTCGGTGGCAGCTGCGTCTGTCAGCCCGACTGCGGCGGACTCTCCTGCGGACCAGACGGCTGCGGTGGCAGCTGCGGAACGTGCGCCGCAGGCGAGAGCTGTGACGCGGGCAGCTGCGCATCCGCGTCAGCCTGCCCTCCGGCAGCGCCCTACGGCACAAGCGTCGGCGACACCGCTCCCGACATCACGCTCAACGACTGCGACGGCAACTCGTACTCGCTGCACGAGCTCTGTGCCAAGAAGGCGAGCTACATCTACCTGTACACCGGGTGGTGACCGTCTTGCCAATCAACCGCCAGTTCGGCGGAATCAAACTACGCAGACTTCAAGGCCATCGACGCAAGCTTCGAGTGGTTCTTCGTCATCACTGAAAACGCACAGTTCGGGACACCGAGCGCAGCCTACTGCGATGCCGTCCGGAGCAACTTCGGGCTCTCGATGCCGGTGCTCATCGACACCAACGGTGCGCTTCAGGCCGGGTTGGCAACCGGCGGTCCGAACTCCAAGAGCATCGTGCTGGACTCGACCGGGACCATCGTGTTCAAGGCCAGCCACAACAGCAGCGGCGCGGCCACGGCGATCAATGGGTTGTTGACTCAGTAAGCCGCGGCCAGCGCGAGGCAGGTGGGCCATGGGTGTGGTTGCGCCCTTCGAGCTTGAGGTACGGCGCGCGGTCGGCACCATCCGACGCGCGTCGAAGCGGCCTCTGAAGCCAGCGTCGGCGGAAGACGTGGCGGCTCTTGAGAGCCGCTTGGTACTCCCTGCGGAGGTGTGAGCAACCGACCTCGGACGCGCTGGCGCCAGGCCAAACAGCACACCGCGCTGACCGACCGTGCGGCTACTTCGGCGGGCCCGCCATCGTCAGGACCGACAGCGCCACGTTGATGTAGGCCTGCTCGAGCCGCGAGGCCTCCGGCTCTTCCACCAGCGACGAGAGGCGCGAGGCAGCGCCGGCGAGGTAGGTAAAGAGCAGCGCGAGATCCGATGCGGCGATGGCGAGGGCACCGTCGCCGAGGTGATCGACGAGCAGCTGGGTCATCAGCTCAGCATGACGCCTCGCGCTGGCAAGATCGGCGTGCTCGAGGCTCGGGTCGGCCTGGATCGCAGCCGTGAGGTACTTGTGGACCGGATCGTTTCGGACCGCGCCGAAGTAGGCCCGCAGACCGTTCTCGCAGATCTTGTGGATCGTCAGCCCGTCGTTGGCACCTGCCAGCGCTTCGCGCACCCGGTCGTAGGAAGCCTCGGCGTAGCGCTCGTAGAGGGCGCCGACGAGGGCCGACTTGTCAGCAAAGTAGCGGTAGATCGACGGCAGCGACGTGCCCGCAGCCTTCGCTAGCTCGCTCATCGAGAAGCGCACATGACCGCTCTGAGCGATCAGATCCTGGGCGGCCGCGAGGATCGCGTCGACCCGCTCACGGCTACGGAACTGCTCAGGAGTGCGTCGGGAGGTTGCCATGGCCCAAGTCTACACCTTGACCAAACAAACGTGAGAGTTAATCATGTTTCAAACGTGACATTATGTCGCGTTTAAGGCGTAGCGATGAGACACACCGCAGCAAAGGCTCACAGCAACGGCATCGAGGTCGCCTACGAGGTCTTCGGCGACGCGACCGATCCCGTGGTGCTTCTGATCGCCGGGATGGCCTGCCCCGGCGTGTTCTGGCCCGACACGTTCGTCGCGTCGCTTGTCGACCATGGCTACCGGGTGGTGCGCTACGACCACCGCGACCTTGGAGCGTCCGACCGAACCGCCACCAAGCCAACCCCGATCGCACTCACCCTCGCTGCGCTCGCCTCGCGTCAGGGCCATCGCGTGGCCGCCCGAGCCGCCTATGACCTCGACACCCTTGTGGTCGACGCAGTGGGCCTGCTCGATGCGCTTGGCATCGGCGGAGCGCACTGGATCGGCTTTTCGATGGGCGGCATGATCGCTCAGATCGCTGCCGCCGACCACCCCGCGCGCGTCACATCGCTCACCAGCATCGCCTCGTCCTGCAACGACGGTGACCTGCCGCTGCCCCAAGCCCGCGTCTTGCGCGCCATGGCGAAACCACCGGCGAGGACCCATGCCGGCCGCGTGCGCCAGCTCGCTGCCACCTTCGAGGCACTCACCGGGCCTGAGTGGACCAGCAGCCCCAACGAGCGGCGGCACTACGCTGAGCGCGTCCTCAGCGGCGGCGGCAACCCGAGCGCACCAAGCCATCACCTCGCCGCCGTCGTCGCTACAGGCAGCCTGCGCCGTCGTCTAGCGAACATCGATGCACCCACCCTCGTCGTCCACGGGGATGCTGATCCCATGATCGCTGTCGAGGGCGGCCGTCGGACGGTCGACGCCATCCCCAACGCCAAGCTCTTCACGCTTGCCGGACTCGGCCACGACCTGCCTGCGTGCGCTCACGGGCAGATCCTCGACGTTCTCTTGCCCTTCCTGAGTCAGGCCGCTCAGTCGTCCACAGCCAGACCTGAAGCGGGCGTCCGCATCACCGAAGCCGCCGTTGACCACGCCGCCATCGTGGTCGGGGCCGGCCTGTCCGGCCTCGCGGCGGCCATCCGGCTCGCAGACCACGGTGTCGAGGACGTCCTCATCTTGGAAGCGGCGGACGCCATCGGCGGCACTTGGCGCGACAATACCTACCCGGGCTGCGCCTGTGACGTGCAGTCCCACCTCTACTCGCTCTCGTTTGCGCCGAAAGCCGACTGGTCGCGTGTCTATGCACCCTGGCATGAGATCCGAGACTACACCCACGACGTGGCCGAACGCTTCGGACTGCGCCAGAAGATCGCGCTAAACCACCGCCTCACCGCTGCACGCTTCGACGACACACAAGGCATCTGGGAGCTCGAGGTCGCCAGCGACGGGCGCGTCCGGAAGCTCACCACCCGGGCGTTGGTCTTGGCGATCGGACCGCTGAGCGTGCCAAGACTCCCCGCCATCGCGGGGCTCGAGACGTTCACCGGGGAGGCGTTTCACTCGGCGCGCTGGAACCACGACCTCGACCTCAGCGACAAGCGCGTCGCAGTGATCGGCACCGGCGCTAGCGCGATCCAGTTCGTCCCGCACGTGGCACGTGACGCAGCCGATTTGGTGGTGTTTCAGCGAACGCCGCCATGGATCTTGCCGCGCCAAGACCGGGCGTTCAGCAAGCTGGAGAAGCGCGTCATGAGGCATGTGGACGTCGTGCGACGCGCCTACCGTGGCTGGCTCTACGGCTTCAAGGAGTGGGGCCTGCAAGCCTTCCTCACGCCCGAGTCCCGCCTGCGCGTCATCGCAGAGCGCAAGGCACGCACTCACCTTGCCGAGCAGGTCGCCGACCCCGACCTCCGGGCAGCGCTGACGCCTGCGTACGCCCTCGGCTGCAAGCGGGTCCTGGTCAGCGACGACTACTACCCGGCGCTTACCCGCGACAACGTCACCCTCGAGACGGCCAGGATCGCGTCCGTTGACGGCGACACCCTCGTGATGGCCGACGGTCGGCGGCACCCCTTCGACGTCCTCATCTACGGGACCGGCTTTCAGGTCGACCGTCCCAGCGCCGGGCTGAGCATCACCGGCCGCGACGGTGCGGACCTCGAGACTCAGTGGGCCGACGACGGCTTCAGCGCCTACCTCGGCACAAGCGTTCGCAACTTCCCCAACCTCTTTGTGATGGCTGGGCCGAACACCGGCATCGGCCACACCTCACTGCTCGTCATGGTCGAGGCGCAAGCGGACCACATGGCCCAGGCGGTCGCGCACCTTCAGCGCGGGACTGCTCGAGCGCTCGAAGTGCGCAGCGAGGTCCAGCAGAGGTACGTCGACGAGGTCCGGTCCAAGTTCCCCGGCACCGTCTGGAGCTCTGGCTGCCAGAGCTGGTACCTCGCCCAGTCATCGGGGGCGAACTTCTCCATCTGGCCCGACTTCACCTACCGCTTTCGAGCGCGGGTGCGCCGCTTGCGCCTCGCCGACTACCGCATCACGACCGCCTCGCGACGACCGCCTCGCCACAGGCGCGGCGACAGGCCGACCAAGCGCATGCAAGCGCATGCTGACTCACCCCGAGGAGACGCCAAATGTTGACCACGACTCCTGAGCTGCGGCCGCCCGTCGTCCGCCGCAAGATGGCCTTCGACTTTGCCGAGCTGGACACGCCCTTCTTCTACCGCGGCAACCCGCTGCTGAGCACCTTCTTCGGCGCCCTCTCCGCGATGTTTCCGCCTGGCGAGCGTGCGTTCGTCCGCTCGGTCGCTCACTACCGCAACGCCATCGACGACGAGGCGTTGCTCTCGGACGTCAGCGACTTTGCCTCGCAGGAAGCCCACCATGCCCATCACCACCGAGCGGCCAACCGGGTGCTCGACACGCTCGGCTACGGAGCGAGCGAGTGCGCGGCCGACTTCGACGCCGAGATCCTGAGGGTGAGCGCTGGCCTCAGTCCCGAGCGCCGTCTCGCCGCGACCGTCTGCGCCGAGCACATCACAGCCGTCCTCGGGCACTTGGTGCTGAGCCGACCGGCGCTGCTCGATCCGCTGCCCGCACCAGCCCGCGAGCTGCTTCGATGGCATGCCGTCGAGGAGATCGAGCACAAGGCAGTCGCCTTCGACGTGTTTATGAGCTGTGTCGGCGACCGGACCCTGCTTCGGCGCGCGATGCTGGTGGAGACTGCGCTCTTTGTGCGGGTCTCGCTCGGCTTTCAGCGCCGGATGCTGCGCAACCTCGGCGCGCGCCCGACCCTGTCGCAGCGCGCCGAGTCGCTGCGGCTCTTCCTCGGTCCGGGCGGCGTAGTCCCGAGCATTCGCAAGCACTACGCGATGTTCTTCCGCGCCGACTTTCACCCGTGGCAGATCGACGATCGCGAGCTCCTCGCCCAGTGGCAGGCGACCCAGACCCCGGCAGCCGCATGACCACGATAGCGGCGACGGGGAGCATCGTCCCGATCAGCGAGTATAGGCCATCATGACGAACCTACTCTTCATCTGCAGCCGCAACCCGTGGCGTAGCCCCACGGCCGAGCGCGTCTTCGCTTAGGCTGGCGGATTCGCAGCCTGTGGTGACTTGCGCGGCCCAAAGAGCGCCTGGACCGCACCGACTAGCACCGGCCATTGCGCAGTAATGCTGCAGTCATTCCCAATGGGGA
>CALHXW010000191.1 GCA_938040325.1 uncultured bacterium | reverse complement strand
CATCAGGAATTGCATTTCCCCGCACGCTGCCAGGCCCAAGACATGGCTGTGGCTGGCGGAGCTGCAGTGCCGGTGCGGTGTGCTCTCACAGAAACTCGAATGCAGGCACCCGCGCTGAGCTGGGCCCGGCCCTCCGAAACGAGCTGCGCGTGTGGTTCGCGCCAGCCGCTTCGCAGCGGGTCACACTGCGCAGCTCTTGTCTCCGTGTCGTCGCTCGAGTCTTTCGGAGCGGGTGGGGCGATGCGCAAGCCTGTCTCGGTCGTAAGCGGTTGTGTTTGTCGTAAGCGGTTGCGTTTGTCGTAAGCGGTGGTTTTTGTCGCTCGCCCCGCAATGCGTTTCGTCGGTTTCAGCCATCGTAAACTTCTCGATTGACGGACCGCTGCGTTGTCCCGCAGAGACGTAAGCAGGCTCGAAGAGCCTTGGTGAGGGTACCTAGCTTTGTGCTGTTGATCATGACCAGCTCGGACCGGGCGTGGTCGCGCGACTCAAGACTCCGAGGATCCGATGCACGACGACGCTGTCGAGGTTGCCCCTGGTGCGTTTGAGCCCGAGCAACACTTCTACTCGCGGGTGCTCAACGCCCAGCTCCACCCGATGGTCCGCGACTTCATGGCGCTGTCGAACGAGCGTCGCGTCATTCGCTATCGCCACCTCAGGCCCCACTGCAACGGCGCAGCGCTTGCGGCGTACCTCACGAACCCGCCGGCGTACTTTCGTTGGGGAGGGGCCGACCTCTTTCTGACCACCACCGATGGCGGTGCCCGGCGAATCGTCGTCGTCGAGACCAACTCGTGCCCGTCGGGCCAGAAGTCGATGCCGTCGGATGGGGATCTTGAGGAGCAGGCTGGCTACCGCGTTCTCTTAGAGCGCTCGTTCGTGCCGATGTTGAAGCGTCGCTCCCTTCCGCAAGGCGACCTCGCGGTCATCTACGACAAGAACTTCATGGAAGCGTCGGGCTATGCCGCGACTCTGGCCGACCTCACCGGCGAGCACGTCCACCTCATCCCATGCTTCGATGGCACGGCGGAACCGCTTATCGAGTTCCGTCAACGCGTCCTCTACGTCCGCTACGCGCCGGGCGCGGAGTGGATTCCGATCCGCGCGGCGTTTCGCTACGTGACCCAGCGACCGTGGAACCGCATTCCGCCGCTCACGAAGACCCTCATCTACAACCCGATCCTGGCCTGCCTCGCGGGAGGTCGCAACAAGCTCCTTGCCGCGAAAGCCTACGACGTCTTCAACGGCACACTCGAAGGAGAAGGGCTGGAGCTACGCTCGCCAGAGACGATCTGGGACGTCACCCGCGACGAGGTGCCGATGTGGATCCAACGGATGGGTGGCGTCGGGGTCGTGAAGGTGCCGTATAGCAACGCCGGGCAGGGGGTTTACACCATCACGAACGCCGCGGAGCTTGAGGCGTTCATGGAGCTGGAGATGCCTTATGAGCAGCTGATCGTGCAGTCTCTCGTGGGCAACTCGAGCTGGAGCTCCATCGGCAAGGCCGGTCGCTTCTATCACGTCGGCACTGTGCCCGATCGCCGAGGGCGCATCTTCGCTTCGGACCTACGCTTTATGGTCGGCGTGTCGCCAGATGGGTTCTTCCCCGTGGCAATCTACGCGCGTCGAGCTCGGTCGCCGCTGACGGAGACACTGTCGGCCGGCCAGTCCTCGTGGGACATGTTGGGCACCAATCTGTCGGTGAAGCTGCCGGACGGAAGCTGGACCACCGAGAGCGAGCGGCTGCGCTTGATGGACCAGCGAGACTTCAACCGGCTTGGCATCGGCATGGACGACCTGATCGACGGCTACATCCAGACGGTGCTTGCCGTGACCGCCATCGACCGACTCGCCCAGAACCTTGTCACGCAAAAGCGCGTCTTTCGACGCAAGCTCTTTCACTCGCTCAACCCGGACGCGCGCCTAGCAGCGGAGCTCATGAATGACCGCAACGATCGTTGACATGCTGGACGTCGCGTCGCTCGAGACCGGCATGCACCGGCTCTTGGTGGCGCTTGTTCACAACGGCCTCGGACGCCCCTTGTACCTGCCTGCGCTCGTCGCGAAAGGACGTCGCGAGGGGCCGACGGTGGGCATCACCGCTGCCGTCCATGGCAACGAGCTCAACGGCATCCCGGTGATCCACCGGCTGATGCGTCAGCTCGAGCCGAGCAAGCTCCGCGGAACGGTTGTCGCCATGCCAGCCGTCAACACCTCCGGTATCCATCGCTTCGAGCGCGAGTTTCAAGACGGCACGGACCTCAACCACATCATGCCGGGGCGCGCTGACGGCAACGCCGCTCAGGTCTATGCGTACCGCTTCATCGACCGCATCGTCAGCAAGTTCGATGTCCTGCTCGACCTCCACACGGCCAGCTTTGGTCGGGTCAACTCCCTCTATATCCGCGCCGACATGACCGACCCGAAGGCCGCTGCGATGGCTTACCGGCAGCGACCCCAGATCATCGTGCACAATCCGCCGAGCGACGGGACCTTGCGGGGCGCAGCGACCGAGATGGGCATTCCAGCGATCACGATCGAGATCGGAGACCCACAGCGCTTTCAGGCGCGTCTCATCAAGCGAACCTGCATCGGGCTGCGTGCGGTTCTCGCCGACCTCGGAATGGTGAGTCGACGCCCTGTTGCTCCAAGCGCTCCCCCCGTCGTCTGCGCGCGGAGCTATTGGCTGTACACCGACCATGGCGGTTTGCTCGACGTACGGCCTGAGCTGACCGCGTCGGTCACAAAGGGCGACGTCATTGCCGAGCTCCACGACATCTTTGGTGATCTTCAGGCCACCTACCACGCCGACAACGACGGCGTGGTGATCGGCCACAGCGTCAACCCGGTTGCGTGCACAGGCGCCCGGATTCTGCACTTGGGGATTCGCGCGACGGGGACGTCAAACTTCGTGATGCCATCACCCGCGGTGGTGCCCGAGTGAGCGTCGCGATCCTTGTCAATCGCCTCGATGAGGTGACGGCAGACCAGACGACGTGGTCGGTGGCGCAGACGATGGCGGCCGTCGCGCCGGTCGTGTTTGGCGAGATCGACGGCCTGTCGGTTGGCGGCAACAGCGACGTTCGCCTGAGCTGCCATCCACTCGGCGCGACGCCGCTGGCGACTCGGAACGCCCCTGCGACCGTCCTTCCGCTTGCCGCGCTTGCGCACATCATCGTTCGTTTCAACCCAGGCCGGGAACCCCGGGCTTGGGCCATACCGACGGCACTGACGATGCTCCACCAGGCCAGCTGCGTGACGCGCATCACCAACGATCCAGGCGGTCTCATCGCCGCCCAGAGCAAGCTCTACAGCGCTCGCATGCCGGACTGGACCGTGCCCCAAACCCTCGTGACCCGCGACGCCGCCGACATTCGCCACTTCCTCGACAGCGAGCCGAACGGCATCGTGGTCAAGCCCGTCAATGGTACCCGCGGGCGCGGCGTGTTCCACCTGACGCGCGACAACCAGCGCAATGTCAACCAGCTCCTCGAGCTGAGCTTGGAGATGGGCTTCGTCGTGGCTCAGCGCTTCCTCCCGGCAGCATCCGAGGGCGACACTCGGATCATCCTCATCGACGGTGAGCTGCTTGCGATCGACGGCAAGTTCTCTGCCGTGCGCCGCGTGCCGCGCGGCCGTGACTTCCGCAGCAACGTCCATGTAGGCGCCGTCCCTGCCGCGCCAGCGCTTCGCCAGCACGACCACGATCTGGTCGACGCCGTCGGTCCCATCCTGCGCGCCGACGGTCTGCGCTGGGTAGGTCTCGACGTCGTCGGAGACCACATCATCGAGGTCAACACCTTCAGCCCTGGCGGTCTGGCAGACGCCGGCCAACTCCAAGGGGTCGACTTTCAT